>QCUQ01000042.1 GCA_003210655.1 Prochlorococcus sp. AG-679-M10 | reverse complement strand
AAATGATCTTGAACACAGAAGGCACGAAGTGATATGGGAAGATCCATATCCTAAACCCTCATATCTTTTCGCTTTAGTTGCAGGAAAACTGAACTGCATAAAAGATAACTTCAATACTAGATCTAATAAAAAAGTAGAAATAAATATTTATGTGGAAAAAGGTGATGAAAAATATGTACAACATTCAATCAATTCATTAAAGAAGTCAATGAAATGGGACGAAGAAAAATATAATCTTGAATACGATTTATCTTTATTTAATATTGTTGCAATTAGGCATTTCAATATGGGAGCGATGGAAAATAAAAGCCTCAATATTTTCAACTCTAAATTAATACTTGCAAATAAAGAGACTACGACTGATGAAGAGCTAGAGCGTATAGAAGGTGTAATCGCTCATGAGTACTTTCATAATTGGACGGGAAATAGAATAACTTGTAGAGATTGGTTTCAATTATCCCTAAAAGAGGGTTTAACAGTATTTAGAGATCAGGAATTTACATCAGATCTTCATAATCGTTCAATAAAAAGACTTGAAGATGCAAAATTCTTAAGAAAAGCACA
This sequence comes from Prochlorococcus sp. AG-679-M10, assembly GCA_003210655.1. Taxonomy (GTDB): domain Bacteria; phylum Cyanobacteriota; class Cyanobacteriia; order PCC-6307; family Cyanobiaceae; genus Prochlorococcus_A. Next base: position 1,468 of record QCUQ01000042.1, on the reverse strand, counting down.
ATTTAGAGAAGACTCTGGTCCCACATCACATCCAGTGAGACCTGAAAAATATTTAGAGATAGACAATTTTTATACAACTACTATCTACGAAAAAGGAGCAGAAATAATAAGGATGCTTAAAACATTAGTAAAAGATGAAAACTTTAATAATGGTTTTAGTAATTTTATTTCTACTTATGATGGAAAAGCAGCAACTATTGATCAATTTGTTGATAAGATTTTAGAGAATAACAAAGAAATAAATATTGAAAAATTTAAAACTTGGTATAAACAAAATGGAACTCCACTAGTTAAGTTTAAAAGAAAATGGGATAAAGAAAAACAAATCCTTAAAATACAAGTCTCGCAAATAAATTCAAATAAAAAAAATCTTTATAACGATTTACCTCTAATAATTCCTATTAATATTGCAATATTCTTGAATAGTTATGAAAAAATAAATAAGACACTTATCTTAAAAGAAATGGAAGAAGAATTCACTTTAGAAAATATAAACTCCAAATTTGATAACCCAATAATTTCTTATTTTCGAAATTTCTCAGCTCCCATTATATGGGAAACAGATACTACATTTGCTGAGAAATTATTAATACTAGAATTTGAAACTGATTATTTCACGATATATGACACGATAAAAGGTATATATAAAAAAATAATTTGCAAAAGAATATATGAAGAACCCGATATTAATATTGAAAATAAATTAATAACTACATTAAGTTCAATAATAAAGAATAATAAAAGTATAAATTTATCTCTCTTATCTGAAATACTTAGTATACCAACCTTCTCTGAAATAGAATCAGAGATCAAGAAAGTCGATCCATTAAAAATTTATAAAACTATTGACGACTTAAATTATCTTTTTGGTACTAAATTAAAAGTAGAACTACTTAATAAGCTTAAAGAGATTGATAAAAACATTACTAAAATATGGCCTGAGGGTAAGGATGAAAGAAAACTAATAGAAACAATATGGAGGTTACTTTTACATAGCAAATATGAAGGAATTAAAAATAAAGTAATTAGTTATATAGATAGTAATTCAATGACTCTTTCAAAAGCTGCTTTGAATGTATTCACAAGGATTAATTGTCCGGAAAGAGAATTAATTTCAAATATTTTTTTTAATAAATGGAAACACAATCCAGTAGTCTTAGATAATTGGTTCTTTTTTGAAGCATCAATTGAGATAAATAATAATCAAAAAAATATTGAGGCTCTTTTTAAAAATGAATATTTTGATGTCAAATCACCCAATACTTTAAGATCTATATTAAATGCATACGTAACAAGAAATTCATTATTCCACTCCACAGATGGATCAGGTTATAAATACATAGCAGATAAAATTCTAGAATATGACAAATCAAATCCAATTGTAATTTCAAGTTTTTTAAAAATATTTAGTACTTTTAGGCAATATGAAAATCCTTATAAAAGAAATATAGTTAAAGTTCTTGATTAC
>QCUQ01000041.1 GCA_003210655.1 Prochlorococcus sp. AG-679-M10 | reverse complement strand
AATAACACCACCAACAAAAGAAGGAACTAATCAAAACCCTTTACTAAAGACCTCCTCTAGCCTTAATCAACCATAATTTAGTTGCTTCGTCATCCACAGTCGACAAATAGTCTATAACCTCTTCTTTAGTAACTTGAATATCTAATTCTCTACCAATCTCACAAATTTTTTCAAGAGCTGATTTTGGATTATTAAGAGCCATCAAAAATAAACTTTGTTTTTTTTTTGAATCATTAGCTATCAAATTGTAGAGTTTTTCAACATTACTAATCATCAGTTTCCATTAATTCATATCAATAGACTATTACCTCAAGCTACGTTTTGTTCGTTATATTTATTTATAGATAAATCTTGATCAGTATCTTTTATTTCTTTGGCTGAGGCATCTGCCATACTTCTTGCATCTAAACATAGAACTTTCCTTAGCTTTGCAAAATTAGCTGCATGAGATATTCTTCCATCTTTCTGAGCATAATATTCAGAGCGCTGCAGAACTTGATGCAAATGTGTCAATAAATATGGACTTATCACTGCAGATACTAATACATCACTATTCTCATTACTTAAAGACTCAGACTGTATTATTTTTTTTTTCTTTTTATCAATTGTTGATCTTTGAGAAGAATCAAGTTTTCTTGAATTTTTCATAATTTACACAAGGAAGTAATTAATCAAAGGCTTATATCCTTACTATCAATATACACAAAGATACTACCCTTGACTAACTGTGTATACTTAGAAGTAACAGTTATTCAGTTTGACTAATGGCAACCCGCCAAAATTCAACTAATGGGAAGCCAAAATCCCCTAGAATACAAGTAGTTCTTCCAGAATTAATTTGTGAGCAACTAAATATTTTAGCTGAGAATGAATCAAGAACTGTCAGCAATATGGCAAAGGTATTGATTCAGGAAGGAATTAAAAATTATTTTGAACGAGAGGCCAAATCACATACATCAGATACTAATATTAATACCGATAATTTCAGAGATACATTAGAAAGACAAAGTATTAAAAGATTAAAAGGAGCTCCTCAAAGGATTAGGTATACAAAAAAATCCGAGGATAAATAATTAGTTTTGAGGTAATTTTTGTAAATCTAAAGTTTTTCCCATAACTACCAGAATATTTCCTCTCTCAAGAATATATTTTGCAGGAGGATTCACTGTTAATTGTTCTGGAGCCCCAGCAGCAAGAACATTAACTAAAAAATTTTTTCTTAAATTTAAATCTCTCAAAGATCTACCAATGAATTCTTCTGGAACTGTTATTTCATCTATTCCAGTTTGATTATCCAACTCTAATCTTTCAATAAGATTGGGTCTAACAAGTTCTAATCCTAATCTTTCACCTTGCATTCTAGAAGGAAAAACAACCTTATCAGCACCAACTCTTTTTAACATCTTTTCGTGCAAATCACTCGTGGCTCTTGCAATTACTCTTTTTACTTTTGTTCCTTCACTATCCTTAGCAATCAGAGTAGTAGTAATACTTGCTTCAATAGGCTCACTTATGCCTACCACAACAGTATTCATCTCTAAAATACCTGATTCCTTCATTGATTCTTCATCAGTACAATCTACTACTCTTGCCTCAATAGAAGGTTCTAATTGTCTTAAATCATCAATAGCCTTCTCAGAAGCATCTGCAGCCAAAACATCTGCACCATTACTTATGAGTTCTCTACAAACAGCCGTTCCAAATCTGCCGACTCCTACAACTGCAAAGGTTAGAGTTTCCTCTTCTTTTTGTGGAGACCATTGCCACCAATCAGCCATAATAAATTTTAGTAAAGGCTAAACATAAAGATCAGCTTTTGGATAGCCAATTCTTTTTTGTCTTTCTATTCTACTCTTATATAGAGCCTGCCAAAGAGCACTTAAAAGCAAAAGAATCCCAAGTCTTCCTACGAACATACCAATAATTAAAATAAATTGGCCAAAATGATTTAATTTTGATGTCAAACCGATATCAAAACCTACTGTTGCAAATGCAGAAATACAAGTGAAAAGGATTTCTAGAAATGTAAATGATTCTTTTTTAATAAAAGTATTCGTAGTACTTAATAACATAGCCATCAAGAGAACAAAAAGTAAAGAACCAA
>QCUQ01000040.1 GCA_003210655.1 Prochlorococcus sp. AG-679-M10 | reverse complement strand
CTTGATAGTAAATATTTGCAATTTAAGAATGCTTGTAAAAGACAAAAAATTATTGAAGATGATCTTTTTAATACAATGGATCAATTTCATAAATGTAAACTTATAGTAATTGGAGATTCTATTCTTGATCAGTATTCTGCCTGTGAAGCCCTTGGGATGAGCGCTGAAGCGCCTGTAGTTGTAGTTAAAGAATTGGAACAAAAAAACTTTATTGGAGGAGCTGCTCTTGTAGCTGCTAATGTAAGTTCTCTTGGCGCACATTGTGATTTTATATCTGTAGTAGGGAGTGATGAAAATGCTAAAAAATTAATCAATAAATTAAAATTAAGTAAAGTAAAAACCCATTTTGTTATTGATAAATCGAGACCAACTACATTCAAGAAAAGATACATGGTGGAAAATCAGAAACTATTTAGAGTAAGTAAGTTAGAGGATGATATGTTATCTCCTGATATAGAAGAAAAAATAATACAAAAATTAGAGGAACTAGCTCCTCTATCAAATGGAATTATTGTTTCAGATTTTGTTTATGGCTTGATTACTGCAAAGATCTTAAAAAGATTATCTGAATTAGCTGAAAAATATAAATTGATGTTATTTGGTGATTTGCAATGTAGTAGCCAGGTAGGAAATGTTACTAAATTTATTAATTATGATTTATTGTGTCCCAACGAAAAGGAAGCTAGAATTGCTCTTCAAGATAAAGAATCTGGATTAGAAGCTTTAACTCAAAAGCTTTTTAAAAAGACTAGTAGTATGCGAGTGGTAATGAAGCTAGGAGCTAATGGATTCATAGCATACGATAAATCTCTTAAAAAAATGAATTCCCAATCTTTCCCAGCCTTATCTACTAATCCCATTGACGTATCAGGTGCTGGCGACTCACTTTTGTCTGTCATGGCAGTTGGACTAGCATGTAAGGAGTCAATGATGGTTTCCGCCGCTATTGGAGCTTGTAGAGCCGCTATTGCGGTGGATACTATAGGGAATTATCCAATAGATAAAGAAATTCTGAAAGAAAAAGTGATACAGGTTTTCAAAAATTAAACTTTTCTATAGAAAATTAACATGAAGAGGTTTAGTTGCTGATTGTTTATTTTCTATTTTTTTTATCCCTTTGAGATGGTTATCAATTGCAATATTTAAGTAATGTTGTATTGGTAAACTACCCATCATTGTTTTTGCGTCAAATCTTTCTGAAGTAAGATAATTCATACATCTTTTATATCTTTCAGAACGAAAAATATCTATAAATCTTTCATCTGTAAAATTACCAATGTGTAACTTGGAATATTTGGCATTAAAAAACATACCTGATGGAGCAACCAATCCAGATCCACTTATTTGTAATAAAAACTGCGGACCATACATTGATGTGTATGAGCAATTAGTACCTTCCTCTATTTTACTCCATTTCACAATAACTTTAGTTTTACTATTTGATAAATTTTCAGCTTCCAGTAATAAATTAGTCATTGCATCATATTTTGAATAATCAACTCCAAGCGAACCCTCGGTATCATCAGAACAGTGCTTTATAACAGCATAATCAACTCCTAAATCAACTCCTAATTTTGCAAAAGGTATAATCTCATCTTTGAATTCAGGCATTAAAACCATTTGAATCCCAAGAGTGACATCTAAATTTAATTTTCTTTTAAGTTCAACCGCATACTTTATATTTTTCATAGCTTTATCAAAAACTTCTGTATTTTCCTTACTTTTATACATAATCTCTGCATATCTAGAAGGTGTACCTGCAGCCACGGTAAATCTAACCCATTTCATAAAAGGTAGAATTTGATCAACTTTTTCAGGTCGCCAATCCCAAGCATTTGTTGCATTACCAATATCAATGCCATTTTTTGCAGCATGCTGAATAAAAGGAACATAAGCTCTTGATAACGTACTTTCTCCATCTGAAATTAAAGAAACTCCTTTTACTCCTATTTCTGCAAAATCATCTAATAAATTTAAAGCATCATGGGTTTTTATCGCTGTTCTTTCTTGAGGTTCTTGAACCATCGCATAACAAAAAGCACACATAGCTCCACATGATCTAGTCAATGCCATGTCAACTGAAACAGGAGCTATAAGCTCACCATCTAACCATCTTTGAAATCTCTCATAGTGATAGCTCAATTTATGGTTATCGAGCAATAATTTACCTTCTTGAGTCTGTACCCCTT
>QCUQ01000039.1 GCA_003210655.1 Prochlorococcus sp. AG-679-M10 | reverse complement strand
ATGAAGAAATACTTAAATTAATAAAAATTTATGTTGATAAAAATCCAAGAAAATTCTCATATATTCCATCTCTTGGTCAAGAAATCTATCTTAATGCCATATTACTTTTTGACTGTGTAATTGGGAATTCTTCTAGTGGTATTATCGAAGCCCCTTTACTAAAAACGAAAGTAATAAATATTGGTGATAGACAAAAAGGTAGGTATAGATTTGGTCATGTTATTGATGCCCCAAGTGATTTTGATTCAATTTCATTGGTTATTAGGGAATTATTTGATAATAAAAATGCACCAAAATTTAATTATGTAGATTTTAAAAAAAAATATCTTAAAAATTCTCCAAGTAATCAGATAATAAATATATTAAAAAATTCTTAATAAACAATAAATTTTATAAGTCAAGGAATTCAATTAAATAATCTGCAATTGCTATAGATGAAGTTGCAGCTGGGCTAGGAGCATTTAAAATAGAAATTATATTACCACTTTTTTTTATACAAAAATCTTGCTCTAATCCACCATTAAAATTCATAAGTTGAGCTCTAATACCTGAATCACCTTTGGTTAGCATTTCTGATCTGATATCTGGGATTAATTTTTTAAGACTATTTACAAATATTGGTTTTATTAGGGATCTTAATACCTCACCGGCTGTTACATCCGGATATTTATATATAAATTTTCTTAGTCCTGGATAGCTTAATGATTCCCAAAGTTCCTTTAAATTTATTGTTTTCCAATCATAACCTTCTCTTGCTAAGGCGAGAACTGCATTTGGCCCTGCTTCTACTTCACCGTTGATTAATTTAGTAAAATGAACTCCTAGGAAAGGGAGTTTTGGATTAGGGACTGGATAGATTAAACCTTTTACTAAGTATTGGAATTCCTTCTTTATAAAATAGTACTCACCTCTAAATGGAATGGTTTGCATCTTATTAATATTAATTCCTAAATTGGTTGCTACCTTATCTCCGTATAAACCAGTAGCAGATATTATTAAATCAGATTCAAATGACTTTCCATCTTCTGAAAAGATAGTAAAATTATTCCTCGTTTTATTATATTTATAATCTTTAATTAAAGTTTTTGTATAAATCTTTCCTCCAAATGCTTTAATTTCTTCTGCAAATGAAGTTGCAACTTTTTGATAATTAACAATACTTTCTTCTGGGACATAAATTCCCGATAAAGCATTTACATAAGGCTCTTTTTTATTAATTTCTTTTCGATTTAAAATTTCAATATTTTCTAAATTATTTTTTATTCCAATTTCAAATAAATTTTCAAGACTATTTTTTTGGGTCGCTTCATTAGCAACTACAATTTTTCCGCATTCTTCCCAATTGATATTATGGTTTGTACAGTATGACTTCATTTTTAAAATTCCATCTCTACTAAGTTTGGCTTTTAAACTTCCAGGTTTATAGTACAAACCAGAATGCATAACTCCGCTATTCCTTGAAGATTGATGCTTCGCGATGGCTTCTTCTTTCTCAATTAATATTGTATTTTTATACCCTTTTATTAAGAGTGCTCTGGCTATGGATAGACCTATAATTCCTCCCCCTATAATAGATACTTTCATTTGATTAATATAGAGCTCAATAAAATTATTTTAATTTCTTTTAAGACGTACAAAAGACTTAGAATTCTTAAGTAAGTGTTTAAAAAAGTTATCTTGTTATTAAATTATTATTAAAACATATTTTTAATAATAAAAAATCATTTTTATGAATATTGGGATTTTAAAACTCTTCCTTATTTATAAAAAGCGCTAGTAAATGCTTTGTAATTGTTTTCAATTAATGCCTTGATTTAGATTAATTTAAAACTTTTTTCAACCAACCTTCATTTATTATTTTTGCAATTTTACAAATATGTACTCTTGTAACTTTGTGATGAATTGGTAATACTAAATATTTTTCTTCTAAATCGTCCTTTATGGGTAAATCAGTCTTTCTACCGTCAAAAATAGAATATCTATTATTTAGATAGTGGACTTGAGCCACTGACCCCCTACATGCCATGCAGATCAATAATTAAGCTATACCTAGGTTTTGTAACTGTTTTTCTTGATTTAGTCGCATAGTTGATCGAAAGTTAACCATTATTAAAATCACCTTTCAAAATACTTACATTTTATCTATAGCAAAGATATGTAAGATTTTGTAGATTAATAAAAATTAAAACCTAT
>QCUQ01000038.1 GCA_003210655.1 Prochlorococcus sp. AG-679-M10 | reverse complement strand
AAATTACAATACTACCAAGTAGTATTATTAATATTTTTGAAATGTCCATAAGGACTTTAATATAGCTTATGAATATAAATTAAAACATTAGTTTTTAAATATTAAATCTTATTCCGCGATAATTAGTAGTAATTTATTAAGCTAAATTAAATATTTAAGATATATGCCAATAGTTTTCGCTTGGAGCCTTTGCCTGTCCGTTGTAGTTGTATTACTATCGACAATTCCTTTAACTCTTGGAAGAATCAAAGCGGGTTATTCTATGGAGAACATGTCTGCACCAAGGGCATTATTTGACGAATTACCAGATTTTGGTAAAAGAGCTGTTTGGTGTCATCAGAATTGCTGGGAAAGTATCTCTATTCATGCTCCAGCTTGCATACTTTGCTTAATTACTTTACCTGATACAAACCTCTCATTAATAGCTGCTTGGATGCACCCTCTCTTACGTTTCCTGTATATTGGCGCTTATGTCTTAAACATTCCTATTGCTAGAGGTTTAATATGGGCTTCTGGAATCTTTACGACACTTGTTTTGTATAAGGAAGGGATATCCCAACTTATGTAATTTAGTTAAATTAGTAGATTTTCTAAATCTTTTAATTCAAATTCATTTATTAGTTTCACTTTATTAGCTCTAGCTAGTTTTTGTGCAGATTTAGTAAAACCAGATTTCGATACTAATACCGCATGAGTTCCTTTCCAATATAATTTACCAGCAGAAATTTCTTGAACAGCATTGTTGCCTACTGCCTTTTTGTGATTTTTACATTGTATACAAATCCTTAAATTATCGATTGAGGCAATCAAATCTACTCCTTGGTCTCCGGTAATAGGTGTTTCTTTCACTTTCCACCCGTTCTTTTTGAGAATTTCCATACAATGGTTTTCAAATATAATTCCTTTTTTATAGTTTTCATTATTCTTCGTCGATGTATTATTTTCTATTAAATTTAAACAAGTTTTTTCTATTTGACTAGCTATAAATATAAACCAATCTTCATGTTCCAAAATTCTACTAGCACCTATTATTTCATCATTAATAATTGGATTAATCTTGCGATAAGAATCCCATTTTTTAAAAAAAGAATCCTGATCAGAAAATTCTTTTAAAATTACTTTTTCCCAAAAGTAAGGAATACCCTCTTTAAATCTTTTTGATCCATTATTAATGCTCTTATGAATTAATCGTACCTCGAGAGGGGGATTCCCAATCCACTTCGTCAAATCTTCATTACCATAAGCATCTACAACTTTTAATCTAATTCTTTCCTCCAATAGATTGTATTTATTTTGATTGATAAGTTTATTTAACGTTTCAAGAAAGTAATTTGCATTTAAAGCATTATTTAAATTATTTTTTCTTTTTTTTATTAGAAAAGCTCTAATTATAGTTATCAATAACAAAAAAAGTAGAGAAACTAAAATAATAAAAATATCACTCATTAATTTTTTATTTATTATTTTTTAGTTAAAAAGATTTTGTTTTTCTAATTATAAAATCATTTTTTGTAATTAATGTAGAGTCTTTTACATCAAAACCACTTATTGCTGAAATCTCGCCTTCAATACCTTCCAATGTTAATTGTTCAATAATACCTTTAATAACTTCGTCTTCAACTAGTTTTCTATCAATTCTTTCGGGTGTTATATCTGTTAGCCATTTAGAGGTCTTTTTTTTTACAACTTCAGTTGGATTAGTTATTTTTAAGTAAATGGCCATTTTGAATTATATTTATAAATATTATAATCCAAGTCTTTTTTTAATCCTTATTTTTGTCATTACTTTCCCATTCAAGAAATTGAAAAATAATAATTGCAAAGATTGAAAAGAATATAATAAAAAGACCTAACCATCCTATAAATTTGTTTTCAGTAAAAAGATTTGTTAGGGAAGATGTTTCCTGATATCTTGATTCCATTTGATATTGATATGAATCCAAGACTAGAAATATATCCTTCATTAAATAGTAGAATTTAATTGCTTTGAATAATTAATAAATTAACTAATAATTATATTATCCGTTTAATTTTAAAAAAGCTTTTGATATAAAATCAGGCCTTTTCCTAACGATAGAAAAACTTTTTTTATCTATAAGAACTAAATTTACTTCAGCTATAGTAAGTACTTTTTTCCTTTTGTCCATGAATTTTGAATGGATTTCTATTTTTGGACTTTTGCTTATTTTAAATATAGTTTCTATTGTTATATTATCTCCAAGAAATAAAGGTGAAATATATTTTATTGAAGAATCAATTAATGGCAATTCAAAACCATTTTTAGTTAGGTCAACATAATTTATACCTGCTTTTGAAAGTGCATTGATCCTTCCTTCTTCAAGCCAATCAAAATATGTACCATGCCACATAACCCCAGCGTGAT
>QCUQ01000037.1 GCA_003210655.1 Prochlorococcus sp. AG-679-M10 | reverse complement strand
TCTTCAACAAGCCTTTCTTTAAATGCATCAGTAACATCTAATTTTATACCCTTATCGTTTAATCGAGAAAAAACTTCTTTTAACATTATTTCTGCAATATCTTTAACTTCATTTTTAGTTAATTGTCTAAACACAATTATTTCATCGAGTCTATTTAAAAATTCTGGTCTAAAATATTGTTTTAGTTCTTCATTTACTAAAGATTTTATCCTGTTGTATTGACTATCTTCAACTGAATCTCCTGAGAATTCGAAGCCTAAACCTCCACCACCTTTCTCAATTACTTTCGAGCCAATATTAGACGTCATTATCAAAAGAGTATTTTTAAAATCGACTGTTCTACCTTTTGAGTCTGTTAATCTTCCATCTTCCAATAATTGTAGTAATAAATTAAATACGTCTGGATGAGCCTTCTCAACTTCATCAAAAAGTACCACCGTATATGGTCTCCTTCTTACTGCCTCTGTAAGTTGTCCTCCTTCATTGAAGCCCACATAACCTGGAGGTGAACCAATTAATTTGCTGACAGTATGTCTTTCCATAAATTCAGACATATCTAATCTAATCATGGCTTCTTCACTACCAAAGAAATACGAAGCTAAGGATTTAGTTAATTCTGTTTTCCCAACACCAGTTGGACCTGAAAAAATAAAACTTGCAATAGGCCTATTTGGATTTTTCAACCCAACTCTAGCTCTTCTAATAGCTCTTGATACTGCCTTAACAGCCTCATCTTGACCTATTAACCTTTGATGTAAAGTTTCTTCCATATTAAGAAGTTTTACTGACTCGGTTTCTGTCAATTTCTGAACAGGAACTCCTGTCCAAGAAGCAACTATATGAGCTACATCTTCTTCACCCACAAAAGGGTTTTGAATAATAGTTGAATTATTTTTTGTAGTTTCTTTATCATCTTTTATATCATTTTTTTCGGAACTTTCTTTTTTGTTTTCTAAAAGCTCTTTTATTTTTGCAGATAATTCAATTTCTTTTTCTCTTAAAACACCTGCCTGGTCAAAGTTTTGATCTCTTACTGATTCTTCTTTTTGTTTCTGAACTTGTCTTAATTCTTTATCGATTTGTTTCGCTTCAGGAGGAAGTTTGGAATTGATCAGCCTTACTCTACTACCAGCCTCGTCTATAAGATCTATAGCTTTGTCTGGTAAAAACCTATCAGAAATGTAGCGATCACCTAAATGAGCTGCTGCTTCTAAAGCTTCATCTGTAATTTTTAAACGGTGATGTTGCTCGTAGCGTTCCCTTAAACCTTTTAAAATTTCAATAGTATCTGAAATAGATGGCTCTCCAACCATTACAGGTTGGAATCTTCTTTCAAGAGCAGCATCTCTTTCAATATGTTTTCTATATTCATCAAGAGTTGTAGCACCTATACATTGGAGTTCACCTCGAGCTAACGCTGGTTTTAATATATTCGCAGCGTCAATAGCACCTTCAGCAGCTCCTGCCCCTATTAAAGTATGAACCTCATCAATAACTAATATGACGTTACCGGCAGATTTAATTTCTTCCATTATTTTTTTTAATCTTTCTTCAAATTCACCTCTATATTTTGTTCCTGCGACAAGTAGACCAATATCAAGAGTTAGAACTCTTTTATCCTCAAGGATATCAGGAATTTCTCCAAGTTGAATTCTCTGTGCTAAGCCTTCAGCTATAGCTGTTTTCCCTACTCCAGGTTCACCTATAAGAACAGGGTTATTCTTAGTTCTTCTGCCTAAGATCTGAACAACTCTATCTATTTCTGAATGACGTCCAACAACTGGATCAAGTTTTGATTCACTTGCCAGTTTTGTTAAATTTGTACCGAATTCGTCAAGAGTTGCTGTCTTCAAATTGCCTTTATTTGAAGAACCACCTGAACCAACTTCAGCAGTTTCTCCAAGCATTCTTATGACTTGTGTTCTAACTTTCGTCAAGTCAATACCTAGATTTTCTAAAACTCTTGCGGCAACTCCTTCTCCTTCCCTGATTAAACCTAAAAGTAAATGTTCTGTTCCTATGTAATTGTGACCTAATTGTCGTGCTTCTTCAAGAGATAGCTCTAAGACTCTCTTCGCCCTTGGGGTAAATGGGATCTCAACTGCTACAAATCCTGAACCCCTTCCTATTATCTTCTCTACCTCTATTCTTGAGTCTTTTAAATTTACACCCAGAGATTTAAGTACCTTTGCAGCTACACCTGTCCCTTCTCCTATCAAACCTAAAAGAATTTGTTCTGTTCCAACAAAATTATGACCAAGTCTTCTTGCTTCTTCTTGAGCAAGCATTATGACTTTAATAGCTTTTTCAGTAAATCTTTCGAACATTGAAGGATAAATTTCTTATTTATAACCTACCAGTATTAAGCCAATTTTGTGTTCAGAATGAGCTTTTGTGAATACCCAATAGTATAAATTATTCAATTTTAATTTACATTATTGATGATATAGCAGCTTATTAAACTGATTTCAGGAAT
>QCUQ01000036.1 GCA_003210655.1 Prochlorococcus sp. AG-679-M10 | reverse complement strand
TTATGAAAAACATCATTTTAAGTTCATTTGTTTTCATTAGTTCCTTTTTTTTTAGTTTTAGTAATTGCTTAGCCGATGAAATTGGTGGCGAATTAAGTAATGATTTATCTATAGAATCAAAATCTAGTGATGTTAAAAATGATATTAAGGATAAAGGTGATATCCCCATAACTTCTAATGAGGATATCTTTGGTGATGAACAAGCATTCCCATTCATAGCTGGTTTAGGAAAAAATGCAGCACATTAATTTAAAGTAAAATGTTTTTATTAAATCCATTTTTAAGTAAAAATATTGAAAGGTCTTAGAGTTATTGAGCTTTCTGAAGCACTTAATGTAGAGAGCTCAGATCTGTTAGCTGTTTGTGCAATCTTAAAATGTAATGCAAGTTCAAGATTGAGTATGCTTACGTTTGAAGAATGTAAAAAAATTACGGATTACTATGAGAGCAATTCTTAGATGTTCTTTTTTACGAAGATGGCACAATAAATTTATTCAATTTCTTTTATCATAGAAACTAATGTTCCATGAATTTCATCTTCTGAGATTTCATTTTTAAAATTTATAATTGCAAACTTATCATCATATTTAATTTTCATGAATTGACTGGAAATTTCTTCCAAATAAGCTTCCTTAAATTCTGAAATCTTTCCATAATATTTTAGATATTTATGTACAGATCCAATGTGATCTTTATTCATATGTTTACAAACTCTTTGACTCGTCTTTGAACTAATTATTTTCATTTTAAAATCTAATTATTTTCAGTTTAATATTTTTTTTTCATAATTTAAGGTCTTAATCGCTTTATTTATTAATTCATTAACCTCATTGGCGTCTATTGCTCTTACTAATTTATTTCGAAGACTTGTTGCTCCTGGAAAATTTTTACAAGTCCATGAAATATGTTTTCTGGCTATTAATAAACCATGACTGCCCTTTTCTTTTATAAGTTCATCCAAATGTTCAATAATCAATAACAATTTTTCTTCAATATTTGGTTCTTTAAAACCTTTAATTTCTTTAACCGCATAATCTATTTCTCCTATTTTCCATGGAGAACCAAGTATGCCTCTCCCAATCATTAAACCATCAGCATTTGTTTTTTTGAAGCAATTAAATGCGTCCTTAGGATTCTTGATATCTCCATTCGCAATTACTGGTATTTCTAAAAGTTCTTTAATTTTTCCAATCATTTCCCAGTCTGCTTTACCTGAAAAGCCTTCTTTTCGAGTTCTTCCATGTAAGGTTATCATTTCAGCTCCTGCATCTTGAAGACTTAATAGAAATTCCTCTATATTCTCTTCTTTATTTTCCCAACCAAGCCTTGTTTTGACTGTAACAGGGACTTTTACAGCATTTGAAACTCTTTTTACTAATTCAATAGCTAATAAGCGATCATTAATTAAGGCACTTCCACCCCCTTTTCTTGAGATTTTTTTTACTGGACAGCCCATATTTATATCAATTAGAAATGCACCTGAATCCTCTGCCAATTTTGCAGCCTCTGAAACAGCAAAGGGCCTATTATCAAATATCTGCACACCTATGGGACCTTTTTCTAATTCAAGTTGTTTTATTTTCTGAGTGCCATATCCATGTTTAAGACTTGTCGCATTAATCATTTCTGTAAATAGTAAAGATTCTGGAGCCCATTTTCTTACTAATTTTCTAAATATTTTATCTGTAACTCCTGCTAGAGGAGACAACATTACTTTACTATTTATTATTCTCGATACACCTTTGCCTCTTAGTTTTATAATTGAAGACATTATGTAAAAATTCACTTCTGATATATTCACTATAGATTGAATAATTAACATTCATTTGATTCTGTTTTTTATTCTTAAAAATTTAATTACATTTCTTTTTATTGTCTTAATTAGTTACTATTTTTGCTAACTTGTGTAAGATTTAAATTATTTTGGTGCTGTATTTTTGATCCTTTTATTGTCAATTTTTCTTCCAATATTTCTTTTTATTGCTCCTAATAATGTTTATGCAATTCAAGGAAGTCTTGATTTGTCCAGTGCTCAAACTTCAGTAGGTAAAAGGTTTGCTAAAGTTTTTTGCGATGCTAAAAATGAGGGATTAGACTCTGAGTTTGCAAGTGAATATGCTTTAAATAATACATATCTAAAATTTGTAGCTTTTCCCGATGATGATCAATATTTAGATGACCTTTGGAAGTTTACTTCTAATAATATTTTAGATAACTGCGGAGATAAAATTGATATAAGCGATTTAAAAGAATTAGAAATTTTCTTTAAAGAAGAAGGTATTATTGCTTCAAATAGAGAGCTTTATTTACCTACTTTTGAAAATAATTAGCCTTAATTTTTATGATGTACTAAAGTAAATTCAGAATGTTTGAAATTGATGAATTTTTTAGGTTTAAATTCTCCAGCAATTTTTGTAATATCAGTTATTGTTCTTATAATTTTGGGTCCAAAAAGAGTAGAAAAAGGTTGGTTGTTATTCCAACGTTTATTAAAGTTTCTTCTTAATAATAAAGA
>QCUQ01000035.1 GCA_003210655.1 Prochlorococcus sp. AG-679-M10 | reverse complement strand
ATATAGCTAATGAAGTTTTTGAACAAAATCATAAAATGTTTAATAATAATGGATTTGAAGCATGGGTCTGTAAATTAATTAATAGCGGTATTACCTTTTTGTAAAAAAAATTTTTTCTATTAAACATGAATAATGAACAAACATCAATTAATAAAGTAAATATTGAAACTCAAAATACCCCTGAAAAAGGTCCCCTAAGTTTTTTGACTGTGTCATTAACAAGTTTCCTCCTTTGTATATTTTCTTATTTTATAAGTAATAAAATTGCAATTTACTTTTCACTCCATAAACCATCAAACTCATCTGAAATTGTTCAAAGTATATCTTCTAGTATTAATACATTAATTATTGGATTGTCCTTCTTATTAACTTTTTCTTTTGCATTTATAGGATTAGGTCTTTTTATTGTATTTATTCGAAGTTTTTTGATAAAAAAAAACTGAAATCCTAATATTATTGAATAAAACTATCATTTTTTAATGTCTGTACATGACTTAGGCCTTTTAATACTTTTGCTTTCTCCAGGTATGATTTTGTCAATATTACTACTCATAACTTTTGCCGAAGGAGGCTAATTCAACCTTGATGGTATAAATTTATATATATGATTAATTAGGAAATTACTCGTGGCTAGTACTTTATTATTTAATGCTTTGAAAGAAGCAATTGATGAAGAGATGGCAAATGATGTAAACGTTTGCATTATGGGAGAAGATGTAGGTCAATATGGTGGTTCTTATAAGGTCACTAAGGATCTATATGAAAAATATGGAGAATTAAGAGTTTTAGATACTCCAATTGCCGAAAATAGTTTTACTGGTATGGCTGTTGGTGCGGCCATGACAGGATTAAGACCGATAGTTGAAGGTATGAATATGGGATTTTTACTATTAGCGTTTAATCAAATTTCCAACAACATGGGTATGCTCAGGTATACAAGTGGTGGTAACTATAAAATACCCGCAGTTGTTCGCGGTCCTGGTGGCGTAGGTAGACAACTAGGCGCTGAACATAGTCAAAGATTAGAGGCTTACTTTCACGCAGTTCCTGGGATTAAGATTGTTGCTTGTAGCACTCCTACTAATGCAAAGGGATTAATGAAAGCTGCTATAAGGGACAATAACCCAGTTCTATTTTTTGAACATGTCCTTTTATATAATTTATCTGAGGAATTGCCTGACGGAGATTATATATGTTCTTTAGATCACGCTGATTTAGTCAAAGAGGGAAAAGATATTACTATATTAACTTATTCAAGAATGAGACATCATTGTTTAAAGGCTATTGAGGAATTAGATAAGAAAAATATTGACGTGGAATTAATTGATTTGATTAGTTTAAAACCTTTTGATATGAAAACAATTTCAAATTCAATCAAAAAAACTAATAATGTTATTATTGTTGAGGAGTGTATGAAGACTGGAGGTATTGGAGCAGAATTAATTGCTTTGATTACCGAAGAGTGTTTTGATGATCTTGATACTAGACCTATAAGATTATCTAGTCAGGATATTCCTACTCCTTATAATGGAAATTTAGAAAATTTAACAATAATTCAACCACATCAAATAGTCGAAAAAGTCGAAGAAGTAATCAATGGGAGTATTTAAGAAATGAAAAGAAGGCAAGGTTGGCTTTTTTTTATTATTTTTCTACTGACTTTTTCTATTTATTTATTAATTAATTTCCCACTACAATTAGGTCTTGATTTAAAAGGAGGTTCTCAACTAACTCTTCAATTAGTAAAAGAAGAGGGTAAAGTTTCAAAAGAAGAGTTAGAAGCTGTCAATGCAGTTTTAGATAAACGGGTGAATAATTTAGGAGTTGCAGAGTCTAATTTACAAACATTAGGACGTGATCAATTAATTTTGGAGTTACCAGGGGAACAAAACCCTTTGTCTGCATCAAGGATATTAGGTAAAACTGCTTTATTAGAATTTAGAACTCAAAAAGAAAATACAAGTTCTCAATTAAAAAATCTGCAATTGCAGAGATTTAAACTTAATGATTTAATTGAACAATTCAAAATTGGTGATAAACGAAACGAAGAGAAGTCTTTACTTCTTATCGAAAATCTTACTGAAATTGAAAATGATATAAATTATTCTTCTAATAATCAACAATTATTTGAGAGATTGGTCGAAACTAAAAAATATATAAGTAATGAAATTGCTAATCTATTCAATAAAACTGACTTATCAGGCAAGGATTTAATAAATGCTGGTAGAAGGCAAGAGCAAACTAATAATAATTGGGAGGTCTCATTATCCTTTAGTAATGATGGTGGTAATAAATTTGCTGAAATTACTAAATCCATTGCAGGTACGGATAAACTTTTGTCTATTGTTCTTGATGGAGAATCTATTAGTGAAGCTAGTGTTGGAAGCCAATTCATAAATACTGGTATTACCGGGGGAGCAGCAACGATAAGTGGAAATTTTTCAGCTGAAAACGCGAGGGAATTAGAAGTTCAACTTAAGGGTGGTTCTTTACCTTTACCTATTGAAATTATTGAAACTAATACTA
>QCUQ01000034.1 GCA_003210655.1 Prochlorococcus sp. AG-679-M10 | reverse complement strand
GTTTTTCTCTGCAAAGTTTATATTGATTATCTTTACCGTCTTGTGCGCATTCTATAATCGATAACTCTTTAACTGCTTTTTTGCCAAATAGTTGTTTTTGATCATGGCAATGTGGGCACCAGTATGCGCTAAACATTTTAATATTATTATCACTTAAAAATTTAGCAAACTTAATTTTCTGGGGTGAGCTAGTTGTAGTGATTGCAGGAGATACTTTTTCTGTACTTTTAGAAATATCAATTGCATTAGAAGGGTCAACATTATTTGACCATATCAATCCCCCAACAAGAACTGTTAAAACAACAATAAATCCTCTATAAAACATAGGTTCTCTACTTTCAAACTTTGCACCAATCATAGAGATAATAAAAATAGAAATAGATAAAATTGCCGAAAGAATACAAAAAAAACAATAAGCCTTGATTTTAAAGAACATAATATTTAGTAAAAGGATACTAAACACAGAAGAAGCGCAAGAGATTAAAAAAATTGCCCACCATATAATCTTATTTAATTTTTCTTTAGGAGAAACTAAATTCAATGATAAAAATATTGAAAATCCTAGTATTGAACCATAAGTAATAACTCCTGCTAATGAGAGAGGAATATTGAATTGACTATTCTCGAATAATGTACCCCATGGGCTATTTAAAACTGTTTCGCAACCATTTTTGATTCCAGGACATGAAAGAGAGTTAAATAATCCCCAGTTTTTTAAGGTAATAGAGCCCGTATCAACTAATCCAATGGTGCTCAGAATAGCAATTATAATTTTTGGCCATTTCAGATCTTTTTTATTTTTACTTTTTAAAGTCTTAAGATTCATAGATCTTTTATCTTTGTAATTTGCAGAATCTATCCTAATATTATCCTTGAATGAGACTTATAAAAAGTTTCTTTGTTAATCATTTCTTATATAATACCTAAATTACGTGAAGCAAAATAATCAAAAGGTAAAGGATAAAAAAATTTCAAAGGTTGCTTTTAGTCACATTGGCTGTGAGAAAAATCTTGTTGATACTGAACATATGCAAGGGTTATTAGATAAGGAGGGATATGAAGTAGGAAATGATTTAGAAGATGCGAATGTGGTTGTAGTCAATACTTGTAGTTTTATAGAAACAGCTAGAGAAGAATCTATAAGGAAGATAATTGAATTTACTGATCAAGGTAAAGAGGTAATAGTTGCTGGATGTATGGCCCAGCATTTCAAAGAAGAACTTTTAAAAGAAATGCCTGAAATAAAAGCTTTAGTAGGAACTGGTGATTATCAAAAAATAGCTAAGGTTATCAATCGAGTAGAGAAAGGGGAAATTGTTAATGAAGTCTCAAAAATACCTGAATTTATTGCAGATGAAAAAATTCCACGCTTTGTAGATAAAAATAAATTTGTTGCTTATCTTCGTATCGCTGAAGGGTGTGATTATAAGTGTGCATTTTGTATTATTCCTAAGTTAAGAGGTCCTCAACGCAGTAGAGATATAGAATCTATAGTTTCAGAAGCAAAAAATCTTGCAGCTCAAGGGATTCAAGAAATAATACTAATTAGTCAAATTACAACAAATTATGGTCAAGATATTTATGGTAAACCTTCTTTAGCAAGACTCTTGAAAGAACTGTCTAAAGTTTCAGTTCCTTGGATACGAATTCATTATGCATATCCAACTGGTTTAACTGATGAAGTTATTAAAGCTTTTAAAGATTCAAATAATATAGTTCCCTATTTTGATCTACCTTTGCAACACAGTCATCCAGATGTTCTAAAGAGTATGAATAGGCCTTGGCAGGCTTCTTTAAATGAATCAATTTTGAGTCAAATAAGGGAGCAAATACCATCTGCTGTATTAAGAACAAGTTTAATTGTTGGGTTCCCAGGAGAAAATCAAAAACATTTTCAACATCTTTTAGATTTTTTGCATAGGCATAAGTTTGATCATGTTGGCGTTTTTATCTTTTCTCCGGAGGAAGGAACAAGTGCTTTCGATTTGCCAAATAGGGTACCCTCAGAAATAGCTGATGCGAGAAAAGATAATATAATATCCATTCAACAAAATATTTCTAAGAAAAAAAATCAGTTATATGTGGGTACTACGGTTAAAGTATTAGTAGAAAAAATATCTGATAATAAAGAACTGATAGGACGTTCTTATAACTTCGCGCCTGAAATAGATGGCAATGTCATATTATCTATTAAAAATAATGAAGATGAAAAAAATTATATCGGTAAATTTGTTGAAGCAAATATTTGTTTTGCGGATGAATATGATTTACATGGAGAGGTTATAAAAACCTTATAAATTTTTATCTAAATTAATTTAACTGCTCTTAAAAGTTTATCTAATAAGAAAGCGGCTCCAAAACCAAAACCTAGAAATGCAAAATAGAAAATGATGTTCATTTATCTTTTATATTTTTATTTAATTTAGCATCTCAATAAGAATTAGATTTCTTTCGTTTAATTTCTTAATCTTGAATGTAGGGTAATTTTTTGTATAAACATTCTTCTGCTTTTTGTAACTCTCGTCCTAAATATAAGGCATGATCAAATCTAGATAATAGATCATTACGCTTTTCTGTTATTGCTATTCCAATCTCTTTAGCGCTAATTCCTGTGAAGGTCTCATTACAAGTTTTGATTTCTTTTGAGTCACATTTAATAGGCTCATTAGTTTTTGGATCTATTGCATATCCTTCTTTATTAATAGTATTTAAATAATGTTCTAAGATGATTTTTTTTGTCTCCAAATCTATCTTTATAATAA
>QCUQ01000033.1 GCA_003210655.1 Prochlorococcus sp. AG-679-M10 | reverse complement strand
AATTAAGAATAAATAGTCCTAAAGTGAATTCATTTAGTTATAAAATCTCAGAAATAATTATAGCCCATTAGTTTTATTGGGTTAAATAGAAATTTTATATAAATTCCATATTAAGAATCTAATGCTACTTCTATTGCGGCAATTAAATTTTCATCAAATGGTTGGATACTAGGTTTAAACCTTGCAATCACATTACTGTCTTTGCCAATTAAAAATTTTTCAAAATTCCATTCAACATCACCCTTTGGTTCAACATTATTTAGTGTTGTATATGGTTCAGTAGTATTACCTTTCGCGTGAACTTTTTCCATAATTTCGAATTCAACTCCATATTTTGTAGAACAAAAATTCTTTATCTCTGTAAGAGAATCAGGCTCTTGATTTCCAAAGTCATTACAAGGGAAAGCAAGAATCCTTAAACCTTTTTTTGAATATTTATCATGAAGCTTTTGGAGATCATTATATTGAGCAGTATTACCGCAATAACTGGCAACGTTTACTATCAAAATTACACTTTCTGAATATTGGCCAAGTTTTTTTGCTTCTCCACTTGCTGAAACAACGGTTGTGTTTTGGACTTC
Source organism: Prochlorococcus sp. AG-679-M10 (assembly GCA_003210655.1). Lineage (GTDB taxonomy): Bacteria > Cyanobacteriota > Cyanobacteriia > PCC-6307 > Cyanobiaceae > Prochlorococcus_A. The sequence goes on along the minus strand of QCUQ01000033.1, from coordinate 2,282 downwards.
TATTACCATATGTTTTATAAATTCATCTTTTGAAGATAACATTGAAAAAATGTTTTTGTGTTGTTTAAGACCTTTTTAGCCTATTATTTTTATTTGTAATTTTTAGTAAAAAGTTTTTTCTTAACTTATATAATTAAGTAATCGTATTAAATAATCAATTTGGACCCCTTAGACCCTCTTACTGAAATTATTAATTCAGGACAGGGCTTCTCGCCTTCAATTGCTCTAGAACGAATCCTTTGGGTAATGATGGGTTTTTTCTTTCTTGGTGCTATTTCAACTTCAATTACAAAAGGAATGAAGCAAAATGATTGGTTCGGAAATAATTCTTTTTTGTCTAATTTAAAAGCTAACAAAAGAGAAGATAAACTCTCTAACAAGCTATCTGACGATGACAATTAACATAAATCCATTTAGTGATGGGCAGTTTTAAATTTATTCCCAAGAAAATATTATTACTTGGTAGTGGCGAACTTGGAAAAGAATTAGTGGTTGAAGCTAAAAGATTAGGCTTAGAAGTAATAGCTATTGATAAATACGAAAATGCCCCTGCGATGCAATTAGCTGATCATTCTTTTGTCGTAGATATGAGTGATAAGGAAATTTTAAAAAAAAAGATAAAAGAACTCAAACCTGATTTTGTAGTTCCTGAAATTGAAGCTCTATCAATTGAAGCTTTAAAGGAATTGGAAGAAGAAGGAATAAATATAGTTCCTAATGCTAGAACTGTTGAAATAACTATGAATAGGGATAAAATAAGAAATCTTGCATCTAAAGAATTAAAGATAAAAACTGCAAAATTTAGTTATGTTTTTAATGTTGATGAGCTAGAAATAAAATCATCTGAAATTGGCTTCCCTCTTTTGCTAAAGCCTCTAATGAGTTCATCAGGAAAAGGTCAAAGTTTAGTTAACAGGAAAGAAGATCTATTGTTAGCCTGGAACGATGCCTTGAAAAATTCAAGAGGAAAAATAGTTGGTGTAATACTTGAGGAATTCTTAAATTTTGATTATGAATTTACTCTTTTAACTATTAGAAAAGATAGTGGGGAGAATGTATTTTGTGAGCCAATAGGTCATGAACAATACAAAGGAGATTATCAATGTAGCTGGCAACCATTGGACATGAGTCAATCCTTGATTAATGAAGCCCGAGAAATGACAACTAAAATATTAAATAATTTAAATGGCTCGGGTATATATGGGGTTGAGTTTTTTGTAAAAGGCAAAGAGGTTATATTTTCAGAATTATCTCCTAGGCCTCATGATACGGGAATGGTCACCTTAGTTAGTCAAAACATAAATGAATTTGAATTACACTTAAGAGCCTTTTTAAATCTACCCATACCAAATATTTCACTATTAAAGCCATCAGCAACCAGAGTAATAATATCAGATAAAGAATCTAATACTCCTTCATACTCTGGACTAAACGAGGCATTAGAATTAGAGAATACTAAAGTTCTAATATTTGGGAAACCAATAGCAAAGAAAGGAAGGAGAATGGGGGTAGTCCTTTCAACAGATGATGACCTAAATATTGCTCGAGAAAATGCGGACAAGTCAGCACTTAAAATAAAAATTGTTTCCTAGTTTATAGAATATTAAATAAATATTATAAAAAAACTACTTATTTCCTTCGTTTTTGTTTGCTGTCTTTGTATGTAATATTTGGATGTATTATTATTTTTTCTATGATAGAAAACTATAAAGGTTGGGATATAACTTTGACATGGGATGATAAGCATTCTTTTGGGCATAACTCTTGTATTAACAATACTTTTAACCAAAAAGAAAAATGGAAAGGAGTTAATTTAAATGGTAATAGAATTTATGGAGCATCCCTTAAGGAAATAAGACATATTATTGATTATCCAAGGCTACATAATTAATTATTAATAGAAATAATTAACTATCTTCTTTCTGATTATTATCATCAATTAGTTCGTTTGCAAGTTCTCTTAAATCACCTTTAATTGATACCCATGTAAAAGCAGCAATAAAAACTGTAGCTGATATTGCTATTGTAATTGTTTCTAAAGGACCTAATCCTAATGCAATTGCAAACATGTAAAAATTAAAATAATAATTTATTATATTCCACATTATTAATTAGTTTTAATTGAGTATTCTTTTGAAACTTAATTTAATTAAGCTCGAAACATTATGTATAAATAATCTTTAATATTTTTCTTCTTAAGTGATTTTTTTATATATGGTTTTTAATAAGAAATATTCAAAAATTATTTGCTAAAATAAAAAAATTATGATGCAAAAAAAATG
>QCUQ01000032.1 GCA_003210655.1 Prochlorococcus sp. AG-679-M10 | reverse complement strand
TATTAGACCATAAAGAAAAACCTGCATTGTTATAAGCAGAAATGCTATGAAAAATTGCAGACCATAGTCTTTGCCATTTATTTTGAATTTCTAGAAACCCGAAAAAATATAATACTATTGCTCCAATAGAAATAATAGAAGTAGCAGTAATAGCTATGCTTTGAAAAGTTCTACCAATTCCGCCTACCCCAAATTCATCGAGAGTCTTCCCTTTATCCAATCTAGTTCTAAGCTGAGTACCTTTCACAACAAATCCTTGTAAGAAAGTAGTAATAGCCATTAAGCCTAAACCACCTGATAAAAGCATTAAAGCCAAGAAGATTTGCCCAAAAATATTTAAATCAACTCCTACATCAATAATAGTTAAGCCCGTAACAGTTATTGCAGAAGTAGATGTAAAAAATGCTTCCCATAAACCCACATCAGATGAAGAACATAATGGAGAACTTAAAATTAAGGTTCCAAAAATAATAATGATTAACCCCGTGACAATTGTGAATTGAGGTACAGATAACTTTCTGTATATTTCTTTTAATTTATAAACAACGTTCTTTATGTGCACTTTATTTACTTAAAATTTAAAATTATCAAAGCTGGGATAGTCAATGACATTATAAGTGTTAACCCCGCACCATATTTTGCAATATCAAAAAATCTATACCTCCCAGGTCCGTAAACCATTAAGTTTGTTTGATAACCCATTGGAGTTAAGAATGATTGACTTGCACCGAACAATACAAGCATTATCAGGGCGTTTGGTGAGATCCCCAGAACGTTTGAGAACTGAATAGCTACAGGCAATATCAGAGCAACAGAGGCAGCGTTACTTATAAATTGAGTGAGTATTACAGTAGCTACAAAAATTACTATTAAAGAAAAATAGAGTGGCATTCCACTTAGGACAAAATCCAAATTTATGGCTATAAGATCGGCCAATCCAGTGACTTGCATAGCTACACTGAAACTTGATAATGAACCTAATAATAAAATAATATCTAGCCTAATTGACCTTTGTATTTCTGCAGGACGCAAACATCCACAAGCAACCATCGCTATAACTGCTAAAAGAACTGCTCCTACTAATGGAATATTGGTTAAAGAAGGCAAGAGAACCATTCCAATTGCAATTGCAATTGCAATTGGTTTTCTAATTATAAATGGTAAATCATCTTCAAATTGATCCAAAATTAATAAGTCGTTACTTGCTTGCAGACCTCTTATTGAGTCTAAAGGTGCCTGAAGTAACAAAACATCTCCTGCTCTTAAAACGGCTTGACCTAATCTTTCCTGAACCGTTTGTTGTCCTCTTCTGAGGGCTAAAACTGTCGCGTTATGGCGTTGCCTAAATCTAAGTTCTCTCAAGCTTGCTCCTGCTAAAGTTGATCCTGAAGGGAGCAAAGCCTCAAAAGTTTTGGTACCTTCTTCAGTAGAGAGAAGATTTGTGCCGACAATAGATCTCTTATTTTCAGCTAACAAAATTGTATGTTCTTGTTGTAATCGCAATAAATCTGCCCTCGTAACACGTACTATCAATCTATCTTCAGGCTCAAATTTGCGATCTGCAAGAGGAGGTAATATTACTTTTCCGTTTCTTTGCAACTCAAGAACATCAACATCAAATCTTCTTTGTAATCTACTATTTCTTACTGATTGGCCAACTAATTCGGAGGAAGAAGGAATGGTAACTTCTGTAAAATAGATATTCATATTACCATTTTTAATAAAATCTTTATTTCTTCCTCTATCAGGCAAAAGAACGTCAGAGACTAAGATTATATATGTTGTGCCTATTAACCAAACTGGAATCCCGATTGAAGTCAAGCTAAATAATTCAAGAGACCCATAGCCTAATTGCTGACTAATATCACTTACTAGCAGATTTACTGAGCTACCTAATAATGTAAGTGTTCCTCCTAATAGAGTTGCAAAAGATAAAGGTAAAAGGACTTTGGAAGGTGAAATATTTCGTCGTTCACACCAGCCTTCAATTAAAGGTAAAAGGGATGCTACAACTGGCGTATTAGGAACGATTCCAGATATTGGAGCTATTAAAAAAGTTATAAGTAAAATTAATTTTCTAGGCGTTTTAATATTTTCAGAAGATATAAGTTCCCTTACTCTATCTAAGGCACCACTTTTAAATAATGCAGATGAGACTGCAAATAAACCCATCAAAGTGATTAAAGATGGGCTTCCAAATCCAGATAAGGCTTTTTCAGGGGTTAGAACTCCAGTGACAATAAATATTCCAACACATAATAAACCAGTTAATTCAGGGGCTATAGTATTTCTTATAAATAAAATTAATGACAGAAATAAAACTAATACTGTTATTAGTGCATCTAAATTATTACTAAAAAAAGAAATCAGATTCATATCAAACTTATTTAACTCAATATACCTATAAACAATAGGCCACAAAAGTTTAAGCTTGTTTATGGTTTTTTATTAATAAAGTTATTTATAGTCGATTTTTTTTGAAATAACCAAGAAGCCGTAGATTTTAAGCTTTTACTAATATCAGGCATTTTTGAAGCATAAATCAATCTTCTTGCTTCAAATGCTAATTTACCCGATAAAGTTACACCTAAAGCAGAAATAGATGCTTCACCAATTCCTAAACTAATCATTTCACCATTGTCCTCAAAATCAAAAGGTAAAAGCTCTTTTTCTTGAAAGAGTAGATCGATATTTTTAGCAAGATGATTTCCTTGTTGCATTGCAACTTGAGCGGTCAAAGGCAAATCCTCCATACCTTTAATGATTGAAATATCTCCAATAGCAAAAGAGTTTACACAATTATCAATTTGAAAATTTTCATTCACGAGAATTCTTCCGTCTTTTTGTGTGACTTGTTCATCAATGTAGGGAAGGTTAGGTTTGACCCCAGCAGTCCAGATCACAACATCTTGATCTAAGTCTTTAATCTCAGAATCAACCAAAATACTAATTTTTTGATCAGAAATTTCTTGAACAGTTGAATTTAAAAGAACATTTATTTTTCTTCT
>QCUQ01000031.1 GCA_003210655.1 Prochlorococcus sp. AG-679-M10 | reverse complement strand
TGATGACCAAACATCTGTATAAAGAACATTTGCACCTTTAACAGCAGTATTGAGATCATTAGTAATTTTCAATAAATTTTTATCCTTATATAATTTTCGAGCCTTATTTACCACAGATGAATTAGGTTCATAACCTTTAGGGCAGGCAATTCTAACTTCAACTCCTAATAATGCACCACATAAAATAAGAGAATTTGCGACGTTATTCCCATCTCCTATAAATGTTAAAACTACATTTTCAAAATCAAAGAACTCCTCTTTAATAGTCAAGAAGTCTGCTATTGCCTGACATGGATGTTCTAAATCTGTAAGAGCATTTATAACTGGTTTCATAGACCACTTTGCATATTCCTCTAAATCTGAGTGTTTGAAAGTTCTTATAGCAATCACATCACAATATCTACTTAGAACTCTTGCTGTATCTTTAATTGGTTCACCTCGACCTATTTGAGAGGTATTAGGATTCAAGTCAATTGTTGTACCACCAAGTCTTGACATGGCGACTTGAAAACTAACTCTTGTACGAGTAGATGACTTATCAAAAATCAAACCTAATACTTTATTTTTAAGTTCAATACTCGATTTTTTTTTCTTAAGATTCCTCGCAAGACTCAATATATTATTAAGTTCTTCGGCTGATATATCCAAGCTCGATAAAAAATTTTTATTAGCAATCTTGATTGATTTAAGCATAAAAAATTATATTAAAGTCTAGATTCTACTATGCAGGCAATTTAGTTTCCGCAAGAAGATTTTTAAGATCTTCACCCTCAATGACTTCTTCTTGGAGAATTTTTTGAGAAATAGATTCAAGTAATGGTAAGTTATTTTTTAATATATTTAATGCTGTCTCATGAGCATCATCCACTAAATCTCTTACTTCTTTATCAATAGCTTGAGCAGTAGCATCACTTACTGATCTTCTGGGATTATTCCCATTCCCTAGGAATTGCCCTCCTCCTTGTTTGTCATAAGCTAATGGTCCAAGGATATCGCTCATCCCAAAAGTGCCTACCATCTGCTCTGCTATGTCGGTTGCTCTTTGAAGATCATTAGAAGCACCGGTAGTTATTTTGCCAAAGACAACCTCTTCAGCAGAACGACCACCTAAAAGAGTTGCTATTTGACCTTTCAATTCGTCTTTTGAATTAAGAAACCTTTCTTCTGTAGGAAGTTGAAGTGTATATCCCAATGCACTCATACCTCTAGGAACAATAGAAATTTTTGCTACTTTTGATCCTCCTGGCATAAGATGTCCAACAATTGCGTGTCCTACTTCATGATAAGCAACAACTTTTTTCTCATCATCCTGAAGAACTCTACTTTTTTTCTCTAGACCTGCTACGACCCTTTCAATTGCTTCACTCAAATCTTGTTGTTCCACACTTTTTCTTTTAGCTCTGGCAGCTAATAAAGCAGCTTCATTAACCATATTTGCCAAATCTGCTCCAGCAAATCCACTTGTAGCTTGAGCGATTGAATCCAAATCAATTGAATCAGATAATTTTACTTTTTTGGTATAAATTTCTAAAATTGTTTTTCTACCTGACAAGTCTGGTCTGTCTACTAAAACTTGCCTATCAAATCTACCAGGTCTTAATAGTGCAGCATCAAGAACTTCTGGCTGGTTTGTTGCAGCAAGAACAATTACAGGTTTGTCTGCGGATGCAAACCCATCCATTTCTGTAAGTAATTGATTTAATGTTTGTTCTCTTTCATCATTTCCACCTACGACACCCATTGATCCAGAACGACTCTTACCAATAGCATCTAGTTCATCTATAAAAATAATGCAAGGTGCTTTCTTCTTCGCTTGTTCAAAAAGATCTCTTACTCTAGCTGCTCCCGCTCCTACAAAAAGCTCAACGAATTCAGAACCTGAGATAATGAAGAAAGGAACTTCAGCTTCTCCTGCGACTGCTTTAGAAAGTAGAGTTTTTCCTGTTCCTGGAGGTCCAACTAAAAGAACACCTTTAGGAATTCTTGCACCAATATCTGTATATCTTTCTGGTTTCTTTAGAAAGTCAACTATTTCTTCTAATTCATCCTTGGCCTCATCAACGCCTGCTACATCATCGAAAGTTACTTTTGATTCATCATCAGGGACATAAACTTTAGCCTTACTTTTTGTAAAACTCAATGCACCTTGAGCACCGCCTCCACCCATACTTCTTCTAGCGAAGAATTGCAGTACTAAAATAAAAATTAGAGGTGGAACTACCCAGCTAAGAACTGTTGAGAAGAAATTTGGTTTTTTAGGTGGAGCTGCTGCGAATTCAACCCCTTTACTTTCTAATCTTTGAGGCAGATCCATATCAAATATTGGAGTAGTTGCTAATACTGAAGGAGCCCCTTCTTCGGCACCATTTAATTCATATCTAATTTGTTCTTGTGTAATATAAGCTCTCTTAACTTCACCATCATTAACTTGATCAATAAATAAAGAGTAAGGAACTCTTGGTATTTGCATATTTTGATTAGGGAACAAGCTGCTGAATAAAAGTAGTGCTCCTAATCCAATTAAAATGATATTTACTATTCCAAATCTTCTATTAGGTTGATTATCGTCTTGTCTTATTGGCATAATATGTTGCGACTGTGGATTTATTATAAACTAAACCAACGAGTTCCGTACCTGTTTAACTTTTTTTGGGTAAGAACCGAACGATATTTTAATCAAAAACCACTTCAAAATTAATTAGATAGTACTCTTCACAAAAAAATCATCACCTACAAAACGAATTTCAGTTTTATTTAAATTAAAAACTTCATCCATATCAGTAAATTCAAAATCAGAGAATGGATTCATGCTACTTACACCTCCTAATATCTTTGGTGCAATAAAAGTCATTAGTTCTTGAATACAACCTGCTTTCAAAGCTGAAGTTGCCAACTTAGGTCCACATTCCCAGAAAACATTATTACATCCTTTTTTTGCTAGTAAATTTGAGAGCAATATGGGATTATCAGATGATATTTTTTCAATCTCTACACCCTCAGGGATTCTCTTAAGAAATTCTTCATCTGCAGTAGAAGCATCATATACAACAAGTGTCCTGGCTAATTCACAATCCCACAATTTGGATTTTCCTGGGAGATCTAAAGTTTTTGTAAACACTACTCTTAAAGGTTCTGGCTTTCTTAGACCTCGAGAAGTTAGTAGAGGATTATCTTTTCTTAATGTGTTACCTCCAATAACTATTGCGTCAAAGCAAGATCTAAAAGAGTGAACTAAAGATCTTGAATCTTTATTTGTAATCC
>QCUQ01000030.1 GCA_003210655.1 Prochlorococcus sp. AG-679-M10 | reverse complement strand
TAAATATTTTAATGAGTAAAGTAGATCTTAATAAAGAGACTGGTCCTAGAGAAGTCTTTTGTGGCCTTACTTCAATAGTTTGGTTACACAGACGGATGCCAGATGCATTTTTTCTGGTTGTGGGGTCGAGAACATGCGCACATTTAATTCAAAGTGCTGCAGGGGTTATGATTTTTGCTGAGCCAAGATTTGGGACAGCTATTCTTGAAGAGAAAGATCTAGCAGGTCTTGCCGATGCTCATGAAGAACTCGACAGAGTCGTAAATGATCTTATTTCTAGAAGGCCTGAAATAAAGACCCTCTTCCTTGTTGGTTCTTGTCCTAGCGAAGTGATTAAACTTGACCTCGCAACTGTTGCAGAAAAATTAAACTCTCGATTTTTGGGTCAAGTAAGGTTCGTTAACTATTCGGGCAGCGGGATCGAAACCACCTTTACCCAAGGCGAAGATGGAGCATTGAAAGCTCTTGTCCCCTTAATGGAATCCACAGATGATGAAAAATTATTATTAGTTGGAACATTAGCTAATAATGTGGAAGATAGATTTAAGAAGATATTCAATAATATTGGGATAACAAATGTTGAAAGCTTTCCTCCTAGGCAATCAACTGAATTACCAAAGATTGGAAAGAATACAAAGGTCCTGTTAGCTCAACCATATTTGAGCGATACGGTCAGAGACCTAAAGCATCGTGGTTGTGAAATAATTCAGGCTCCATTTCCACTAGGTGTAGAGGGAAGCACAAAATGGGTTTTAGCTGCAGCTGCTGCCTTTAAAATTCATGAACTAAAAGTTCATGAAGTGATTGCTCCTTTAGCTAAGAGAGCTAGGCAGGCAATAGAAAAACACAAAGAAATATTAAGAGGGAAAAAATTATTTCTCTTACCTGAATCACAGCTTGAAATTTCATTGGCAAGATTTTTACATAACGAATGTGAAATGGAACTTATTGAAGTTGGAACACCTTACTTAAATAGAGATTTGATGGAAGAGGAGCTTAATTTATTACCGGATGATACAAAAATTGTTGAAGGTCAGCATGTAGAAAAACAGCTTGATCGTGTAAGAGCTTCCAACCCTGACTTAGTAGTTTGCGGAATGGGTTTAGCAAATCCTTTGGAGGCCGAGGGGATTAGTACGAAATGGTCTATAGAAATGGTGTTTAGTCCTATACATGGAATTGATCAGGCGGCAGACTTGGCTGGGCTCTTTTCAAGGCCTTTAACAAGGAGTCAAATACTTACCTCCAAATCATTAGCAACACATTAAATTATGGAATTAACTCTTTGGACATATGAAGGGCCTCCTCATGTAGGTGCAATGAGAGTTGCATCATCAATGAAAGATATTCATTATGTTCTCCACGCTCCTCAAGGAGATACTTATGCAGATCTTCTTTTCACAATGATTGAGAGAAGAGGTAAAAGACCACCTGTAACTTACACAACATTTCAAGCCAGAGATTTAGGTGGAGACACAGCAGAACTAGTTAAAAGGAATATTACTGAAGCAGTTGAAAGATTTAAACCAAAAACTCTTTTAGTAGGTGAAAGTTGTACTGCTGAACTAATACAAGATCAGCCAGGAGCACTTGCTAAGGGCATGGGTTTTGATATCCCAATAGTGAACCTTGAACTTCCTGCTTATAGCAAAAAAGAAAACTGGGGTGCTTCAGAAACCTTTTATCAAATAGTTAGAACTCTTCTAAAAGATAAGGTGAACGAAATTGACAAGATTAATCCTCAAAGATGGAAGTCTTTAGGTCGAAGACCTAAAGTAAATATATTAGGTCCTACATTATTAGGATTTAGATGCAGAGATGATGTTATCGAGATTCAGCGTATACTTTCAGAGCAAGGTATTGATACTAATGTTGTAGCCCCACTTGGTTCAAGTCCAGATGATATTGAAAGATTAACTGATGCTGATATTAATATTTGCCTTTATCACGAGATTGCTCAGACTTCCTGTGATTGGCTTAAACGTAATTGCGGAATGGAATATACTACAACCATTCCAATTGGCATAAAAAATACAATTAATTTTATTAACGAAGTTCATGAAAAACTCGACCTTCCATTAACGAATCAAGGGGAGCTAGAACACAAGTCAAAACTTCCATGGTATTCAAAGTCCGTTGACTCAAATTACTTGACTGGGAAAAGGGTTTTTATTTTTGGTGATGGTACCCATGCTATTGCAGCTGCCAAAATTGCCAAAGATGAATTAGGTTTCGAGGTTGTTGGATTGGGAACTTATAGCAGAGAAATGGCAAGACAAGTAAGAGCTGCAGCTAAGGATTTAAATATAGAAGCACTAATTACTAACAGTTACCTAGAAGTCGAAGATGCCATGAAAAAAGCATCCCCCGAATTAGTTTTAGGGACCCAAATGGAAAGACACAGCGCAAAAAGACTTGGTATCCCATGTTCAGTAATTAGTACTCCAATGCATGTTCAAGATGTTCCGGCAAGATATAGCCCTCAAATGGGATGGGAAGGAGCAAATGTAATTTTTGACGACTGGGTTCATCCTTTAATGATGGGTCTTGAAGAACATCTTATTGATATGTTCAAACATGACTTTGAATTCGTTGATGGTCATCAGAGTCATCTTGGTCATACTGCTACAAAAGGTCCTGAAAATAAAGAAGATCAGCATGCTAGAAATAATATAAATATTCAAAAGAAGGGAAATGTTATTTGGACAGACTCTGGAAGAGCAGAACTTACAAAAGTCCCCTTTTTTGTAAGAGGTAAAGTTAAATCAAATACTGAGAAATACGCTCTCTCAAAAGGTCTTCCTGAAATTAGCGACGAGACCCTGTACGATGCAAAGGCATATTTTGGCTAGTCCTTACAAGAAAGTTACTATTTAAGCATGAGTATTTTGACTCATGGTGAAAATAATCACGTCAAAATATCTAGTTATAAACATATATCTTGTATCTTTCATCTTGATAAATAACTATTTGTTGAGAAATACATTTTAAAAAGCATATACCTGCAAGAATATAGTTATGAATTGAGTTAATTAGCTTTAAATGACAAGTACAATAAATAAACCTCTTGATGGTGAAGGCAGTGTTCAAGTCAAGCAAGATCCAAAAGTTAATATTGAAGAAGGAGCATTAGTAATCGCTGTTTATGGCAAAGGGGGTATAGGTAAATCAACAACGTCTTCCAATCTTTCAAAAATTCATCACAAAAGGATATGTAACTCAAAGATTAGCTGGAGAAAGAGTCGCTCAAGTAGCTACTTATAAAGAATATGCTAAACCAGCAGTTCATTGGAGTTGGGGAAATCGCCAAAAGTTAGGAAGAAAAGCTTTTTCTCAAAAATTGTCTAAGAGAATTATTGATTCA
>QCUQ01000029.1 GCA_003210655.1 Prochlorococcus sp. AG-679-M10 | reverse complement strand
CATTAAAATTTATCTTAGGGTCTTTTGGAATAATTTAAATTGCTCATTCTTTTGGAAGCCTCAACCAACCGCTGGTCCATTTTGATTTTAGAGTTAACCAAGAAATCCTTTTAATATCGTTTTTGTTTTTTGTTGGGAAGAGATCTACCCATCTTTTGTCATTTTTACCTCCATAGGCCTTTACTTGATAATGACGATTTCCTTCGATTGTTTTTGGTGCTGTCCAGCAATTTGTGGGAGGCCATTTCATATATTAATTTTCTAATAAAAAAAGAATTTTATAACGTGCTATTGCCTGTTAAAACTAAACCATAGTATGCAATAGTTCCAAGAATCAAAACTATACCCAATACTCGAATAATCATTTTTTAATAATATTTAATTTTTAATAATATTTAATTTTGAATAGTATTAAAAATAAATCAATTAGTAAAATAATTGTATTATTTTTTAATCTTATGAATTGTTAAGAAATTATTTTTTCATTTCTCATTCTTTTTACGATTCCTGGCTAATGAGTGACATGATTCTGGATGCCACTCATGTTGGATTCTTGCAATGAAATCATAAATAAAAGAATCAGGACATTCTGTTACTTCTTGAAGCTCAGAAAGTTCCCCTTTAATAAATTCATAAACACTTGAAACTATTCCAATACTTTGTTCATGAGTAGGTTCCCAAGTTTCAAGTTCCTTTTTCATTTATGTTTTTCATTTTTCTTTTCTTCTATAATATCGTAATAAATAATATCTCCATAATCAGCATCTGAACAACAAATATCTCCATATATTTCATCTAATAAATCATAAGCATCTGCAAAGTTTGAAAAAGCTTGCGATGTTACATCATCTTCTTTTCCATCAATTCTTACAATTTTATAATTCATTAAAAAAATTCTTTCAAACTAATCTAAATTTACTATGAACCTTAAATTTTTTATTTTAGACCTTTAGGGTATAGCTTACCAATCTTGTCTTTTTGTTTTTCTAATTTCTTTTGATTATAGTTTTCTGACAAAATTCTTCTAATTAGTAATTGAGGGATTAGCCATATCAATGCTATTGCGACAGCCATAAACACAGGATTTCTCCAAGTAAGTCTAATTATTTCTTGAGTAAATTCTTGATTTAAGATCTCCATAAATTAATCTTCTGTAAGTAGTTCATTGTTGGGAAATTTATCTTTGATTTTTAAAAGATATTCTTGTAAATTTTCCTTGTTATCGGAACACATTTTTTCTAATGACCTTTCCATAAATTGGTTTAAACCTTTACCCTCCAATCCTAAAGACTTTGTCCCCGATGCATACATCATTACTAATAATACTTTTGCTTCGTTCTCAGTCATCCAAGCATGCGATGCTATTAATCTATAAATTCTGTCTAATGGACTTTTGCTTTCTGACATTTTCGAATTATAACTAAAATCCTTTCCATTACACTAAATTAATTAGTAATTAATTTTTTATTTTTAGGGCTTCAGAAATTATAATATTCATAATTATCTAAAAATATGTCTACTTACCTCATAACTGGCTCAAATAGAGGAATTGGATTGGAGTTATGTAAACAAATTATTGAAAGAGGAGATGAGGTAATAGCTACCTGTAGAGAGGCTTCTTCAGATTTAAAAAACTTAGGTGTAAGAATTGAAGAAGATATCGATATTTCTTCAGAGGATTCAATCAATAATTTAAGGCAAGCATTATCAGGGGTCGAATTAGATTGTTTAATTCATAATGCAGGTATTTATGAATTTAATTCGATTGATAATTTTGATCATGAAAGTATTATTCGTCAATTTGTAGTAAATGCTTTAAGTCCTCTTTCTATGACTAGATCACTGAAAGGTCTTTTAAAAAAGAATTCAAAGATTGGTTTCATCACGAGCAGAATGGGATCCATTGGTGATAATTCATCCGGTAGTTCCTATGGTTATAGGATGTCTAAAGTGGCTTTATCAATGGCAGCGAAATCACTTTCAAGAGATTTGTTAAAAGAAGATATTTATGTTGCTATTTTGCATCCAGGCTTAGTAAGTACTCGGATGACTGGATTTACAAAAAATGGTATATCTACAGAAGAATCCGCAAATGGACTCTTAAAACGTATCGACTCTCTTAATAAAAATAATACTGGGACATTTTGGCATACTAATGGAGAGATTTTGCCTTGGTAGATTTAACTTATTTACTTGAACTCTGGCTTGTAAAAAATGATTTGTTAAAAAAGCTTTAAATTTTAATATATTTAGTTTCTTTATTTAATCATCTTGGTTATGTTGGAGAAAATATTAGTAAAGGAGGTGATTCATTGTCGTATCTACCGAAAATTACGGTTACAAAAGAGACCGTGAAATCAGTATCTACAACCTGTTCATTGGTCTCTTATTCTTTAATAAAGAAGAAAGGTTTTATTATTAATAGATTTATATAAAAACAACCAAAATAAATAATAAAGCTCTGTTTCTCATGAAGTGACAGGGCTTTTTTATTTACTTAGTAAATTAAAAAGTTTTTTTATAAATTCCTTTCTTTTTAAGATTGTTTTTTCTCCATACTGTTTATCCTCCTCCCTTAGAATTGACTGACCGTTTGGACCTAATCCTTTGGTTATAAATAATTTATCCTCATTTATCCATCTTTCGGTCATTTCCTTATTTAACTCAACATGGAATTGTAAACCGTAAGCTAAATCCCCAATCTTAAAAAATTGCTCTTTACAACGCATACTACTGGCTATGAGTTCGGCATTTTTTGGTAATAAAATTCTATCGCCATGCCAATGCAGGACATGAAAAGGAGTTTCACAAAATTTCTTTAAGTCATTATTTGATTGATTAAAAAAAACTTGAGACCATCCAATTTCTGGTAAAGGTTTAGGAGGAGATCCTTGTTTTAAAATTTCGACATCTCCTCCTGCAGCGTTTGCTAATAACTGAGCTCCTAAGCAAACTCCGATAATACTTGTCTTTTTTTTTAATTCTGACTTTATAAAATCACTTTCTTTTTTTAGCCATGGATATTTTGTGCTCCCAATATCTTTGACTCCCATTGGTCCACCCATTATTAAAAGTAAATCGTCTTTAACAGTTTTAGGTAGGCCATCACCTTGGTCCAGACGGATGATTTCTATATTCATCTCCCTCTCCTTAGCTATCTGATAAAAAAGCCCTGGTCCTTCTATTTCTAAATGTTGTAAAACTATTAGCCTTTTCATTTGTAATTTTTAATTAGAAGTCAATTAACAAATTTTATATATGACATAATTAAAAAATTAATTAATGTTGTTTATTTTGTTTTCCCAAAATATATCAATGCTAAAAAAGAAATTGTACTTACGATTGCTATTAAATACCAACCTGACGATGAGTTGCTAGAAATTTCTGACATATTATGGGGATTTTTCTGAAGACTTAACTATTTGGGAAAAAATTAATAATGAGGCTAATAAAAATATCAAAAGTATATATGTGATGTTCATTTATAGAAATATACTTACGATGAGAAAAATAATTCCAATAACTACAGCAACGATTGCTCCGTCAACTAATAAGTCTTTCCATGTGTAACTATTTAGCATTTTTAATTTATCCTCCTCACTCATTAAATTCTTAAGCCATGTCCAGTCCAAAATTTGCGTTAAAGCTATAGCAAATACTAAATGCCCAAACAAAATACCAATTAGGTCAATACGAGATATTTCTTTAGTAAAACTTGTGATACTAAAAAGTTCCACTATTTTTTATTTTTATTAGAAAGAGCGCCGCCTTCTTCTTTATACTTGTCCCAAGCTTCACTTATTTTTGCTTTTGAAAAACTTTCTTTACTTTCTTTCAATTTGTTTTTAAACCCATTAAAACTATTCGAAAGCTCTTTTTTTGTTGGCTCATCAAGAAATTTTGAAGTTAATTTCCAGAGATACCAGCTACTAGCAGCGAGTAAAATTAAACCTAATAATTACATGATTTTCCATTTTTCTTAGAATTCTTTTAAAACGTAATTCGTTTACTCTTTGAAAATAGCCGGATTCAAATAATCTAACAGCTTTTTGAAAGGTAAATTGAATAAAAATTAATCCACCAACGATTATAAGAACAGTGATAATTCTTCCTTCAGGACTTAAAGTTTGAACTTCTCCAAAACCAATAGTGGTTATGGTGATCAGAACCATCCATAAGCAATCACCCCAATCCCATCCCTCTGTAATTCGATACCCAATAGCACCTAAAAAAAACAGAAAGAATAAAGAATAAATAAGACCAAACCAAGGCCTTAAGTAGTCTTTAATAAAATAGAACTCAAATAATCTAAGCTTCATATCTCTTATTATCGTTAACTATTCAAAAATTTCACAATATTTTTCTATTATGTATCTAAAAGAATTTATTAATTT
>QCUQ01000028.1 GCA_003210655.1 Prochlorococcus sp. AG-679-M10 | reverse complement strand
ATCTCTCCAAGACGATATCTAGCACAAGTATCCAATACTTTAAACATTTTTGTAGTAACTGCCTTTGATGGAGGTATAAAGGCAAATAAGAAAAAAGCTGATAATAAGATTTTCATTATATTTAAAAAAAGTTAATTACATTTTTGTAATTTAGTTTGATTTATGCAAAGCTAATTTTTAAAAGAATAAGAAAGCCAAAAATAATTTGGATTAAATGTGATTACTTATTTAAAAAATTTGTACTTACTGATAACCAAAATTTATTAATTTATCATTTCCATCCTATACAGTTTTGATATAAAGTTAGTCTTATCTAAAAAATAGATTTTGAAATTAATAAAAAGAATAATTAAAAGACACATAATACTTATTAAGTGGTACCAAGAAAAATTAAAATTAAGTGATTACCAACTACTTTGGTTAGTTTTTTTTAAGGGAGTAATAATTACAATTATTTTTTATAAACTTCTTTGAAGAGTAACAAAGCGAGTTTATAAAATGATATTTTCAAATCATTAGATTATATTAATATTAGATTTTAATAATGAATTAAATAGACTTCTATCATGAATATCTTTGGGGTAGGTTTACCAGAAGTAACAGTAATTTTAATTCTAGCTCTATTAATTTTTGGTCCCAAGAAATTACCAGAATTAGGAAAACAACTTGGCAAAACATTAAAAAGCTTAAAAAAAGCATCTAATGAATTTCAAAACGAGATAGATCAAGTAATTAATGAGCCAGAGAGCGAAAATTTACCAAAATCTCCTCAGAAAAAATTTACCAATGATCTCGATCAAGTTACTAAAGGACCAGAGGAAAAGGATTTATCAGAATCAGATAATAATGAAAAATGAGATAATTAAGAGGCCAATTACCCCTGTAGAAGAATTTGAAATAGCATTGAATAAAGCAGAACTTTCAGATGAAGATTATGAATTAATTGACTACATCAGATACACCAGTGTATTTACACAACCAAGTCTTGTTAAAGATTTAAAAAGGCCATCCAAACCGCCCCTTCTTACAAATCTTTGCCAAATATGCAGAAAAATTGGATCTGAGATGCCTGAGCACTTTAAAAAAGTAATTGATTGGTCAATCCGAATGAGTGAACATAATACAAGATGGGATGGCCATCTAATTTGTGCAGAGGCATTAAATGTAGATAATATTCCAATAAGTCCTTCCCATGGAACATCTTTATTTGATGTTCTTGTAGTACACAAAGAATTATTTCTGGGATTTGACTAGCTTAAAATATTAATCATCTAGAGGAATTGAATCGGTATCAATTACGTCTTTGGATTCTTCATATTTGCTTCTTTTAGTATCAATCCAGTTATTAATAGATGCCACGACTGGAAGGGAACCCCTATAAATAAAAATTGAAGTTGGTAAAGCACTCAATAATCCAACTAAAGGATTTTTGAACAGTAATCTTCCTGCTTTGATATTAAATAAAATTATAAGAATTGAAGGAACTAAAACTTTAATTACTGTTTTCAAAGCCTCAACCCAACCGACACGATATATCCACCATATCAAGACTATCCCAACTACATATAAAAATAAGTAAGTCATACATTTAATATAGTGTTTATTTAGTTTTATTGGTCTTTGCAAAAAACAATTTAATTTTTTTCTAAGGCTTTAATATAAAAGTATACGTAATCTCTAAAATGAGTTTCTCTGAAATTAGAAAATTTTTAAAACAAATGCAGTCAGAAGATAATTTAAGAAAAGAGGTTACTTCTTCAGCAACTGCAGATGATGTAGCACTAATTGCTCAAAGACTTGGATATAGTTTCTCTGGTGATGATCTTTTAAGATTTAATGGCCAAAAAGTGGATAAAGTTACCGTCAGAAAAGTTGATCACCCTGGTGAATATCACTAAAGGATCAAGACTTAATCCAAATTGCGAGTCCTCCTCCTCTTCCTCTAGCACACATCCAATTTTTTTCTTTACTTATAGCTATTAGAGAGAAAAAAGGCATTTGCTTTTCTTCTGGTTTTATTAAAGGTTTATTTACTAAGGTAAAATTTCCAATATTTATTATTAAGTTCTCAAAGAAAAAGGGCAATAGAGGCCTCGTACCTTTTAATGATGCTTGCCCACAGAAAATAATCGATAATATCCCAAAACTAACTGAATTTTTTATCTGGTAATCAACTATATTATTTTGAGAATTAGTTTTCTTTAATTCTAATTTTGCTGATAATACTTGAAGAATGGAACTAGATATATTATCTATTTCTTTTGAGCCTTTCTTCCATACGGAATTAAATTTCCAAGTTCCTATTAAATCTTCATATACAATACCACTTCCATCTTTTTTAGAAATACTCTCTAAATTTTTTATTTCTGTGTATTGTGGTAATTTTTTTGTCTCGAAAATCATTTTAAATATTATTTTTTATTCATCATAAAAAGGTTTCCAAAAAAAGAAATTTTTTCTTCTTTATTTCAAAATATTTCCAAAAAAGCAGAACACACGCACACATTCGTAACAAATATCAACTATTATCTTTACATAAGTTAATTTAAAAAATGGATTTCATTTCTAAAAGCCAAGGTCATATTCCACTTAAGGCTGTTCCTTACATATTTTTCCTTGCAGTTGTTCTTAGTATCACAACAACAACAAATACTTTTGTTTAAGCTTTAAGATTTATTCTTAGGGTTTAATTTTTGATGAATAAATACGACGTAATAATTATAGGTAGTGGAATAGGGGGTTTATGCTGCGGTTCTATATTAGCTCTAGCAGGTAAAAAAGTTCTAATAGCAGAAGCTCATTCTCAACCTGGAGGTGTTGCTCATAGCTTCAATATGAGAGGTTATAAGTTTGAATCTGGTCCTTCATTATGGAGTGGTATAGGGAAATGGCCTACGACCAATCCTTTAGGGCAAATACTTAGATTACTAGACGAAAAGGTTGAACTTATTAAATATCAAGGATGGCATGTCAATGTTCCTGAAGGCGAATTCAATTTAGAAGTGGGACAAGAACCTTTTAAAGAAAGAATAAGATCATTAAGAGGTGACAAGTCTGTTAAAGAGTGGGATTCATTTGTATCAGGGATAAAACCTCTTAGTCAAATAGTCAGCGAAATCCCGCTCCTCTCTAGTTCACCTGAAACAATTAATTTTTTAGAGATTATAAAATTAGCATCTAAATTCTTACCTAATATAAAATTATTACCAAAGCTTAATGGCGGTTTTGGAGATATTGTCGACAGTCACCTAAACGATCCTTTCCTTAGAAATTGGGTTGATTTGCTTAGTTTTTTAATAAGTGGGATGCCAATGCATGATACAAATTCTGCTGCCATGGCTACTTTATTTGATGAATGGTTTAAACCTGAATCATATTTAGAATATCCAAAGGGAGGAAGTGAAAGTATCGTTAAGGCACTAGTTAATGCTTTCAAAAAAAATGGAGGTGAACTAATTCTTTCTTCTAAAGTAGAAGCTGTAAACTTTCGTAAAAATATTGCCTCAGGTGTAACTTTAGAAAATGGTTCCAATTTTCTTTCGAACTTTGTCGTATTGAATACTGATGCTTGGACTTCCAGAAAATTAATTCCACAAGAACTCCAAAAAAAATGGAGACCAAATACTAAAAATATTAATAAATGCGGTTCTTTTCTTCATATTCATTTAGGTTTTGATGCCTCTGGTCTACAAAATTTACCAATTCATGCAATACAAGTCGATAACTGGGAGAGAGGAATTACTGCAGAAAGAAATGTAGTAGTTTTCTCAATTCCTTCTGTATTAGATAAGAGTATGGCACCAACAGGTAAACATGTTCTGCATGGTTATACTCCTGCTAATGAACCATGGGAAATTTGGGAGAATTTAAACTCTAATGAGTTAGCTTACAAAGAACTTAAAGAGGAAAGATGTTCAATATTTCTTAAATCTTTGAGAAAAATAATACCTGATATAAATAATAGAATTGAGATCAAAATGCTTGGCACTCCTTTAACGCATAAAAAGTATACAAATACTTATTGTGGTAGCTACGGCCCAGCATTATCGGCTGCTCAAGGCCTATTCCCTGGATGTAAAACACCAGTTAAAAATTTGCTTACGTGTGGAGCAAGTACTTTCCCCGGAATTGGTATACCTGCCGTCTCAGCAAGTGGAGCATATGCTGCTGAAAAAATCATGGGGAAGAAGGAATATAAAAATCTTCTTAAAACGATAGATCTTTAAAAGATTCGGCAAAACTGAAAAAATATCTTTAGTTAAGAAATAAGAAGAAAAAAAGTAATTTTTTTTACGGATGATATTCTTTATTTGAATATAACTTTTACTTATAGTTTTTATATGTTTTTCTTATCTATTCCCCAGGCTTGGCACTTAGCTGGTACTTGGTCAGAGCAGCTACCAAACGATTCAAATCTAATAGGAATGAGTCAAACAGAGTTGATGATGACTTTGCATTCTATCTTTGTACCACTTTTACTAGTAATTTCATATTTTCTATTTCTAAAAATCTCTAAAAACGAATCAAAAAAAGTTAAAGGATAATTTCTTTTAGAAGAAGCTTTTATTTTGCCGAACTTCTTCTAAAAACTTTTCTTCCAGTAGAAGTATCAACGGAAGTGGAATTACTCTCTTCTTTAGTATTGGTATTACCGTCAACATTTTCAATATCGCTTTTATCCATTTCGGCACAAACCCCTACTACCATTGCTGCTTGCAGTTGATCTGGTAAATCCCCAATAGTT
>QCUQ01000027.1 GCA_003210655.1 Prochlorococcus sp. AG-679-M10 | reverse complement strand
TTTTTTGGTATAGAAAATATCCCCTTGAATATTGAAAGAGCAAAGGCGGCATTTAAACCAGCATCTCAAAACTTTGATGAAAAAATGTAAATTATGCAATCATAGATTTCAAATTTACTTTAAAAGATTTATCAGAGAGTAATTTCGAAACACCGAGAATATCTCCAACACAAAATTGATCTCCAAACTTAACATAAGTTATAGAGTCATTATTCCTAACAGCAGCTAATACTGGAATTTTAATTCCACATTTGTCTCTATCTGGTTTAAATTTAACTAAACAATCTCTTATTGTATTTTGAATTCTTATATCTGAGGCTTGGGAACTATCAAGATTAATGACAAGTAACTTTAAGTTATCAATTTCTCTGCAGTCATCAATAATTAATTGAGTCTTATCGCTTTTTTTATCAATAGTGCCCCAGACTAATAGTCTTGTATCAGTAAGTAAAAATTCAGATAATCTACAATACGTTTTAGGGAATACTATTGCCTCGCAACTTCCAGAAAGATCTTCAAGTTGAACAATAGCCATTCTGTCGCCTTTTCTTGTAGTAATTTGCTTTAATTCTGGAATCATTCCAACCAAAGAAACTTTTGTTCTGTCGTGGGAGTTTTCTAATTGAGAGATACTTATAGGAGATACAAGTTTAGCTGGCTTTGCAAGATGTTTTAAAGGATGATCTGATAAATAAAAACCTAAAAGTTGCTTTTCTAATTTAAGCTTTTCAATTAAAGAGTAATCCTCAACTTTAGATCCTTGAGATAAAGAAAATTCTTTGGTATCGTTTTTACTAATTGAATCAAATAAATTTCCTTGTCCAGAAATCCGATCACGATTACGTGAGGATGCCCATTCCATTACATATTCAAGATCTGAAAAAAGTTGAGCTCTATTATTATTTTCAGAAAATTCATCAAGGGCTCCACAATGAATTAAAGATTCGAGATTCCTTTTATTTAAAATATTAGAGGGTAAACGATCGCATAAATCAGAAAATGATTTAAAAACTCCTAGTTTATTACGATTATCAATTATATTTCTTATTGCTGAATCTCCTAGATTCTTAATAGCTGATAATCCAAATAAAATTTGGTCCTTTTTAATAGTAAAATCAATTCCCGATAAATTAATACTTGGTGAAATGACTTCTATTCCCATGGAATAACAATTAGAAATATATCTCTGCATTTTGTCACTTGAACCAGCATTAACACTTAGAAGAGAAGCCATATAAGCTACTGGATAATGTGCTTTTAAAAAAGCAGTTTGGTAAGTGACTGCTCCATATGCAGTGGAATGACTTTTATTAAAACAATACTCAGCGAATAAAACCATTTGATCAAAAAGATCATTAGCAATTTTTTTATCTACACCTTTTTTACAGGATCCTTCAATGAAAATATTACGATGTTTAACCATCTCAGTTACTTTCTTCTTTCCCATTGCTCTTCGTAACAAGTCTGCATCACCAAGAGAATAACCTGCCAAATCTTGAGCAATTTTCATAATTTGCTCTTGATAAACCATTATTCCGTAGGTTTCAGTGAGAATAGATTCAATGAAAGGATGAGGAAAATCAATTTTTTCACTCCCATTTTTTCTATTAATAAACTTTGGTATGAGACCAGCATCAAGAGGTCCAGGCCTATATAAAGCCAAAATAGAGGAGATATCTTCAAGAGAATTTGGCTTAAAGTCTTTAACAACTTGTTTCATCCCAGATGATTCTAATTGAAATATCCCTTCTAAATCTCCTCTTCCAATAAGATCAAAAGTTTTATTATCTTTTGGAGGTAATTGGTCGATATTTATTTTTTGTCCTGTGGAACTTTCAATTAAAGATATAGTCTTATCTATCATTGTAAGATTTTTAAGGCCTAAGAAGTCCATTTTTAATAAGCCTAACGATTCAATATCATCCATTGAATATTGTGTAATTATTTGTCCTTCATTATTCCTCTGCAGTGGTACCAAGATATCTAAAGGATCAGATGCTATTACAACTCCTGCGGCATGAACACCATATGTTTTATTAGTACCCTCAATTCTCAATGCCAAATCAACCCATCTTTTTACCTTAATATCTTTTAAATATTTATCCCTAAATTCAGGACTAGGAGATTTTTTATCAATCATTTCGTTCAGCTTATAAGGTTTTCCCCTTACAACTGGAATTAACTTAGCTAACTTATCCGATTCTCCATAAGGGATATCTAGTACTCTTGCAACGTCCTTTAATACTGCTTTTGATGTCATTTTATTAAAGGTAATTATTTGCGCAACTTTATCTTCGCCATATCTGTTGGTTACATAATCAATAACTTCATTTCTCCTGTCAATACAAAAATCTGTATCAATATCAGGCATAGATTTTCTTGCTGGATTTAAGAATCTCTCAAATAATAATCCATGTTTAACTGGATCAATGTTTGTAATTTGAAGAGCATATGCTACAAGTGAACCTGCAGCAGAACCTCTGCCTGGGCCAACAGGTATAGAGCTATCTCTAGCAAATTTTATATAATCCCACACGACTAAGAAATAGTCTGGGAAACCCATATCATCTATTATTTTTAATTCTGAAGTTAACCTTTTCTTGTAGATTTCATCGATTTCATCAAGATTATTTTTATTAAGCCTACTTAAAAGACCCTGCTTAGTTATTTTGGTCAAAAATGATAAAGAGTCAGTCTCTTCTTTTAAAGGGAACTTTGGCATTCTATAGGTACCGAACAAGTCAAATTCCTCAATCTTTTGTGAAACCTCAACCGTATTATTTATTGCTTCTTTAATAGATTCTTTATCAATATGATCGTTAAAAAGTCTAAGCATTTCATCTTCACTTTTAATATATTCTGTTCCCGTATATCTCAATCTCTTTTCGTCACTTATTAATTTTCCCGTAAGAACACAAAGTAAGGCATCATGAGCTTCAACATCCATGTTTGAGATATAATGAGCATCATTTGTAGCAATAACTTTAATTTGGTGCTCTTTACCGATTCTTATTAATTCAACATTTACAATTCTGTCTTCGATAGAACCATGATCTTGTATTTCTAAATAAAAATCATCTCCAAATAATTTCTTATACCAAACAGCAGTATTCTCAGCGACATCAATCCTTCCTTTTAAGATTGCTTGAGGAATCTCTCCACCTAAACATGCTGTTGAAATAATAAGACCATCACTATATTTTTCTAAAAGAGATTTATCAATACAAGGTCTAGAAAAGATACCTCTGCCCCTCATACCATTAAGATGGCTAATCGTTGTTAACTTTACAAGATTCTTATAGCCTGTATGGTTTTTGGCTAATACTACCAAATGGTACCTTTTTTCCTTTTTTGGCTGAGGGTCATCGATGGAACCATTGATAATGTACATTTCATTACCAATGATTGGTTTTATACCCTTACTTTTGCATTTTTTTACTAAATCAAGAACGCCATACATTACTCCATGATCAGTCAAAGCAATTGAATCCATTCCAAGTTCACAAGCTCTATCAACAATTTTCGAAACTTGACTTGCTCCATCTAGAAGGCTGTAATCGCTATGATTATGTAGTGGAACAAATCCCATATTTAACCAATTTATATTTATAAGATAGAGAATATTTTAAAAAATTCTATACTTTACTAATACAAATTAATTATTAATTCAAATTTCAATATTAGGTTTACTATTCATAACTTCAGCATCTTTTTCAAAAATATTTGCGACATTCAATATTCGATGCTCCTCCAATACATTTCCGATTAATTGAAGACCGATAGGTAAACCCTTTTTATCAAAACCACATGGAATACTGATAGCTGGGAGTCCAGCAAGATTTACTGGAACAGTTAAAAGATCAGACAAATACATTGATAAAGGATCATTTACAAAATCACCTTTTAAGAATGCTGTTGTAGGACATGTAGGAGTCAATAAAACATCAACTTCATTAAAAGCATTATCAAAGTCTCCTCTAATTAAAGTTCTTACTCTCTGAGCTTTCTTGTAATACGCATCACTATACCCTGCAGACAAAGCATAGGTACCAATCAAAATTCGTCTTTGTACTTCATCCCCAAATCCTTCAGCTCTACTCTTAGATATCATTTTTAATAAACTAGACTCACCTTCTGATCTGTATCCGTATTTAACCCCATCATATCTTGCTAAATTAGCTGAAGCCTCACAAGGAGCAATAACATAATAAGTTGCAATACCATCATTAAATCTTGGACACTTTATGTCGTGAATTTCAGCACCCAAAGATCTGAATCTCTCAATACTGGATAAAACTGATTCCTTAACTTCAGGATCAAGCCCAGGATGATCAAAACATTCTTCAATAATGCCTATTTTAATACCTTTAATAGATTTATCTAAATCTGATAAGTAATTAGGAACTGGTTTATCAAGACATGTTGAATCTAGATTATCCTTACCAGAAATTGAATAAAGAATCTCAGCAGCATCTGAAACAGTATTTGTAATTGGACCAATTTGATCTAGAGAACTAGCAAATGCAATTAGTCCCCATCTACTTACTCTTCCGTATGTTGGTTTTAGTCCTACAACTCCACAAAAAGATGCTGGCTGCCTTATGGAGCCTCCGGTATCTGAACCTATAGCGGCTAAGCATAGACCTGCAGCTACTGAAGCGGCACTTCCACCTGAACTTCCACCAGGTACTCTATTTACATCCCAAGGATTTGATGTCGTACCAAATACGGAAGTCTCAGTCGAACTTCCCATTGCAAATTCGTCTAAATTAGTCTTCCCTATGCAAATTCCACCTGATGACCATAATTTACCTGACGCAGAAGACTCGTATGGAGAAACAAAGTCTTTAAGCATTTTACTTGAACAAGATGTAACAACCCCTTTAGTACAAATATTATCTTTTATCGCAATAGGTATTCC
>QCUQ01000026.1 GCA_003210655.1 Prochlorococcus sp. AG-679-M10 | reverse complement strand
CTTAACACATGCAAGTCGAACGAACCTTCGGGTTAGTGGCGGACGGGTGAGTAACGCGTGAGCATCTGCCCTCAGGAGGGGGATAACGGTTGGAAACGACCGCTAATACCCCATATGCCGATAGGTGAAATGAATTTCGCCTGAGGATGAGCTCGCGTCTGATTAGCTTGTTGGTGAGGTAATGGCTCACCAAGGCTTCGATCAGTAGCTGGTCTGAGAGGATGATCAGCCACACTGGGACTGAGACACGGCCCAGACTCCTACGGGAGGCAGCAGTGGGGAATTTTCCGCAATGGGCGAAAGCCTGACGGAGCAACGCCGCGTGAGGGACGAAGGCCTCTGGGCTGTAAACCTCTTTTCTCAAGGAAGAAGATATGACGGTACTTGAGGAATAAGCCACGGCTAATTCCGTGCCAGCAGCCGCGGTAATACGGGAGTGGCAAGCGTTATCCGGAATTATTGGGCGTAAAGCGTCCGCAGGCGGCCTTTCAAGTCTGCTGTTAAAGCGTGGAGCTTAACTCCATCATGGCAGTGGAAACTGATCGGCTTGAGTATGGTAGGGGCAGAGGGAATTCCCGGTGTAGCGGTGAAATGCGTAGATATCGGGAAGAACACCAGTGGCGAAGGCGCTCTGCTGGGCCATTACTGACGCTCATGGACGAAAGCCAGGGGAGCGAAAGGGATTAGATACCCCTGTAGTCCTGGCCGTAAACGATGAACACTAGGTGTCGGGGGAATCGACCCCTTCGGTGTCGTAGCTAACGCGTTAAGTGTTCCGCCTGGGGAGTACGCACGCAAGTGTGAAACTCAAAGGAATTGACGGGGGCCCGCACAAGCGGTGGAGTATGTGGTTTAATTCGATGCAACGCGAAGAACCTTACCAGGGTTTGACATCCTGAGAACCTCTTAGAAATTTGAGGGTGCCTTCGGGAATTCAGTGACAGGTGGTGCATGGCTGTCGTCAGCTCGTGTCGTGAGATGTTGGGTTAAGTCCCGCAACGAGCGCAACCCACGTTTTTAGTTGCCAGCATTTAGTTGGGCACTCTAGAAAGACCGCCGGTGATAAACCGGAGGAAGGTGTGGATGACGTCAAGTCATCATGCCCCTTACACCCTGGGCTACACACGTACTACAATGCTACGGACAAAGGGCAGCAAACTCGCGAGAGCTAGCAAATCCCATAAACCGTGGCTCAGTTCAGATCGTAGGCTGCAACTCGCCTACGTGAAGTAGGAATCGCTAGTAATCGCAGGTCAGCATACTGCGGTGAATACGTTCCCGGGCCTTGTACACACCGCCCGTCACACCATGGAAGTTGGCCATGCCCGAAGTCGTTACTCCAACCCTTGTGGAGGAGGACGCCGAAGGTGGGGCTAATGACTGGGGTGAAGTCGTAACAAGGTAGCCGTACCGGAAGGTGCGGCTGGATCACCTCCTAACAGGGAGACAACAAAATGTAAATATTAATTTTGTCACCTTAGGTCGATCGGTATCTCAGATTCTTAATTTTTTAAGAATTTCAGTTTCTAAGTTTTTTCTAGGTCACACCCATCACTTTTTCCTGGGCCATTAGCTCAGGTGGTTAGAGCGCACCCCTGATAAGGGTGAGGTCCCTGGTTCAAGTCCAGGATGGCCCATATCTCTATGTTGGGGGTATAGCTCAGTTGGTAGAGCGCCTGCTTTGCAAGCAGGATGTCAGCGGTTCGAGTCCGCTTACCTCCACTGAATACCACCTCTTACATAATTTTAAAGAGGGAAATTGTTTTGAGTCGTGTCCTAATTTGCTCTGAGCGAATCTAGCTTCCTATTTTACTCAATAAATAAGATGCTGGACTCAGTGAATATTTTTTCATTGTTTTCAGAGAACCTTGACAACTGCATAGATTATTTTTGAAGACAATAAGCATCTTTAATGATGCAGATTTATTATTTGTGCGAATGCATTAAATAACAATTCTATTAAGCTGATGCTTCAATTATTGAAGTTATTGGTCAAGCTACAAAGGGCTCACGGAGGATACCTAGGCACACAGAGGCGATGAAGGACGTGGTTACCTGCGATAAGTCTCGGGGAGTTGGAAGCACACTTTGATCCGGGAATTTCCGAATGGGGCAACCCCTTGAACGACCAACTGAATATATAGGTTGGTGCGAGCTAACCCAGCGAACTGAAACATCTTAGTAGCTGGAGGAAGAGAAAGTAAATAACGACTCCCTCAGTAGCGGCGAGCGAACGGGGAATAGCCCAAACCGATAGTCTTGACTATCGGGGTTGTGGGACAGCAATATGGATCAACAATTCTAGAAGAAACGTTTGAATGGCGTGCCATAGAGGGTGAAAGCCCCGTAATTGAAAGATGAGTTGACCTAGCTGTATCCCGAGTAGCACGGAGCACGTGGAATTCCGTGTGAATCTGCGAGGACCACCTCGTAAGGCTAAGTACTACTGTGTGACCGATAGTGAAACAGTACCGCGAGGGAAAGGTGAAAAGAACCCCGGGAGGGGAGTGAAATAGAACATGAAACCGTGAGCTTACAAGCAATGGGAGCCCGACTAATCGGGTGACCGTGTGCCTGTTGAAGAATGAGCCGGCGACTTATAGGCACTGGCGGGTTAAACCGGAAATGGTGGAGCCACAGCGAAAGCGAGTCTTAATAGGGCGTTTGTCAGTGTTTATAGACCCGAACCCTGGTGATCTAACCATGGCCAGGATGAAGCTTGGGTGATACCAAGTGGAGGTCCGAACCGACTGAAGTTGAAAATTCAGCGGATGAGCTGTGGTTAGGGGTGAAATGCCAATCGAACCAGGAGCTAGCTGGTTCTCCCCGAAATACGTTGAGGCGTAGCGTCTAGTGCTCCAGCAGGGGGGTAAAGCAACCATTTCGGTGCGGGCTGCGAAAGCGGTACCAAATCGATATGAACTCTGAATACCCTGTGTGTAACTAGGCAGTCAGACTGTGGGGGATAAGCTCCATAGTCAAGAGGGAAACAGCCCAGACCGCCAGCTAAGGTCCCAAAATTAACGCTAAGTGATAAAGGAGGTGGGATTGCCCAGACAACCAGGAGGTTTGCCTAGAAGCAGCCATCCTCAAAGGAGTGCGTAATAGCTCACTGGTCGAGCGATCCTGCGCCGAAAATGAATGGGGCTAAGCGTTATACCGAAGCTGCGGATAAATTTATTTATGGTAGGGGAGCGTTCTATGTTGGGTGAAGCGTTAGCGTAAGCGGACGTGGACGGCATAGAAGTGAGAATGTCGGCTTGAGTAGCGAAAACATGGGTGAGAATCCCATGCCCCGAAACCCTAAGGGTTCCTCCGGCAGGCTCGTCCGCGGAGGGTTAGTCTGGACCTAAGGCGAGGCCGAAAGGCGTAGTCGATGGATAACAGGTCAATATTCCTGTACCAGTTATGTTTTGGGAAGGGGGACGGAGAAGGCTAGCCAGGCCAGATGTTGGTTACTGGTTCAAGCGTTCGAGGCTTTGAGAGATGGAGAAAACATCTTGAGCTGAGGCGTGAGTACGAGCTGCTACGGCAGCGAAGTTGGTGATGTCATGCTTCCAAGAAAAGCCCTATACCCGTTAAGACATAAATGCCAGTACCCGAAACCGACACAGGTGGGGTGGTAGAGAATACCGAGGGGCGCGAGATAACTCTCTCTAAGGAACTCGGCAAAATGGCCCCGTAACTTCGGGAGAAGGGGTGCCAGCGAGAGCTGGTCGCAGTGAAGAGGCGCAAGCGACTGTTTACCAAAAACACAGGTCTCCGCTAAGTCGCAAGACGATGTATGGGGGCTGACACCTGCCCAGTGCCGGAAGGTTAAGGAAGCTGGTTAGCTTTTAGCAAAGCTAGCGACTGAAGCCCCGGTGAACGGCGGCCGTAACTATAACGGTCCTAAGGTAGCGAAATTCCTTGTCGGGTAAGTTCCGACCCGCACGAAAGGTGTAACGATTTGCGCGCTGTCTCGGAGAGAGGCGCGGCGAAATAGAATTGTCTGTGAAGATGCGGACTACATACACCCGGACAGAAAGACCCTATGAAGCTTTACTGTAGTTTGATATTGTGCTCGGGCTCTAATTGCGCAGAATAGGTGGGAGACATTGAAATAGTACTTGTGGGTATTATTGAGTCATCGGTGAGATACCACTCTATTAGAGCTAGGGTTCTAACGTTTACCCGTTATCCGGGAAGCGGACAGTATCTGATGGGCAGTTTGACTGGGGCGGTCGCCTCCTAAAAGGTAACGGAGGCGCACAAAGGTTCCCTCAGGCTGGTTGGAAATCAGTCGTTGAGTGCAAAAGCAGAAGGGAGCTTG
This sequence comes from Prochlorococcus sp. AG-679-M10, assembly GCA_003210655.1. Lineage (GTDB taxonomy): Bacteria > Cyanobacteriota > Cyanobacteriia > PCC-6307 > Cyanobiaceae > Prochlorococcus_A. The sequence goes on along the minus strand of QCUQ01000026.1, from coordinate 862 downwards.
ACTGTGAGACCTACAAGTCGAACAGGGACGAAAGTCGGTTTTAGTGATCCGACGGTTCTGCGTGGAAGGGCCGTCGCTCAACGGATAAAAGTTACTCTAGGGATAACAGGCTGATCTCCCCCAAGAGTTCACATCGACGGGGAGGTTTGGCACCTCGATGTCGGCTCATCGCAACCTGGGGCTGAAGTCGGTCCCAAGGGTTGGGCTGTTCGCCCATTAAAGCGGTACGCGAGCTGGGTTCAGAACGTCGTGAGACAGTTCGGTCCATATCCGGTGTATGCGCAGGAATATTGAGAGGATTTCTCCCTAGTACGAGAGGACCGGGAGGAACGCACCTCTGGTGTGCCAGTTATCGTGCCAACGGTAAACGCTGGGTAGCCATGTGCGGAGTGGATAACCGCTGAAAGCATCTAAGTGGGAAGCCCACCTCAAGATGAGTATTGCCATGGCTTAAGCCAGTAAGGTCACGGGAAGAACACCCGTTGATAGGCTCTACGTGGAAGCTTGGTAACAAGTGCAGCGGAGGAGTACTAATAGACCGAGGGCTTGACCAAATAAACTTAATTTATTGTTTTTAATTATATAATTTTCTATGCAGTTCTCAAGGTTCATACTATCCTGGTGTTCATAGCGATGTGGAACCACTCCGATCCATCTCGAACTCGGTTGTGAAACGCATCAGCGGCGAAAATATTTAGGGGGTAGCCCCTTGAGAAAATAGCTCAATGCCAGGTAAAATATTTTAAAGGGTTTACTTTTTCTAAAGTAAGCCCTTTTTTATTTCTGACATTTACGACACCAATGTGTACTTCTTCCTGAAATCTTTTGTCTTTCAATTAAATTTTTGCATTTACGACATTCC
>QCUQ01000025.1 GCA_003210655.1 Prochlorococcus sp. AG-679-M10 | reverse complement strand
ACGTGGAATGCTCTTGGTTCTCTTATTGCTATTATTTGTGTTTATATCTTTCTTCATAGAGGGAAATTAAGAAAATACACAATATTAGCTTTTTTAACTAAACCAATGCATAAATTAATTATAAAAATAGCCAAGAAAAGTTTAAGAAAAAGAAATACAAAATGATTGAAATGAAAAGAATTAATAAACTTGGCACAGCAAGTTCAGGAATATATCAATCAGAAGAAAAATATATAAAAAAGTATAAATTAAATTCAGAGGATGAAATAAGAGCCCTTGTGGAGGGATCAAATATTATATCTGAGAATTTCCCTGAAAGTATTGAGATGCCAACTATATCAAAAAAAAATAACAATGAACTGGAATATATTTATGAACAAAAGAAACTTAGCCCATGGATAGAACCAGAATGGATTACTGGATTACAGTTATTCTCTATAGGATTAACAATATTAAAACAACAAGATTTATTAATTAAAAATGGATTTTCCTTTGTGGATGCTAAGCCATCTAATTACTGGTTAGCTATCAAAAATGGAAGACTTATAGACTTAGCAAGTATAAAATGTTTAACAAGGCAAAATATAATTTCCTTTTTATCTGATTTTAATAAAAATTTTTCAACCCCATTACGTCTAGAAAAAGAACTAAATATTCCAGTGTCTCTTTATTTTCTAGGCGACTTGCAAACATGTTCGATAAATAGATGGGGGCTAATAAAAACAATGAAAAACATTAATTATATTAAAGAACAAATAAAAGATAACTTTTCAAATTTATTTTCGAATGTAATTTCTTCTTCCTCCCCTGAGTTCATTAAATTTCTAAATAATGCCTACAATACTAAACCTGAGCAATCTATAAGTTACAAAAAGTCAAAGAAATTGATTAGAAACTTAGAAAAACAATTTGTATTAAATAAGCCTATAAATCTTAAAAATAGCAATTGGAAATATTATAAAAACTTTCATAATGAGATTTATAGTGAAAAAAAAATATCACAAATCAAAGATTTTGTAAGTAGAAAAATTTTAAAATCTCGAGTAATTGATATTGGATCTAATATTACATCTCTAAATTTGAAATCTATTTTTGCAAGGGTGGATAATGATACATCTATTTGCAGAGAAATAAGAAAACTATCAAAAGAAAAAGAAATTATATTACAACTTGACGTAGCAAAATATATTTGTAATTTTAATGATAATTTTAAGAGTCCTTTAAATTGCCTTGGTATTTGTAAAACAGCAATTTTGACAGGGCTCATTCATCATCTAATAATTGATTATGGATTAGATATAGAAATCTTTTATAAAAATACCTCTTTATTATTTGATGACATTTTATTAGAGTTCCCTACTTTTGAAGATCCTATGGTTAAATTACTTATAAACAAAAAGAATGAAAAATTAGAATGGAGTTGGGAAAAAAATCATCAGCCTATATGTGAAAAGTATTTTAGGATTATCAAAAAAACAAACCTAATCCAAACGAGATTTTTAATTGAACTTTCCAGAAAATAAAAAAAAGAAAATCCCAATAATTTGGAAATATTATTTTTTTATTGGTTTTGCTCTTTTAAATATACACTTCATAAGATATTTAAACCTATTTATAAATAAATCTGTGCCTTACCTAAATAACGTTCTTGATTATTCACTTTATTCAAATAAAGCATTTATTTTGAGATTAATAACTTTTCTTTTAAACATATTGGCCTTAAAAAAAAGAGAATATTTTCCTATATTATCTACGTTATATATATGGATTGCAACGTTAATTTTGCTTAGTCATGCTCATGATAAATATACGTTCCTTTCAGGTTTAATAATTATAATTTTTAGTATATTCAGTCTTTTTTATTACAAACAAAAAAAATAATTTAATGATAAAAAGTTCAAAATCAATACCTGCATTATCTTTACTTTTTTTATGTTTATTTTTCACCTCGAGATATTTACAGAGAGTTTACTTTGAAAAAGATTTAGTTTTTTCGATTAAAAAAAGTTTAAAAATTAATTCAAAAGACCCTGGTTGCAAACCAAAAAAAAACTCGCTTATTCATCACTACTTAAAAGGGGAAACTAATGCATTAATAATAGTTCTTGATGCTTTCCCAAATCCAAAAGTTTTCCAATACCTTTCGGGGCATTCATCAAAGTTGCATTATTATTTAAAAAATAACTCTTCTGAGTCAATATATGTTTCTAGCGCAAGTCAAAAAACTTTTTCCTCTCTTCCATTTCTATTAGGAAAAATATCTCCAAATAATAATTGTAGATATCCTTTCTTTAAAGGGAATATTAAGCCAAACATACTTATTAACAGTAAGTTTATCTCAACAAGCAGTGGACTATGCCCAAGGATATATAATCTGAATTCCAAAAATTCCTTTGTAAGGTATAAAAATAAAATCCGAAGTTTAATAGATAAAAAATATGCCAAAAATTTAATAAATGATGAAAAAGTTTGTTCTTTCAAAAACAAAGAAATGCTTAGCGAAATTATAAACAAATTAAAATTAATAGACGACAATAAAAAAAACGGTATCAATATTATTCATGATGTCAATTACCATAGTGATCCTAATGGAAGAAATAGAATAAATGGCTTAGGCTTTTACGATAAAGAGTACTTAAATGGTATTAAGTTTTTAATAACAGCTTTGAAAAAATCTAAGATAATCGATGAATTAATTGTCATGAATGATCATGGCCCGAGAATATTAAATGAATCGATTATTGAATATGAAGGAAAAAATTTTAATAGTCTATATGACAATATGTTCTATGGTGTTTTCATATCAAGGTTTGACATAGCAAACGCAAAAAATTCTTCGAAAAAACAAAAAACTCTAAAAGATTTAATACCTTCCAGTAAATACAGGTTTTGTGATAATGGTAAGGGCAAAATAATTAAAATAGAAAGTTTAAATAGTCTTAGGTATTGCCAATAAATTCAATCTAAATTTATAAATAAATATTGAAAGTAATGTTTTAAAGTAAATTATATTAATTGCAAGATAAAGAAATTATCAACCAAATAATTTTAATACTTAAGTAAGTATCTACTAAAAAATTTATTTATATTCTTTAAAAATTTGGTCACTTTTGAGCACTCTACTTTTTAACCTAAATAATATATTAGCTGAGACTTTTTTCTATTATAAATCGGGGCGATAGGATTCTAACCTGCGACCTAGTGCTCCCAAAGAACCCGTTCTAAATTTTTATTTTTTCTTCTAATCCAAATAATTTGATAGGAACTTTTGCATTAGTTGCAACTGCAGAATATTGATTTTCTTGTATTGCTTTATACATTGCAGTTTCTAAAGTTCATACTAATTTTGCTGTCATTTCGGGGGGATTTATTTATTTTACTTTATTTTTGAATGATTATAAAAGATTATACAATTCGATTATTTATAATTCGTTTATTTATTATATCCAAACAAGTAAAACATGCTTTAGAACGGCATTCATTTAAAGATTCAGAACTAAAATAAGCAGTGTGAGGATTGACTATTAGGCGACCTTTTAAATCATTTTGATTTTGTTTCCAAGCAATATTAAGACTATCTGAAAATACGGGGGGGCTCTTCGGTCCAAACATCTGTACCGTAACCTTCTAAATGACCTGAAAGTAAATTTTTTAAAATTAATTCCTTACTTTTAACTATTGGACCTCTGGATAAATTTATCAAATATGAACCTTCTTTCATTTTGTTTAGAAAGTCTTCATTAATCATTCCTTTTGTTTCCTGATTTAGGGGAGTATTTATGGAAACTATATCTGAAATACTCAAAAGTTCTGTTAAATTTTTAAATCTTTTAATCCCATATACTTTCTCATAGCCATTGCTAATAAAAGGATCATAGAATCCAATATTTCTAGAAAATGGTAAAAACTTTTTAGAAATAGAACTTCCAATTCTTCCAAGACCAATAATTCCCAACGAAAGTGTATTTAATCTTTTCATATTTAAATTGATCTCTTTGCCCAGCCAATAGTTAGGATCACTTTTGGCAAGATCTTCGAGTGCTCCTATCTTCCTTACTAAAAATAAAATCATAGCTATTGCGCTATCAGAAACTTCATCTATTCCGTAATCAGGAGTATTGGCTACTATGATATTTTTTTTCTTACAATAATCAAGATCAATATTGTCATAACCAACTCCATATCTAACAATAGCTCTTATGGATGAATGTTTTTTAAGAAATTCTTCATCTATTATTTTATGCCAAACCAAAATGACAGTGGTTTTGTTAGATAATTTATGGTCAAAGAGATTACCTAAAATTTTTCTCTCAATAGAAAAATCTTTAATATGATCTGTTACAGCTACTAAATCATTTTTCATTTATTTAAAAAGTATTTGTAAATATACTTAACTTGATTAATGACGTTGTAACAATAACCATATTCATTGTCATACCATAAAACTATCTTTATTAATTCAGAATTAATTACATCAAGCCATCTTGTATCAACGATTGCAGAGTATCTCTCACCTATATAATCCATTGATACCAGCGGACTATTTGTAATTTTTAATATTGGATAATCTTGCAGTTCCTGAAAATCTTTAAAAGCATTGATTAAATCATTTTTATTGGTTCCATTGGAAACTATAAAAGATAAGTCTGCAGAACCAATAATTTGTGTAGGGGTTCTGTATGAGAAAGAACCAATATCTTTTGTAATAGAAGGTAAAACTTTAAAAACAGCTTCCACAGCTGATGTAGGTTTTGGAATCATATTACCTATAGCACTTCTACCTAGTGCATAATGATGGTAAACCTCTCCAGGAATTGACCATGAACTTGATGGGCCATCCATTAAATTTTGATAACTTAACCAAGGATGAAGTGTCGTAATATAACCTAATCTTATCTTGCATAAATCATCAATAATCTTAGAAATAGGCGCAATTGCGGTTGCGTCGCAAATACTTGATGCGATCAAATTATGTTTGTCTGGACTATATTTTTTTTCATTTACTCCCAGTATCATTGTAAAATCTACATTTTCAGGGGAATTTGTAAAAATAATTTTTTTAACATTTTTTTTAGCAATTATTTTTCTTGCTTTTATTGTGTTTTCTAATATCCCGCTAGAGTCAATTATTAAATTAACTTCCCATTCCTCCCATGGGACATAACTTATGTCTTTATTCATGCTAGTGAATACCGTTTTGTTATTACAAACTATTTTGTCGTTTACGACTGTTGATTTATGCTTGGATTGACCATAAATTGAGTCATAATTTAAAGTGTATGCCCAATTTTTCAAATCAGGATTAACTTCATTAATTCCAACTAATTCAATTAAAGGATCATCTATACACATTTTAAATATATGTCTACCAATTCTTCCCAAACCATTTAAACCAATTCTTATTTTTCTATTCATAGGTTTATTTGATTCATTAGCGATTCAAAATTTTTGGTCTTTAATAAGTTATTTTTGTAAATTAATGCTTC
>QCUQ01000024.1 GCA_003210655.1 Prochlorococcus sp. AG-679-M10 | reverse complement strand
GTGAAGACGAAGAAATTTTAAGTAGATTTACTGAAGAAGGGAAATTAGTTAATCCTGGCGAAAAAATTATAGAGGGTATTGATAATACAGAAATTCTTTTCGTTCAAAAATTGGAAACATCAAAAAATAAAGGCTTACTCTTACGAACTGTAGAAGAATTTACTATTCCTAATGAAGCTGAATTGCCTGAATTATCTCATGTTAAACAGGATAAAGGACCATCCTTGGGGTTGAAAGCTGTTCAAAGACTTTCTTATAAAGATGGTGAATTAATAAAATCTGTGGAAGGTGTAGAACTTCTAAAAACTCATTTAAGTTTAGAAAGTTTTGATGCTACACCACAGATGACAATTGATGTTGAGGCAATTAAAGATAAAAGTGATAAAGCAACAAACAGATTGAGCTTAGTTATTTTGGAATCTATTTTGGTAAGAAGAGATACCATATCTGATTCTAGTCATGGCTCAACACATACTGAATTACAAGTAAAGAATAATCAGTTAGTTAAAGCAGGAGATGTAATCGCTACTACTCAAATTCTTTGTAAAGAAAAAGGAATAGTTCAATTACCTGATTTAGTTGAGAATGAACCAATTAGAAGACTTATTGTTGAAAGAAAAGAAGATAAAATAAAAATTAATATTAAAGATAAAGCACTTGTTAAAGTCGGTGAACGTGTTGTTGATGGAGATTTAATTAGTAAGGGAGTAAAATCTACTTCATGTGGAGAAATAGAAGAAGTTTCTAGCGACTTTGTGATTTTAAGACTTGGAAGACCATATATGGTGTCTCCTGATTCTGTTTTGCATGTAAAAGATGGAGATTTAGTTCTTCGAGGAGATGGATTAGCATTACTAGTTTTTGAAAGGCAAAAAACAGGGGACATAGTTCAGGGTTTACCTCGAATTGAAGAATTACTAGAAGCAAGAAGACCAAGAGATTCTTCAACTTTATGTAAAAAATCTGGAGTAGTTCAAATTAAAGAAGGTACTGATGATGAATCAGTATCATTATCTGTCATAGAGAGGGATGATTCTATTAATGAATATCAACTTTTAATGGGACAGAATATTATGGTGAGTGATGGACAGCAAGTTACTGGGGGAGAACTCTTAACTGATGGTCCTATTAATCCACATGAGTTGCTTGAATGTTTATTTATGGATATAAAAGATCAAAAACCTTTAATGGAAGCGGCCAGAGAATCCATATCTAAATTACAAAGAAAGATGGTAAACGAGGTTCAGAATGTTTATAAGTCCCAGGGCGTAGCAATTAGTGATAAACATATTGAAGTCATAGTAAGACAAATGACGAGTAAAGTACGAATTGAAGATGCAGGAGATACAACTCTTCTTCCTGGTGAATTAATAGAGTTAAGACAAGTAGAAGATACAAATCAAGCAATGTCTATTACTGGGGGGGCACCCGCGGAGTTTACGCCTGTTTTATTAGGGATAACTAAAGCCTCTCTGAATACTGATAGCTTTATTTCAGCAGCCTCTTTCCAGGAAACCACAAGAGTTCTTACTGAAGCTGCTATAGAGGGTAAGTCTGATTGGCTTAGAGGTTTAAAAGAGAATGTCATCATTGGAAGACTAATACCTGCAGGTACAGGTTTTAGTGGGTTTGTTGAAGAATTAGCTTCAGAAGCTGGCCCTCATCCTGATATTCTTGCGGAAGAATCCGGTGGGTATAGAAGGGCTCAGAATTTAAGGCCAGATTATACAGTTGATATGCCTCAATCCCCTGCTGTAAGTTCTACTGCTATCCTGGATGATCCAAGTGATGAAGATTTAGAAACTACTAGAAATAGGCATGGAATTGATCCTACCTCAAGTAATTTCGCAGCCTTTGCAAGGCCCACTGCTGAGAATCAATTCTCAGAAGATCAATTACCAGATCCAGCGGCTTTGGAAGGATTACAAGAAGAAGGACTTCTTTCTGATGAATAAAGCTATTTTTACTTTCTGTTACTAGAATTCTATTTTAATTTTTAATTTATGATTAAGCCTGACATTATTCCTAAAAGAAAATTGCCTCGTTATGGGTTTCATTTTTATAATGAGAGGCTCAATGGAAGAATGGCTATGATAGGATTTATTGCCCTTATTTTGACTGAATTTTTTTTAAAACATGGATTATTACTATGGTAATTTTTTCATTTTAATTAGATTAATGATAATTTGAAAAACCTTCTCGGATGTAGTGTTAAAGACTTAGAAAATGTAGCTTTGAATTATGGTCAAGCTGCCTTTAGAGGACGTCAAATTTATAGTTGGCTTTATAATTATAAAAACAGGTCTAAAAGTATTGATGAAATTAATGTCTTGCCATTAAATTTTAGAAACCAATTAAAAAAGGAAGGTTTTTTATTTGGAGAGTTAACTTTAAAAGAAAAGTATTTAGCAAATGATGGAACCTTAAAGTTGTTATTAAATACTAGAGATAATCAAAGTGTAGAGTGTGTTGGAATCCCAACTCAGAAAAGATTAACAGCGTGCCTTTCAATTCAAGTAGGATGCCCAATGGATTGCAAATTCTGTGCTACTGGTAAAGAAGGATTAATGAGATCTTTAAAAGTAAGTGAAATACTAGATCAAATTTTATTTATTGAAAATGAAATGAATCAGAAAGTATCTAACATTGTTTTTATGGGAATGGGTGAGCCCTTGTTAAATATTAATGAGTTACTTTTGTCTATTAGATCAATCAATAACGATTTCGGTATTAGTCAGAGAAAGATCACAGTAAGTACTGTTGCTATTCCAAAGATGATAAGTAAATTATCAGAAATGTCTTTTCAAGTATTGGGCAAATGTCAGTTTACGCTTGCAATAAGTTTGCATGCTTCAAATCAAAATGTTAGAGAAATTATCATACCGAGTGCAAAAAATTATCATATTAAAAAAATTATTGATGATTGCAGAGAATTTGTTAGAAAGACAGGGAGAAGAATTAGTTTCGAATATTTAATGCTTCATGGGGTTAATGATAAAATAGAACACGCTGATGAATTATGTAATCTAATAAAAGGATTCCAATGCCACGTGAATTTGATTCAATATAATCAGATTGAAGAGGTTGATTTTAAGCAATCCCCTTCAGAGAATGCTCAACTCTTTCAAACCAGACTTTCCAATAATGGGATTAATGTTAGTTTTCGAAAAAGTAGGGGCTCAGACAGGAATGCAGCATGTGGTCAGTTAAGGCAAAATGCCAAAATCAAATAATCATATTTAAAAATTTTTTATTAAATTCATCTCAAACACGTTATTATAAATTTAATTGTTTTTTTCCATTGGGTTTTATAAGAACTAAGCTTTTACCTTTTGCAATTGTTAGCCTATTTGGAGTAGCTTTTTTTGCTGTTAGTGCAAGGATTTGGCTACCTGGCGATATGATGTCACCCGCTCCGATTAATTAACCTTTATTTTACTTGATAATGACTAAAAAAAAGGATATTCAAAATGAAAGTTTGGCAGAAATAGCAATAGATCCTGATGTTTTAGCTAAAGAATTATCTGTAGACTTTGAAATTGATCCTTTAGAACAGATTGATAAAGATAGTTTTTCAAGTGGAACTTTAAATAAAAATTTAGAATGCGATGAAGCCTTAAAATTGCTCAAGGGTAACAGAGAGCAAAGAATACAAGGCTTAAGAATATTTTGTGAATATAGAGATAAAAGATCTTTCCCTCTTTTACTACCCTTACTTAATCAACCTTGCCCGGTGGAAAGAATGAGTGCTGTTTATGCATTAGGGAGAAATCCATTCTCTAGCGCAGTTGAAAAATTAGTTACTCTATTAGAAACAGACGACAATGCATACGTAAGAAGAGCTACAGCTTGGAGTTTAGCTAATTATGAAAATCAAATTGTTTTGAAGCCATTAATAAATTCATTAAAAAATGATGTTGCTTCAGTAAGATTATGGTCTTCTAGTTCTCTAGCCGAAATTGGAAGTACCTCATCCTCCAACGCTCAATTAGCGGCTGAACAACTTTTAATTAGCTTAAAAATTGATAATGAGCCAGTGGTAAGGAGCAATTGTATATGGTCTTTATGTAGATTGTTTGAAAAATTAAATGAAATCTCGCAAGAGAGTTTTGTTGATGAATGTACAAAAATTGCTCTTTTTGATAAAGAGCCTTCAGTGATGGAAGAAGCTAAAACTGCTTTAGATTCAATGGGGATGAAAGGGTTTTATAAATAGAGTTTTACATTTATTAAGTAATCAATAAAAAAGTTTATATTTTTTAACTTGTGCCAACTGAAACAATTATTTTTCGTTATTGTAGATAAAGTGTAAGTACTTAGTACTTGATTTTAATGCCCCAAAGAACATTAAGATTCAAAATTCATCAAGATGGAAAAGTTGAAGAAACCGTCGAAGGATTTAATGGCAATGCATGTAATAGTGCAACAAAAAGTGTTGAAGACGCTCTTGGTGAAGTAAAAGTCAAGAATAAAACTTCAGAGGCGTTTATCTCCAACCAAAGCGAAAAATCAAACCAAATTAACAACGAATCTAATGTCACATTTTAGTACTATCAAGACTCAACTTAAAGAAGTAAAACCCTTGATTAAAGCTTTAGATCAACTCGGTTATGTAATAAATCAAGAAACAAAGTTTGTCAAAGGGTACAGAGGAGAATTTACAGCGGTTGATATAAGTATGGATTTGCCTGGAGAGACTAAAGTTGGATTCAAATGGGATAATAACTCTAACTCATATGAATTAGTTACTGATCTTGACCTTTGGAAGTTTGATTTACCGGTTGAAAGGTTTATTTCAAAAGTTACCCAAATGTATGCTTACCATACAATTATTTCTAAAACAGAAGAGGATGGATATCAAATAGTTGAACAAAAAAACAAAAACGATGGATCTATTGAATTGGTTCTCACTAAGTGGGAAAGTTAATAATTGGATTGTAATTCCTTAAGTGAAAATGATAATTATGTTGAAGCTAAAGAACTAACAGGTTATGAGCCTGTCTTAGGAGGAGAATTAACTGAAAAAGCTGTTTGGGTTGATGAAACTAGATGTATAGGTTGTAGATATTGTGCTCATGTAGCTACTAATACTTTTGTAGTTGATGATGATTATGGACGGAGTAGAGCAATAAGACAAGATGGGGATAATCTTGAAACGGTGCAAGAAGCTATTGATACTTGTCCAGTGGATTGTATTCATTGGGTTCAATTTGAAAACTTAGAAGATCTAGAAAGTAATCTTGATAGGGATATGTTTCAAAGTCTGGGAAAACTACCAAGAATGAATAAACATTAATCTCTAATGGAGTTGCCTTGTCGCAGATTTGGTAGAACCAATCTAAACATGCCTGTTTTGTCCTTAGGAGGTATGAGATTCCAAAAAAGTTGGGACGAATTGAAATTTTCAGAGATTTCACGAAAAGAACAGAATAAAGTTGAAAATATATTGAATCTTGCAAATAAATTTGGTTTTAATCACATAGAGACAGCTAAGTATTATGGGACTTCAGAAATTCAATTAGGTATGGGTTTCAAGAGTATTAAAAATATACCAAAAATCATTCAAACAAAAATCCCCCCTAATCGTGATCCGAAATTATTCGAAGAAGAACTTTTGAAAAGCTTTGAAAAATTGCAAGTAAAAAAAATTGATTTATTAGCAATCCATGGCATCAATACACCTGAACATCTTCATCAAGCTGTAAAAGATGGAGGATGTATTGATATTTTAAAAAAATTCCAAAAAGACAATTTAATTGGATATATAGGATTTTCGACTCATGGAGAATTATCTCTTATAGAAAAAGCGATATCTACTAACTTCTTTGATTATATTAATATGCACTGGTATTTCATCAATCAAACGAATTCCAAGTTAATTGAGTTGGCTCATAAATATGATCTTGGAGTTTTTATAATAAGTCCTACCGATAAAGGCGGACATCTTCACACTCCATCAACAAAAATTTTGGAACTTTGTCGCCCTTTACACCCAATAGTCTTTAACGATCTTTTTTGCTTAAGGAACAAAAATGTTCATACAATTAGTGTCGGGATAGCTAAAGAGCAAGACTTTAATTTACATTTAGAAGCAGTTTCATTATTGTCAGAATCTGATTATTATATTCCTAAAATACTAAATAGATTAGAAGAGGAATCAATAAATTCATTAGGTATAGAGTGGTATAAAAGTTGGGATAAAAATTTACCAAATTGGAAAAATACACCAGGAGGAATAAATATTCCTGTTCTTCTCTGGCTCGCGAATTTAATAGACTCCTTTGATTTGGAAGAATTTGCAAAATCTAGATACCAATTACTTGGTAATGGAAGTCATTGGTTTCCTGGCAATAATGCAAATTTGTTAGATGTTGATGTATGCGAAAGTCAATTATTAAAAGTTTTAGAAAGGCATATAAAACCCAAAAAGGTTATAAAGAAATTAAGAGTCCTAAAAGACAAGTTTGGGGATAAATCATTATCAAGATTATCAAAGAATTAACCTTTGAGTGGATATTTTTCAGCCTTGCCAATACTTCTAGGATAAATATCAGGGCAAGATGCTTTTGGCTCAATAAAAATAGCATTACGGATACCTTTTTTTCTGGGAAGAAAATTACTTTTAATTTCTAAGATCCCCCCTTCTAATACGTTTAATGTATTTTCTAAATTTTTATTATCTTCATTGGTCCACTTCCCACAATATAAAATACCTAATCCATTCGATTTCAACATAGGTAATATATATTCAGAAACTGTGGAAGGATTACTGACTGCTCTTGCTG
>QCUQ01000023.1 GCA_003210655.1 Prochlorococcus sp. AG-679-M10 | reverse complement strand
GTAACATAATTCAAATTCTTTTTGATCAAGCTCTTTAATTGAGATCATAGATGTAAATATCTTATCTCTAAATAAATTTTAAACCTTAATTTATTATAAATGTTCTGAAAGTTGTAGAATATAACCATAAAAGAGTTACTCATGAATGTAAAAACATCATTCTTAAAAAATAAAATTTATGAAAATAGCCCCAATAAAAACATAGTTCCTGTCACAACGACTATTAATAGTGCCCATAAATTATTTATTGGTGGATGTTCTATCGAAGATTTAGTAAGAAAATACGATTCACCTCTCTATATTTTGGATGAGATTACTTTAAGAAATTCCTGTAAAGCATACAAAAAAGCATTAGAAAAATATTATCCAGGACCATCTCTCCCTATCTATGCATCTAAGGCAAATAGTTCGATATTTATGAGTAGTTTAATTGCATCAGAGGGTTTTGGACTCGATGCAGTTTCAGAAGGAGAATTATTGACAGCTTTAAAAGGTGGGGTTCCTAACGAAAAAATTGTTTTTCATGGAAATAATAAATCTGATAAGGAAATTGAATTTGCGATAAAAAATAAGATCAAAGTAATTGTAGATAATGATCATGATTTAAAAAGATTGGAAAAGATATCTAATTTCTTTAACAACAATATAGAAATAATGGTTAGATTTACACCTGGAATAGAATGCCATACACATGAATACATCAGAACAGGTTCTTTTGATAGTAAATTTGGATTTGGATTCGAATCATTAAATAAGCTATTCGAAGTTATAAGTAAAACCAAACACATTAAATTAACAGGATTACATGCTCATATTGGTTCACAGATTTTTGAACTAGATCCTCATAATGACCTTGGAAAAATAATGGTAAATGTTATTTTAAAAGCTAAAAAATCTGGTCATGACATAAAAGAACTAAATGTTGGTGGCGGCCTAGGAATTAAATATACCGAGGAGGATGACCCTCCTTCTATTGATGAATGGATTAAAACAGTGTCATTATCTATTGTAAAAGCTTGTAATAAAAATAACTTAAAGTTACCAATACTTATGTGTGAGCCTGGAAGATCTATAGTTTCAACAGCAGGAGTAACTATATACAAAATTGGCTCATTTAAAGAAGTTCCCGGGATAAGGACTTACTTATCGGTAGATGGCGGAATGAGTGATAATCCTAGACCAATTACATATCAATCAAATTACTCTGCTTGTTTAGTGAATAATCCTTTAAATAGGAATTCCAAAAAAAAATATACAGTTGCGGGAAAACATTGTGAATCTGGAGATGTGTTATTAAAGGAACTTGAACTTGGTGATTGTGAAACAGGAGACTTGATATGTGTTTTTGGCACTGGTGCATATAATAATTCAATGAGTTCTAACTATAATAGAATTCCCAAACCTGCTGCTATTTTAGTCTGCAATGGAGATGCAGAGATTATCCAGAAAAGAGAAAGTCCACATGATCTACTAAAATATGATGTCCTACCTGATCGCTTTATCAAACAAAGTTAGGTACATTTAATATAATTTAGTTTTTAATGTGAATTTTTGGGGTTTAATAAACTTAAAATTTTTACTTGATGTACTATTTGCTGTTGGATTTGGACTTCTATTATTTTCAAGAGTTAAAGAACAGAGAACACTTTGGTTACTAAGAGGATATTTATTCTTAGTTTCTTTTGCTTGGTTTATTCAAAGATATGCATATCTTCCATTAACATCAAAATTAATTGATGCAGTGGTACTTGCTTGCTCTCTTTCTTTAGCCATCCTATGGCAGGGTGAACTCAGACGATTAATGGAATTACTTGGGACTGGAAGATTAGCGGTATTACTAGGCAACCCACCTAAAGAATTCAGGGCAACATCTACAACAGTAAATCAATTGGTTGATGCAGCAGGAAAGCTATCACAGAATAGAAAAGGAGCTTTAATAGTTGTAGATTTAGGAAGCGATTTAAGACCAGAAGATTTTTTATATTCAGGTATCAAGATTGAAGCCCAATTGTCTACAGATCTTTTAATAAATTTGTTTGCAACAGATACCCCCTTACATGATGGGGCAGTTTTAGTTAAAGGTAATAAAATAATCTCGGCGGGAGTAATATTACCCCTATCAAGACAAGGTATTAGTAGATATGGAACAAGACATCTTGCCGCGTTAGGTATTACAGAAAGATTTGACAGATGTATTTGTATTGTTGTCTCTGAAGAGACAGGTACTTTATCATTAGCTAATCAAGGAAAACTTGAGAGACCTATTACAAGTAGCAGGTTGCAAGAGCTTCTCATAAAGTTAGTAGGTAATCAAAACACATCAGGGTCTCCAAAATCATCTTCGAACAAAACTAATTCGTTCCAAAAAATAAATACGAATGATACTATTACAATTAAAAAGAATTTAGACAATCGAAATACAAACCAAGATTAGCTTATGAGATTGAATAACTTACAAACCAAAAAAGAGAATGTAAATTTGTCTAATGAATTAGATAAGAATAAAATTCCAGAACACGTTGCAATAATTATGGATGGTAATGGGAGATGGGCTACAAAAAAGGGGTTACCTAGATCATATGGGCATAATAAGGGTGTTACTGTCCTAAAGGAAATTATTAAAGTATCTAAGAACTTAGATTGTAAAGTTCTAACGGTTTATGCATTTTCAACGGAGAATTGGACTAGACCATCTGAGGAGGTTGATTTTCTTATAAATCTTTTTGAAAAAGTTTTGAAAAAAGAAATTTCTGAGCTGCATCAAGAATCAATAAAAATTAAGTTCATTGGAGATTTATCCCCTTTTCCTAAGTCATTAAAATTAATAGTTAGTAGTTCAGAAGATCTTACAAAAAACAATAAAAATTTCACATTAAATATTTGTGTAAATTACGGAGGTAGACAAGAAATAGTTAAAGCTGCTAGAGAAATAGCGCTCAAATCTTCCTCAGGTAAAATAAAACCTAGTGAAATAGATGAACAATTATTTAATTCAGAACTATTAACTCATGGGATCAAGGATCCTGAATTACTAATACGAACTAGTGGTGAAAAAAGGATAAGTAATTTTCTATTATGGCAATTAGCTTATTCTGAAATTTATATAACTGATGTATTATGGCCTGATTTTACTGAAATTGAATTTTTAAAAGCGATAATAGATTATCAATCGAGGAATAGGCGTTTTGGAGGTATAGAATCATTATCAAATGAATCTTTTGAAGATTCTTATTATTCTTCCCTAAGTAAAAATGATTAATTCAAATAATCAGAAATTTAGCGAAATTAGATTTGATTGGGAAAGAGACGAGATTTTGGAAATATTAAATTACCCATTGATAGATTTAATGTGGGAATCTCAAATTATTCATAGAAGATTTAATAAATATAAAGTCCAACTAGCCTCACTTTTCAGTGTTAAAACTGGCGGGTGTGAAGAGAACTGCTCTTACTGTAGTCAATCAATTTACAGCTCTAGTCAAATAAAAAGTCACCCTCAATTTGAAGTTGAAGCTGTTTTAAATAGAGCGAAAATAGCCAAAAAAGAAGGTGCTGATAGGTTTTGTATGGGGTGGGCATGGAGAGAAATTAGAGATGGCAAACCTTTTAACTCAATGTTAGAAATGGTTAAAGGTGTAAAAGAACTTGGAATGGAGGCATGTGTTACCGCGGGGATGCTCACAGATGAGCAGGCCTTGAAACTTGCCGATGCGGGACTAACTGCATACAACCATAATCTCGATACGAGTCCTGAATACTATAAAAATATTATTACGACAAGAACTTACCAGGATAGATTAGATACTATAAAAAGAGTAAGAAATGTAGGTATAAATGTATGTTGCGGTGGAATAATAGGTCTGGGAGAAAATACTGGAGATAGAGCATCTCTTTTACAAGTCCTCTCAAACATGAATCCTCACCCTGAGAGTGTTCCAATCAATTCTTTGGTAGCTATAGAAGGAACAGGTTTAGAGGAGAAAAAAGAAATTGATTCTATTGAGATGATAAGAATGATCGCTACTGCTCGAATTCTTATGCCAAAAAGCAAAATAAGATTAAGTGCTGGAAGGGAAAACTTAACTAAAGAAGCTCAGATTCTTTGTTTTCAATGCGGAGCAAACTCTATTTTTTATGGAGATGAATTACTGACAACCTCAAATCCATCTTTTCAAGATGACAGAAAACTACTTAAGGATGTTGGGGTTTTATTTAATAAAGATTTTGAATATTGTGATAAAACTGTTTCTACAGTATGAGTAATAAAATTTATAAAATAGTTTCTCTTTATTCTTTTTTCTCATTTCAAGAAAATTCAATAATTGAACTTAAAGAAAACCTATTTAGTATTGAGAAAAAAAGTGATCTTTCAGGCCTATTAATTATTGCGAGAGAGGGTCTTAACGGAACCATTTGTGCTGAAGAAAGCATTATTGAAAATATCCTAAACTTAATCAAAAACATTTCAGGAATTAACGATCTAAATATAAAAGTTAGTTATTCAAAAAAGAAGATTTTCAAAAAATTAAAAATAAAAATTAAAAACGAAATAGTAACTATGGGTGTCCCTGAAATAGATCCATCAAAAGATGCAGGAACTTATATTGACTCATTCAATTGGAATAAATTAATTAAAGATCAAAATACAATCATTATTGATACTAGAAATCATTATGAAGTTTCTATAGGAAGTTTTAATAAGTCAATCAATCCAAATACCAGAAACTTTAGTGAGTTTCCTGAGTGGGTAGATGATAATTTAGAAAAATATTTAGGCGACAAAGAATCTAAGAATATAGCTATGTTTTGTACTGGAGGTATTAGATGTGAAAAAGCTACTAGCTTATTAAAAAATAAAGGTTACAAAAATATCTTTCATTTGCAAGGCGGGGTACTTAAATACCTCGAAGACATTTCAAAAGAAGAAAGCCTCTTTGAAGGAGAATGTTTTGTTTTTGATAAAAGAGTGGCCTTAGAGGATAGTTTAGCTGAAGAAGTTTTGTCAGGAAGAATAAAAGATGGAGATAAAGCTTTAGTTGATATTGATGAGAATAAGAAAGTTATAGTGAATATTTCTTCAGAAGAATCTTCCCAAGAATTGGCAGGGGCTAATTTTTAAACCAGTGATTCCATATGCAGTTAATATCTCCAGAAAAAATATTTAGGGGAAATGGAGCTTGGTTAAAGGCTTTACCACATATCAAGAAATTCTCCAGGAAACCATTACTTTTAGGTAGAAGTTTATCAACAAATAAAATAAGAAAAAAAGTTTATAAAGATTTATACGATGAAAATATTTCTGTATGTGCATCTAACCTAAATTTTGATTGTTGTTATGAAGACCTTGAAAGAATAAGTAGTATTATACTTAAAAATAATTGCGATTCTATTATTGCAATAGGTGGAGGTAAGGTTTTAGATTCAGGAAAATTTTTAGCAGATTCGCTTTCTATTCCAGTTATTACTATTCCATTGAGTGCTTCTACATGTGCAGGTTGGACTGCATTGTCAAATATTTATTCAATAAATGGGCAATTCATTAAGGATATTGAGTTGAAGTCTTGTCCTAAAATATTGGTGCTAGATTATGGATTTATTAAAACAGCTCCAAAGAGGACACTTGCTAGCGGAATAGCTGATGCTTTGGCTAAATGGTACGAATCTTCTTTAACCAGTTCAAAAGTTGAAGACGGACTTGTCCAGCAAGCAATTCAAATATCAAGAGTATTAAGAGATCAATTACTTATTGATGGGGAAAGTGCTTATCAGAGTCAGTCTGTCCAAAATATTGATTGGTGCAATGTTGTAGAGGCTTGTTCACTTACTGCTGGATTGATTGGAGGAATCGGCGGTCCAAAGTGTAGAACAGCAGCAGCTCATGCTCTTCATAATGCTATTACTCAGATAGTTGTAACTAATAAACCGTTACATGGTGAAATTGTTGGAGTTGGAATATTGTTGCAATTAAGATTAGAAGAAACAAAAAATAATAATAAATTAGCTAATCAAACTATAAAGCAACTATTGGTTTTAATGGAAAAATTGAATTTACCAACTACTATCTCCGAATTGGGAATAAATGTTTTTGAAAATAACAATTTACAAAAAATTTCTGAATTTACATGCAGAGATGAATCTGAGATTCATTTTTTACCTTTTGAAATTAATCAGCAAGACATAAAAGAAGCTATTACAAATTTTGAAAAACAAAGGATAAAAATATAATAAATACTTTGAATAAACACATTTATAATAATTTTAATAAATTAAATATTGATTATTTTGAAAAAGTAAAAAAATCCTTACATGATCCATTAGGTGTATCTATATCTAACGATATTAATTGGATAAAACTTAACGAAAAATGGAATTTTTCTGAATTCCCTGTAGTTATGGGAGGAACAGGTCAACCTATACTTTTCTTGCATGGATTTGATAGTAGTTTCCTAGAATTCAGGAGAATATATCCCTTTTTAAAAAATAAATTCCAATTAATAATTCCTGATTTATTAGGATTTGGATTTACTCCTAGAATTGCTTCCGATCAATATAATACTCATAAAATAATTTCTAATCTTATAGATATTATTAATACTCTAGAATTAAAGAATAGATTAATGATTGTTGGGGCCTCTATGGGAGGATCCGTAGCGATAAACTTAGCGAAGGAAATTCCCGATCTCGTTGATAAAATAATTCTCTTATCTCCAGCTGGCTTGTTTGGAGAATCCAAAAATATTCCTTTCCCATTAAACCAGATAGGTGCTTCATTCTTGGGATTATCTCAAGTAAGAAAAAGTCTTTGTAGGCAAGCTTTTGCTTATCCAGATAAAAATGTTGGTTCAATGGAAGAACAAATTGCTTCAATTCATTTAGGTTGTTCTGGCTGGAGAAATTCGTT
>QCUQ01000022.1 GCA_003210655.1 Prochlorococcus sp. AG-679-M10 | reverse complement strand
TGAGTCGATACCCAAAAAGCCGCTAAAAAAAGGAAGCTTAGTCTTTGTAGATCAAAGTATTTATGATAAAAGTGTCGAAGCATTAGCTAGTGATAAAGATTTGCCTAGTTATATATTTGAAGGCCCAGGAGAAATTTTAAGTATTAAAGAAGAATATGCTCAGGTAAGATGGCGTCGACCTGTGCCAGATGTTTGGTTTAAATTAGACCAACTGAAAGAATATATAGTTGCAGAATAAATTTTTCAGAAAATTATAGATTTTTTGTCATGAGCCATTTTTGATTGGATTCTTTTTGCCTCTTTCATCATTTCTTTGCCATCAAAAAGATAATCATCTACATATCCTTGTGTATACCTATCCAATTCTGATAAAGCATCTTTAACTTGAGAAAAACAATGATAAAGATCTAAACCTAAAGAAGATATTGAATGCGGTACAGAAATTGACTTGTAGAGTTTATCAACTTTTTCAATTTTTTTTTGAGAAAGAGTAATGTAGCTGCAAAATTTATCCATCAATTCTTGATCATATGGGTCAGCAGATAGTTCTTTTATTTCTTGACTTAAAGGTTTGATTATTTGGCTAATAAATCTATTGGTGGGATTATAAATATTTTTAATCCAATTTTTAATTTCATTATCTTGTAATGTGGAATTATATTTTGTTGTATTGACTTTCTCTTCCCAGTTTTCAGTTCTCAAAGTAGATGATTGTTGTAAAGGGAAAAGGGTTTTATCATACTGTTTTTTTTTAGAAGGATCATTAAGAGTCTCCCATGCATTTTGTATTGCCAGAAACCTATCCTTTTCACCTCCTGTATCGGGATGATGTTTTTTAACTAAGCGACGGTAAGAAGATTTAATTTCACTTTGAGTCGCATTTTCTTTTACCTCTAATTCCTTATAAAGATTTTTGATCATATCTAAATTCCTTTGTCTACAAATAACCGTCTTGTCTAGCTTTAATTGCAGTATTTGATTCAAACATTGCTGTAGATAAATATCTTTCTCCAAAACTTGGAAGAATCACAATTAATCTTTGATTAATTAGCTCTTCTCTTTGACCAATTTTTATTGTTGCTGCTAATGCAGCCCCGCTACTAATTCCTGATAAAAGACCCTCTAATCGAGCTAATAACCTCCCATAATAAAATGCTTCATCGTCATCTATTTTGATAATTTCGTCTATTAATTGGGTATTTAGTACTTTAGGAACGAAGCCTGCCCCAATCCCTTGTATAGAATGAGAACCAGCTTTTTCTCCTGAAATTACAGCGCTTTTTGCGGGTTCAACTGCATATATTTTGCAATTTGGATTAACTTTTTTTAGAAATCGAGAACATCCAGTTATGGTTCCTCCAGTACCAACTCCAGTAACTAATCCATCAATATTTTGATTAGATTGATCCCAAATTTCTTTAGCTGTGGTCCTCTCATGAATTTCTGGATTTGCGAGATTTTCAAACTGATTAAACTGAAAGCTATTTGGAATACTTGAAGATAATTCACTTGCTAAATCTAAAGCCCCTTTCATTCCTTCTTTTCCTGGAGTGAGTTGTAATTCTGCACCATATGCTCTTAGCATTGCCCTTCTCTCAATACTCATAGTATCTGGCATAGTTAATATTAATTTATAACCTTTAGCTGCTGCAACCATTGCTAAAGCTATTCCAGTATTTCCACTTGTTGCCTCAATTAATGTTGTTTCCCCGGGTAATATTAAACCATCTTTTTCGGCTGAATTTAACATCGAATAAGCAATACGATCTTTGACAGATGCTGATGGATTAAAACTTTCAAGTTTCGCAATTATTTCTGGATAACACTTACAGTATTTTTTTATACGATCTAATTTTACTAATGGGGTGTTGCCAACTAAAGAAGTAATATCACCTGCTATTTCCATGGAAAAAATTTTACAAAATTAAATTTGTTCATTTCTATATTAAATGCATTTATATATCTTTTATAAAAAAAATTTTTAATTGAACTTAATTTCAAAACAACTTCTTAGAAAAGATTGTTCTATAGTTTGTTTATAATATAAAATTTACAATTACTTTATGTATTCTCTTGAAATAAGTCTTAGATATTCCCCCTTTCCCCTTTCAATTCAAAAGAAAGAGTATGAGGATATTAAAAGAACCTATGATGAAATCAAAGATTTTATGAATAGTAATAATCAAAATTCCTCTTTAATCGAGTTAAGTTGCGAAAAAGTTCAGGATAAATTGATAACTGTTCTTGCTAAAGAAGTTATTTCTGTACAGATTTATGAAAAGTCTGCAGTAGCTGGTGGATCAAAAAGACCTGGATTTTCCTTAGATATTTAAAATGATCGAGATAGAGGATACTTTGCAAAATGAAGTACCTAATGTAACTTTCAAAGATGTGAGTTTTTCATGGCCAGGAAAAAATGAGCATGTAATAAATAATTGCAATTTTTCTATTAATAAAACTGGTTTATGGATGATTGTTGGCAAGAATGGAAGTGGAAAGAGTACCTTGCTGAAGTTAATTAATGGACTTTTAAAACCAAGTAGTGGAGTTATAAATAATTTGGCGAATGTTGGGATGGTTTTTCAAAATCCTGATCATCAAATATTAATGCCAAACTGTAGGAGTGAACTTCTTCTGAATGTTAATCAAAAATTAAGTAGAAAAGATATTACTAATAAAATTGATATTGCTTTAAATAAGGTTGGATTAGCTGGATTTGATAAAAGGTCGATTCATACATTAAGTGGCGGACAGAAACAACGTTTAACTATTGCTTCTTCCTTGATAAGTGATAAGAATTTTATTCTTATGGACGAGCCTACAGCTCTATTAGATAGTTCTAGTCAATTATCAGTTTTAGAATTAATTAAGGGCCTTACAAAGAATAAAAGAAATCCATTTAGTGCTTTATGGATTACTCATCGTTTAGAGGAATTAAGTTATGCAGATGAAGTTGCAGAGATGAAGAATGGAAATTTATCAGATTGGCAGAAACCATTAAACTTTCAATATAATTAGATTCTACCCCTTGTCATAAGGTACATGTAAGAGTTAAATTTTAATATGTTCCTCGGTAGCTCAGCGGTAGAGCGATCGACTGTTAATCGATTGGTCGCAGGTTCGAATCCCGCCCGGGGAGTTTTATTTCAATTTCACAAGACCTCAAGTGATTTCACAAAGGGTCTTTTTTTAATCAATTTCAAATTTAGGAAGAGATTTTACAATTTTTGTTGTTTCAATAGAAACCGTTATCATTTTTTGGAAGAGTTCTAACGGATAAGCAGAATTGTTATTTGTTTGATCAAAGTATTCATTTGGATCATTTACTATTCCACTTGATTTATCTATTTTTATGCTTTGCCTATCCATAACCCATTCTAATGCAGATCTTCCGCATAGTTTATATTCGAATGCTTCTGAAGGAATATCATTTATAGTTACGTTTTTGTTGTAAATTACAGAAAATTTATTTTTCTTTGTGGCAAACTTCATTTTTTTTACATTAAAAAAAGTTTTTGAATCTTTATTAGTTTCAGTCTCAAAAGAACTCTCTGTAATAGAAATAGGATATTTCTCAACCTTTTCGAAATTGCAGTGAAGATCACTTAATTTTCGTCCCGCTTCTGAAAACATTACGAAATCTTCTATCTTTTTCACCATGGGAACTCTAGGGAGTTCTCTAGAAAGATTATTGGCATATTTATTAATGTATTCAGGAGAATGAAATAATCCATAAAGATAATAAAAAAAATGTTCTTCAGAAAATGTTTTCTCTTTAAAATGACTTTTTAAATAATCATTACCAAATTTAGTTATTCCAAATTGTTTGTTTAAGTTATTTTTTGGATGAGATTGAGAAAAAAGTGGAAGTGAGTTACCATTCTCCCGATATAAATACAATGGAAAACATTGGGTAGACCCTCCTAAGAGATTTATGTCGATAATAATATTGGACATTAAAGCGGTAAATCCTCCTTTTACACCTATACCGCTAACGCAAATTACTTTGTTTGGTGATAATTCATCTGGGAAAATCTCATTCATTTGTCCATATCTATGAACCAACATTCTTTCTCGATAAAGATATTGAATTGTGAATGGTCGATATAGACTTTTTGTTATTTGCTTCTCATCATAAAAAATTTGCTTATTTTTTTTGAAATGATTTTCTAAACTACTAGACCACTTAATAAGTCTTGGATTTTTTTCTGCCAGATTATAAGGGATATTTTTGGAAAGTTCCTTATTATAAGTTGCGATAAGTGTTTGGATATTATTCTTTATTTCATGCGGAGAAAAATTATATGACCAAGCATCTCTATTTGTATTAACTCCTAGTGAATAATTTTTAAATAATGAGTTGCAATTTTTATCTTTTTTATTACCTAATACTGGGAATTGTTTAAAACTTTTGTCTATCTGGTTTACCCAATCATTTTCTTCATCTGGTTCAATTAAAAGGAATTCACTTTTTTGTTTAATCCCTTTAATAGATTTGTAAAGTGCGATTTTTGCTAGTTTTTGCGCTCTATCAAGATAATCACCAATGTCATGGAGATAAATTTTGCTTTTTTCTTCATTATTTTTTTTCTTAATTAAAATTGAAATCGCAATTGGTGCTCTACTACCTGATCCAAAAATTTGTCCTCCTTCTCTTTTTGATCTTTCTCCTGCAGTCCTTTGATCACCTCTTAAATGAAATATATATATCTTAGAGAACTCACTTTCTAAAGACTTTCTAAATCCATCTGTAGCATTACCGTCTATGTATCCACCATTGGTTACAAATCCAATCACACCTTCTTCGCCTATTCTTTCGGATGCCCATTTAAATGCTCTTAGGTAACTATCGTATAAAGCAAGTTTGTTATTAGCACTTGACCCTGCTGCATAAGACTGTTCAATTTTTTTATCAAGGTTTGTGTACCTTAAATTTGCAGCATTGTCATTTGCAGAAGTTTGTTTAGCAGAATAAGGTGGGTTCCCAATAATCACATTAATTTTTTTATTTTTCTGGTTTACTCTTCTTTCTGAATTATCAGGTAAAAGATTAGCGATCAGATCTTTTTCTTGCTCGTATAGTTGAAAAGTATCAGTGAGAACCATTCCATTAAAAGGTGTATACTCCTCAGGATTTATAAATTCGTCATATACCGATTCAATATTTATGCAGGCAATATAGTAAGCGAGAAGAATAATTTCATTTGCATGAATCTCTGACTTGAACTTTCTTATTAAATTTTCTTTAGGAATTATCTTTGATTGAATTAATCTAGAAATAAATGTTCCAGTTCCTGTAAAGGGATCTAGGATATGAATATGATCATTGCCTAAAGACGAATTAAATTCTTCTTGCATGACATCTTCTACAGAATGAATAATGAAGTCAACAATTTCAACTGGGGTATATACAATTCCGAGTTTTTGGGTCATCAAAGGAAATGCATATCGAAAAAACTTGTCATAAAGTTCTAAAATAAGAACTTGCCTACCCGCTGCAGTTACAATATCTGCTGCTCTTTTTCTGACACTGTTATAAAATTTTTCGAGTGTTCTTGATTCTGTATCAATATGCCTGTTGTATATTTTTGACAAAATCACTTCCATTGCTTTTGAAAAAGCATTCTCAGTGGTAAATCTATTTTCTTTGAAAAGAGTCTCAAATACTGGGCGTGTAATTATATGTTGTGCGAGCATTTCTACTGCATCTGTCTCACTAATTTCAGGATTTAAATCATCTCTAATTTCTTCTAAAAATTGTACAAAAGCATCTCTTTCTGGAGTGCCTGAATTTAGTACTATAGAATTTATTCTTGAGATATGTTGCTGCGCAATATTTGCGATATCTGTTGCCCAATTTTCCCAGTAATCACGAGTACCGCATTTATCAACAATTTTTGCTTTTATTGCTTGGGATAATTCAGTGAGACTGAAAGATAATTGTTTCGGATTTTCGTCATTGTTTTTTTTATTAGAATTTTCTTCTCCTAAGTTATTATTTTTTTGTGTTTCATCATGATTTTTATCGGATTTTTGCTTAACATCATCTACTACTGCAGTTATCGCTTCGACTTCTGGTACCAATGTTCCGTCTATTATTTCAATTCGATCTGAAATATCTTCCCCTAATCCGATTCTATTAATTGTGCTATCAAACCTTTCATCATGTGCCCTTAAGGCATTAAGTATTTGCCAAACTACTTGGTATCTTTCATTATCATTAAGTGCTTTTTCTGCTGTAATGCCAGGAGCAACTGTAACTGGGAGAATCACGTAACCCAATTTTTTACCCTCTGCTTTTCTCATTACTCTTCCCACTGATTGAACGACATCAATTTGACTCTTCCTAGGATGAAGAAACATTATTGCGTCCAATGCCGGAACGTCTACACCTTCAGAAAGGCATCTAGCATTGGAAAGTACTCTGCAAGTAGTTTCGTCTATTTTATCTTTTAACCAACTTAATTTTTCATTTCTTTGGTTTGCGTTGAATGTCCCATCGACGTGAAATAATTCAACTTGAAGTTCTGTCTTATTGCTTTCATCAATTTCTTCATTTGAGATATATTCTTTTACAACATTTGAGAACTCAGAAGAGAATAATTTGGACGAATTTATATTTTGGCAAAATGCCAAAGCACGTTTCATTGGTTCAAATTCATTAGTCAGATTATCTGAATCTGATTTAATACCTACTTTTGCTAGTGCCTTATAGCATCCAACCATTTTTGTTGCATCATCAAGTTTTAATTCTGATCCATCTGTAAATTGATATTGGATACGATCTGAAACTTTTTGTTGATCCATCATTAAAACCACAACTTTATAATCAGTTAATAGACCATTCTCAACTGCCCAACCAAATCCTCTATGGAAAAGTGTTTTTCCAAAAATTTCTTCATCATCCATTGATGCCAAATAGACATCACCTTCATCTTGTTTCTTTCGTGCTTTTTCCCCGTAAATTCTTGGGGTTGCTGTCATATATAGTCTTTTTTCTCCGATAATATTTTCATTACTATGTATTTTTACAAAATTAGATTCATCTTCTCCAACAATTGTTGCACCTGTAGTTCGATGCGCTTCATCACAAATTATTAGATCAAAAGGATCTAAGTTATATTTTTGTTGCGCTTGACTTATTACATTAATTGATTGGTATGTAGAAAACACAACAATCATATTTGAATTTTTTTCCTTTTTGATTTGCTCTGCCAATTTCTCAGGATTTGTAGTTGCAGGGAAAGCAAGGTCACTCAAATCAAGTTCAATTTGGTCATCTGAACCTTTTCTTTTACCAACTTTTTCATCTGAGCAGGCGGAAAAGGCAGTAAATTCATTTTTGCAGTCATTTTTCCATTCTCGAATAGTTTGAGACATGAGTGCTAGAGAAGGAACCATATACAGTACATTTTTCTTTGGACCTGCAATATCTTCCGCAATTCTTAAACTCGTAAATGTTTTGCCAGTACCACATGCCATGATTATTTTTCCTCTATCCCCTTTACTAAGACCCTCCCTTACAGCATTTAATGCTTGTAATTGATGATCTCTAAGTTTCTTTTTTGGTCTTAAATTAATTTCACCATCATTAATAAAATCTACCCAATTAATACGACTTTCCTCTAATTCTGCTTTTTGAATACGTATATATTCTTGATCTAAATTGTTTAAAACAGATTGAGCATTTAAACCAATTGGGCGATTTGATGTATCAATTAAAACTAGTCTTTTGAAATCAACTGTAGAAGATGCTGAAATAAATGAATCTAAATCAGATTTAGATATTGAATAATCTGGTTGATAAAATTTACACTGGATTGCACAGAATCCTTCATCATTTCTCAATTGTGCTACTAAATCTATACCAATGTCTTTGGGTGAATATTCACTATGAATCTTTGCCCAATCGCTATAGTGCCAAACTTCGCTATACTCTTGATTCTGTGTATCGTCATGAGTAAAAAATATTTTTGACAGACTTTCGAATGCATCCCCTAGTTCTTTATCAGAATTTGCTTTTTCTCTTATTAGTAATTCCGCATTAGAAAATGAATTCATAATTTTTTAAAGGTTAATAATCTCTAGTTTTACTAGTTATCAACCAATCAAATAATTGTTCAAATTATAAACAATACCCATAATTTAAACAGCGAAATCTAGGACTTAGTACATATTGAATATATTTTATTATTTTCAATCACTTCTTTTCCCATCAATCCACTCTTCAATCTCCTTTTTCATAAAAACAATCCTTCTTGGTGATATTTTTATTTTTTGAGGAAAGTCTCCATTTTTGATTAAACGATTAATTGTTGATATAGAAATCCCAAGAAACTCAGAAACTTCCTGGATCGTGAAAAAGGGACTATTTTCTGTATTCATGTGTAGGTGATTTAAATCTTAAAAGGGAAATGAATTAATGAATATTTTGGTAATTCCAAAGAATCTTGTAAAAAAATAGTTAGTGTAAAGTTAGTGTAATTCGATAAATATCATCAAATAAGGGTTCAAGAGTAGTCATAACGCTTCATTAGGACTTTGTTCTAAATTCGCCCGGGGAGTTTCTAATCACTTTCAGAGACTTTCAGAGACTTACAAAAGTCTCTTTTTTTGTTTATTTGCAAGAGAATCTCTACATAAATAAATTTCAGCACATTTTATAAGTTTTTGTTAGTTTTTTAAAAATGTTCGGGTAATGTTCGGGTATATGGTGTTATATGTAAAGAAAGACCTTTCAAACCCTTTCATACCAGTTCATTTGAACATTGTTAGAAATTCGCCCGGGGAGTTTTATATCTCCTTAATTAAGAGGGGAGGAGATCTTCGGGTCTCTTTTTTATTGAAAAGACAGCTAACCAAAGGGAAATTTAAAAAGCGGCTCATAACCTCCTTCTAAATAATTAATCATCCCACATATCTTGTTTGTTCTGTTCAATATTATTTTTCTCAAGCAACTCTAATCTATGCTCTTTCGAGTTTTCTTCAAAATTTTGTAAGCTTTCGTTGTTTGTATATTTTTGTTGAATTTCTAAAATTATAATTTCAAATTGATCACCATAAAATTTA
>QCUQ01000021.1 GCA_003210655.1 Prochlorococcus sp. AG-679-M10 | reverse complement strand
TTAATTTTTATTGTATTTGGGTTAGACCAATCTCCATTTATAAGATAGTCATCATTACCAAAACACATCTGACGAATTATAAAAAATATCGGTTCAGCTGATGATATTCCAAGAAGAGAAGTAATTTCTTTTATTGATAATTCATCGCCATTATTAAATAATTTTGTTACTTGTTTTTGATAATCAATTATTTCTGAGGCTGCTTTTTTACCAGCTTCAACACCAGGTTGATCGTAAGCATTTATATCCACTAATTCTGCGTAAAAAGAAACAGCTCGCTCAAATAGAGCAATTAATGCTCCTAGTGTTAAACAATTTAACTTATCTAATGTGATTGTTATGCTTTGCCTATTTTCGTTGGATAGTGCAGATCTTGTTCCTTGTAAAAATCCTGATAAAAATTCTTTTGGCTTTTCAGAGTCAAAATAGTTATAACCATTAGGGGTATCAAGTAACTCTATAAAAACACAAAAGAAATTATCAATACCATCTCTTAACTGTTGGACATATGCATGTTGATCCGTAGATCCTTTATTACCAAAAACAGATATTCCTTGATGAACGATTTCACCCTTCCTATTAAACTTTTTACCTAAAGACTCCATAACTAATTGTTGAAGATATTTACTAAATACTTGTAACCTGTCTCTGTAAGGTAATACAACCATATCTCTCTTACCTATTCCATCACCTGAAAAAAACCACGCTGATGATAGTAATGCAGCAGGATTGTCTTTGATATTAGGTATCCGGGTTAACTCATCCATTATTGATGCACCTTTAATAAATTCAGAAACATCTCGATTAATAAGAGCTAAAGGAAGCAGTCCAACTGAGCTAGTAATACTGGTTCTACCTCCAACCCAATCAGGTAGATTAAATATTTTTAACCAATTCTCTATTTGTGCTTTTTTATATAATTGGCTATCTTTCATTGTTATTGCTATTGCGTTAGAGTTCCAGTCTAAATTTTTATTTTCTACATGCTTTTTGATTATATTCATTGCTATTTTTGGTTCAGGTGTTCCACCTGACTTACTTACAACAACAAATAATGTGGTAGCCAATTTATCAGATAATTCATCTAATTTTTCACTTATTAAGAATGGATCAATATTATCTATGTATGAAAAATTCAATCCAAAAGAATTCTCTTGTAATGCTTCAGTTATTAATAATGGTCCTAAACCGCTTCCTCCAATACCTATCCATAAAACGTTAGTAAATTTTTGATTTTTATTATTCGTAATCTTACCCTCTAAAATATTTTCTCCAAAATCTGAAATATCTTTAATCTCATTATTTATTTCATTCCTAATAAGGTTATTTGGGGCAACAGATGGATTTCTTAACCAATAATGTCCAACTTGTCTTTTCTCATCAATATTTGAAATTGCGCCAGCTTCTAATTCATTTAGGGCTGAAAAAACGTTTTTAAATTTATTTTCTAAAGATGATATTTGGTCGAGAGTAAAATTTATCTTGCTGATATCTAACCAAATATTTATTTGTTTATTAAACCAAAGGTAGTTGCAATATTTATCCCAAGAATTAAAATCATTATTCATTTTATATTTTGACTATTTTCTTATTTTGTTTATTATATCTAGTTTATTCTTCGTAAATACTAATCATTTCAATTTATTTAGTTATATTATTTTTAGATAATAATGTTTGTGAATTTTAATAAATACTATTAGGGGTTTTATTTATTTATATCTCATTTATTATTCAATAAAAATATCAGCTTTTGGATAAATCATTCAATTATTTAATTTCACCTGAAATTTCACAACTTAGAGAATTTTCACCTAAATTGAAAATAGCAATTTTAGCTTCAGGAGAGGGATCAAATTTTCAAGAATTGATTGACCTCTCTAATTCAAATAAATTTGATATAGATATTAAGATTTTAATTACAAACAAATCAGAGGCTGGGTGTGTATCAAGAGCTATAAATTCCAATATCTCATATAAGGTAATTAAAAGCTCTGATTATGCAAATAAGGATTATTTTGAGGATGAAATTATTAATACAATAAAAAAAGAGGATATAGAACTTGTTGTTATGGCGGGTTGGATGAAAATAATGTCATCAAAATTTGTTAATGCTTTTAAGAATAAAATAATAAATATTCATCCATCATTACTTCCTTCTTTTAAAGGAAGTAATGCAATTAAAGAAGCCATAACAAATGATTCCAAGATTACTGGTTGTTCAGTGCATTTTGTAGAACCAGAGGTTGATAGTGGTCCATTAATTATGCAAGCAGCATTACCTATATCGGATAAAGATAATTTAGAGACAATAACTCAAAAATTACATTTATTGGAACATAAAATATTACCACTCTCAATTTCTCAGGCAGGATATATTATCCGTAATAAAATCATGGGTAATGATTAATCATTTCTAAGCCATTATTTATTGGTAAACCAGATATTAGATTAAGGTTTTGTATAGCCTGCCCTGTTTGTCCTTTAATTAAATTATCTATCACTGATAAAATAATAATTCTTCCATTTCTAGTATCAACTTTGACAGACAGATGAATTTCATTTGTATTCCTAACCCACTTTGTGGAAGGATAAATATCAAGTGGTAATACTCGGATATTAGAGTAATTTCTATAATAATTTTCTAATATAATTCTACAATCAGAAGAAGTTAAACCTGGATCCCTTAGTCTTCCATAAATTGTCGAATGCATACCTCTAGTCATTGGTATTAAATGAGGAGTGAATAGTAGTTCAATATCATTACCTGAAATAAAACTTGCTATTTGTTCTATTTCAGAAGTATGTCTATGATTTATAAGTCCATAGGCAGAAACACCATCTCCACATTCAGAAAATAATAATTTTTGATGTGGTTCTCTGCCTCCTCCTGATGTACCACTTTTTGAATCTATTATTATACCTTCGTTATCAATAATTCCTTGGGATAAAAATGGGATAAGAGGAATTAGAGCAGATGTGGGATAACATCCAGGGCAGGCGATTAAACTTGCTTTAGATATATCTTTGAAATTAAGCTCAGGAAGGCCATAAACTGCTTCTCTACATAAATCATCATCATCTCTATTATATTTTTTCGCTTCGTAAGAGTATACACTTTTCCATTTATCAAGAGACTTGTACCTATAATCGGCTGATAAGTCAATTACTTTTACTCCTTTTTCTAATAAACCTCTTGTTAATGTAGAAGAAATTCCATTAGGCAAGCAAAGTAAAGCTACATTAGCTTTTTCGGCAATACTATCTGTTGATATTTTTTCAATTAAATTGTCTGACTCTAAATTGATGAATGGAATATTATCGCTCCATTTAGTTCCTGAAGATTTATTACCACCTAAATAAGAAATTTTGTAATTTTTATTATCCTTTAATAGATTTACTGCTTGTATTCCCCCGTAACCAGTAGCACCAACTATTGCAACATTCATTTCTCTTTATTGGCAGACTTTAAGATAGGATTATAAGTGTTGAATAAAATAATAATTAAAACACTTTTTTCTATATTGAATAGTAATAATGAAAGAAACAAGTCCAAAATCAAATAATGGAACAATTGTGGATAATAACGATAAATTTAATATAGAATTTGATCCCATAAGCGATGCATTAGCTGCCATAAGAAATGGGGAATGCATAATAGTTGTTGATGATGAGAGAAGAGAAAATGAAGGAGATTTAATTTGTGCGGCTCAGTTTGCAACTCCTCAACAAATTAATTTTATGGCGACAGAGGGTAGAGGTCTCATATGTTTAGCAATGCAAGGAGACAAATTAGATGCATTAGATCTTCCTTTAATGGTTGATCGAAATACTGATGAAAATCAAACTGCATTTACTATTTCAATAGATGCAGGTCCAGAGAATAATGTAACTACAGGAATATCAGCAGAGGATAGAGCTAAAACTATCCAAGTTGCAATTAACCCTTCAACTAAGCCAGAAGATTTAAGAAGACCAGGACATATATTTCCATTAAGAGCAAAAAAAGGAGGAGTATTAAAAAGAGCTGGCCATACCGAAGCAGCTGTAGACATTGCTGCCATGTCTGGTCTTTATCCTGCTGGTGTTATTTGCGAAATTCAAAATCCAGATGGCTCAATGTCAAGACTTCCCCAACTTAAGGAATATGCGAAAGAATGGGGGATGAAGTTAGTATCCATTGCAGATCTTATCAGTTATAGATTTCAGAACGAAAGATTTGTTTATAGAAAATCTGATGCAATTCTGCCAAGTATTTTCGGTAATTTTAAAGCATATGGATACATAAATGAACTTGACGGCTCTGAACATATTGCACTAGTAAAGCAAAAGCAAAATAAATTAAGTGAACCAGTATTAGTAAGGATGCATTCAGAATGTTTAACCGGTGATGCGTTTGGATCACTACGTTGCGATTGCAGACCCCAGTTAGAGGCTGCATTAGCAAGGATAGAAAAAGAAGAAGAGGGGGTTGTTGTTTATTTAAGACAAGAGGGTAGAGGTATTGGTCTGATTAATAAATTAAAAGCATACAGTTTACAAGATGGTGGTTTGGATACTGTAGAAGCAAATGAAAAATTAGGATTCCCTGCAGACCTCAGAAATTATGGAGTTGGAGCACAAATATTAACTGACCTTGGGATTAAAAAGTTAAAACTACTTACAAATAATCCTCGGAAAATTGCTGGATTAGGCGGATATGGAATAGAAGTTACTGAGAGAGTCCCATTAGTTATATGTCCTGGCGAGCATAATTCTGAATATTTAAATGTAAAGAGACAAAAACTTGGACATATGTTAGATGAAGAAAAAATAAATTCTATAGATATAGATCCTTATATTGCAATTTTCCTTGATGGTGACTACAAATCTATAGATTTAGTTCCCATTAAAAATAATATAAATGAATTCTGCGAAAAAAATAACATAAATATAAGGTTAGAAAGCTCTCCTAGATTATTAGCTTTTTGGAATAGACCAAAATTAGTATGGAAAATATTGCATGACAAACATAGAGAAGATTTCACCATTAACGATAATGAAATTAATAAGATTGAAATCTTTATTCAATTCTTATCTGAATATAATAAAAGCTCAAAAGTAGGTATTATCGTATCAAAAAATATTCAACAGGCTTTACATCCAAAAAACAGCATTAAATTGAAAAATACAAAGTTTTTAATAAAAAATGAAGAATTATATTCATCTACTAGAAAATTCAATCTCGATAAAGAAACCTTCAGTATTATTTTTGATAAAAAATTATCTTAAACGAGACTGGCTTTAATAATTCTTGAGCCGTTTGTAAGTTTTAACACGATATCCATATCCTCTGTTTTTCCAAAGACAGTATGTACTCCATCTAGATGAGGTTGTGACTCATAAACTATAAAAAATTGGCTCCCACCAGTATTTTTTCCTGCATGCGCCATTGATAGTGAACCTTTTAGATGTTTATTAGAATTTATTTCACAATTAATATTGTATCCTGGTCCTCCTGTTCCAGGCATACCTGAAGATCCTGTACGAGTATTGGGGCAACCACCTTGAGCCATAAAACCTGGGATAACGCGATGAAAGGCCAATCCATCATAGAAACCTTCACCAATTAGTTTTGTGAAATTATTTACTGTATTAGGCGCGTCATTAGAAAACAGTTCGATATTAATAGTCCCTGCATCAGTTTCAAATAAAGCTTTTGTCATTGTGAATTTAATTATCTATAATTTTATTTTAGATGTTAGAGAAGCTTTTCAAGGTTCTCCTTAATGGAATTTAAATCTATATTTTCTTCTATATTTTCATCTTTACGTTCTTCTTTATTCCAAGTCTCCACTTCTAAATTTTTTTGAGGAGGAGAAATTAGTAATCTATCCTCTGCTGTCTTTGGGACAAAATTTTTCTCAACTAATTTGCATTCATAATCTAGTTTTGTACAAAAATCTCTAATTTCATCTATTGAAATCATTTCTACTGAAGGCAATGGGAAATCCTGAGCTTCTAAAAGTCCACAGTAACGTTCGGCATCATCTTTTTCTTCAAACATAAGAACTATAGTTCTACCTTTTAATTCTATTGAATGTATACCTTCTTTCTCTGTACCGAAGTTATAAAGTAAAACATAAATATTCATAAAAACTTTTTTAAATAATTATATATTATTTAACTATTCATCTGATAGTGATAATTCTTGAAGTCTGGTATACAAAGCTATTTCCTCATCATTAATATCAGCAGGAATAACGACTAAGATTTCAACAAACTGATCTCCAATATTATCTCCGAAGTTCAAGCCTCTACCTTTAAGTCTTAACAATCTTCCAGTCGAAGACTTTGGAGGTACTTGAAGAGTTACATTTCCATCAAGAGTAGGAACTTCTACTGCACATCCAAGAAGGGCATCAGGCGGAAATAACTCTAATTTATAAAGAACACGTAGACCATCTATTCGAAGTCCATTTTCTGTTTGGACTTTTAATTGTAAATAATGATCTTTTCCACCTTTTGCAATATTTTCTAATCTCAATCTCCAACCATCTCCAGCAAAAGGGGGAGTATCAACTTCTACAACAGTTTGGTCTTCTAGTTCTATTAATATAGATGCCCCATTCAATGCTTCATTAGGGGTTAATTCGATAATAGTTTCTATATCTTGATGAAGTTTTACGGGTGGTGGTTCTTCCGGAGATCTCGCAGGGTAGTCGTAACTATTAAACTCTTCTTCATTAAAAATTTCATCAGGATTCTCATCTTCATACAAAACAGATGATTTTTCATCATAGCCACGGTTATCTAATTCAGATTCGTATTCAAATCCAAATAGAGAATTTAGATAATCTTTATATTCAGGAAAACCAGTCCTAAAGTTATTATTTGTCTCTTCATTTGAAGAATTAGAATCTATAAGTTTAACTCTCCTGGCAGGATCACGTAAGAATTCGTAAGCTTCATTAATTAGTTTAAATCTATCCTCAGCATTTATATCATTTTTATTTAAATCGGGATGCCATTTTCTTGCTTCCCTTCGAAAAGCTTTTTTCAGTTCATTTTCGTCGAATTCATAGGATAAACCTAAAATCGACAAATAGTCTTTTTTAGAGGAAGTAGTCATTGTCCCATGGATCGTCGTCCCTAGAATTACCATACCTCGAATTTCTAGAATTACTATTCATTTGATTATCCCAAGGATCATCATCCCAATAATCATCAGAAAATAATTCATCTTTTAAAGAACCAAAGGTATTTTTAATTCCTTGTAAGGGATTGCTATCAACTTTCTTCTCCGCAGCAAATCTTCTATTTAAGCCAAAAAGGGCTTCTTGCAATGAACTTACAGAAATCTCTAATTCTTGAGGATCATCGTCATCTATAAATTCTTCTACATCTTGAATTGCAAGCTCTACTGCCCTCTTTTGTCGTTCTGCTCCATATGGTCCAAATTCTAGTGAAGCGTCCCTTAATCTCCTCTCTGCTTGAGCGATTAGTGTAAGTGCATTATTTTTCCTATCAATTACTGATCTTTTCTTCCTATCTTCTGTTGCTTTTGACTTGGCCTCAGCGATCATCATATTAATTTCTTGTTCATTTAAATTCGAACCTCCAGAAATACTTACTGTTTGTTTTCTACCTGTAGTTCTATCGGTTGCACTGACCTCTAGCAATCCATTTGCGTCAATATCGAATGCTACTTGTACTTGGGGAATCCCTCTAGGTGCGGGTGGTATTCCTGATAATCTAAATTTTCCTAAAGATTTGTTTTCGGATGCCAGTGGTCTCTCACCTTGTCTTACTTGAACAACTACTGAGGATTGATTAGATTCCGAAGTACTAAAAACATCTGATTGTCTTACTGGTATTGGGGTATTACG
The DNA here is from genome assembly GCA_003210655.1 of Prochlorococcus sp. AG-679-M10. Lineage (GTDB taxonomy): Bacteria > Cyanobacteriota > Cyanobacteriia > PCC-6307 > Cyanobiaceae > Prochlorococcus_A. The sequence continues at coordinate 1,208 of QCUQ01000021.1, read as the reverse complement.
TGGAATAAGAACTTTCATAAGTCCTCCAATAGTTTCTAATCCTAAGGATAAAGGAGTTACATCATTTAAAAGTAAATCACGTAAATCTCCACTAATTATTCCAGATTGTATTGCAGCACCAATTGCAACAACTTCATCAGGATTTACAGATTGACATGGTTCATTAGGAACAAGAGTCTTAACTAATTGTTGAACCATTGGAATACGAGTACTTCCACCAACAAGAACGACTTCATCAATTTCATCAGCACCCCATCCTGAATCTTCCAATGCAATTTGAACTGGTTCAAGCAACCTATCGAGGAGATCTTCAGATAAGGATTCAAATAATTTCCTATCGAATTCCTCTTCAATATGTAATGGTCCATCATCACTTGTAGTAATAAAGGGTAAAGAAATTTTAGTTTTTTGCAGTCCTGATAATTCACATTTAGCTTTCTCAGAAGCTTCTGTAAGTCTTTGAAGAGCTTGCCTATCTCGTCTTAAATCGATCTTATGTTTCTCAAGAAATCGTTCAGCAATCCAATCAACAATTTTGGAATCAAAATTATTACCTCCGAGTTGAGTATCTCCACAGGTAGCTTTTACATCAAAAACGCCATTAGATATCCTTAACAAAGAAACATCAAAAGTACCACCACCCAGGTCAAAAACCAGTACGTTGTTTGAGGAGCTTTTTTCAAAACCATATGCTAAAGCTGCTGCTGTAGGTTCATTTAAAATTCTATCAACATTTATTCCAGCTAATACGGCAGAATCCTTAGTAGCTTGTCTCTGAGACTCATTAAAATAAGCAGGAACAGTAATTACGGCAGAATCAATCGTATCTCCTAAATAAGTTTCTGCATCATTAATTAATTTTCTTATAATCGAACTTATTAACTCTTCAGGGGCATACTCTCGCTCCGTAAATGGACTTAGAATTCTTACACTACCACTATCATTAGATTTAACATTATAGGGAACAGATATACTTGTTTCATCAAGTTCATCCCAATCTCGTCCTATAAATCTTTTTAAGTTATAAAATGTGTTTTTAGGGTTTAAAACTAGTTGCCTTCGAGCCTGATCACCTATAACAATTTCGGAGTTTTTAGTAAACCCAACTATCGAAGGGGTTGTTCTTGTGCCCTCTGAATTTGCAATTACAACGGGGCGTCCTGCCTCTATAACTCCTACAACGGAGTTAGTAGTACCTAAATCAATTC
>QCUQ01000020.1 GCA_003210655.1 Prochlorococcus sp. AG-679-M10 | reverse complement strand
GAGGTCAATAATATGTCAGGCACTGATCTTCAAACGATAGATAGATTATGGACTATTTATTCAAATGGCAGGTTTGGTTTTTCTATTCAAGCTAAACTTCTTAAGTCAGTTGGAAAAAAATATGAATTGTTATGGCCAAAGATAGGATGGAAAAAAGATGGGAATTGGACTAGGTACCCTAGTTCATTCAGATGGACATTAGATGCTCCTGAAGGACACATGCCATTAATCAACCAACTCAGAGGAGTAAGACTTATGGATTCTATTCTCAGACATCCAGCAATTTCATTGAGACATAATAATATTCTTTGATCTAGAGCTATTTGATAAGTTAAAATAATATTAAAATAGATATAAAGTTATGTCCTTTTTTCAGGGCAAAATTCTTTTAAATTTTATTATAGATCTACTTAACAGACCAGCAATTAACTGGTCTAATTTTGAATTAAATTCCTCACTACAACTAAATGATTTTGTAGATTTATTATTAGAACCCTTAAAGACTTCTCAATACAGTTATCGCATAAAACTTGGTTTACATGAAGCTCTTATAAATGCGGTTACACATGGCAATAAACTAGATCCTAATAAATCAGTAAGAGTTCGAAGAATCATCACTCCTAACTGGTGTGTTTGGCAGATTCAGGATCAAGGTAATGGTTTAGAAATAAAAAAAAGATTTTATAAATTACCTAAAAAACTAAGTTCATTTAATGGGAGGGGTCTTTATATAATAAACGAGTGTTTTGATGATATTAGATGGAGCAATAAAGGTAATCGGCTTCAATTGGCCTTAAAAAGATGAATGTTTACTTGGACAGGGCTTATCTACATTTATTCCTTTTAACCATTTTATACTTTCTTCCAAATAATTTATAGTATCCTCTTCATTCTCTGAAATTAGTAATTGGCATAATGCAGCTGAAATAAGTTCTGCTGATCTATTTATTTTTTTCCCCTTTAGTTTGTGCCAATCAAGGTGATCAATTTTTAACTTATTATTCAGTTTTTGGGCAAGTTGAATAATATCTTCATCCGAGTTAATCATAGTAATTATTTATTGGTTCTTCATTTTATAGCAGACCATACTTTAGTCATAAAAAATGAATTTGAATTAATGTTAGTAAAACCTATTTTTTTTATTTTAGAAGTTATGTCATCTTTAATGTAATCACAATAAAAGGGTTCATGGAATGATTTATAAAAATTTTCCATTATTTGGATAAAATCAGGTGAATCATTTTCTTGTATTGAATCAGCAAGAATTAATATTCCGCCTGGTTCAAGAACTCTGAAGAATTCTTTTAAGACATTTTCTCTGACTATTCTAGGTAATTCATGGAATAAATAAACACATGTAATTCCTTGAAAACTATTATCTTCAAATGGTAAGTTTTCAGCATTCCCTTTAATTAATTCTATTAAATCACCATCTAAATTTGAAATAAATCTACTAGCTTCTTTTAAGTATGATCCAGACAAATCAAGTCCTATAATTTTTTCCTGTGGAAATGCACCTCTTAGTTGTTTAAGTGTTCTACCAGAACCTGTCGCAACATCAAGAATTTTTATTGAACTTTTTTTTCTACTATTAAAGTTATTTAATCCTTCCTTAAGAGGTTTAATTATTCTTCTTCTCATGGCATCGGCACTTCCATTAAAAAGAATTTCTACTTGTAAATCATAAATACTCGCCGAAAAATCAGAAAGATAACCATCTGTCTGATGGTGAAAATTTCTTAAGTAATACTTTGGATAGTTTTCATTCTCAATGTTTTTAGGCAGATCATTATAAATTTGTTTTCTTCTTCGATCCCATGTATTTGGCATGTCCAGCCAAATTTTTGGATATTGGGTTAAATATCTCAGCCAAGGTTCATCAAATAATAATTTCTGAGGATATATATTTTTTTCCGCATCATTCCAATCTTCTTCTCTAAGACGATCCATTGAATTTTGGATATCGACCAAAAGTTTTTTATCTATTTTAAAATTACCAAGCTTATTATCCGGGAGTACGAAATTCATGATTCTTGTACTTAATTCCTTATGAGCTAATCCAGCGATACTTTTTCCTTGTTGAAGGGTTTTATATGCAATTTTTGAAAATTGTTCTTTTACCATTTTTATTATTACTTAACTATATTCCAACAAAAAAAAAATCAATCTGAGAATTATTTGTGATAATTCTCAAAAAGATCTTTTGAAATTTTTAAATTTCTTACTTTGACTTAAGCGTCATAATACATAAAAAATTCATGAGGGTGGGGTCTCTGCCTTAATTGTTGAACCTCTTCGTACTTCATATCGATAAAATTATCAATAAAATCTTCTGTAAATACTCCTCCAGCTAATAAATAATCTTTATCTGCTTTAAGTGCATTTAGTGAATCGTTGAGAGATGACGGAACTGTATCTATTTTTGATAGCTCTTCTGCGGGTAATTCAAATAAGTCAACATCAACTCCATCACCAGGATCAATTTGATTCTTAATCCCATCAATACCAGCTAGCATCATTACAGAAAATGCTAAATAAGGGTTAGCAAGTGCATCACCTGATCTAAATTCTAATCTTTTAGCTTTTGGATTAGGTCCAGTTAAAGGGATTCTTACAGCTGCTGATCTATTACCCTCTGAGTAAACTAGATTTACCGGAGCTTCAAAACCTGGGACTAGTCTTTTATAGCTATTAGTTGTTGGATTAGTAAATGCAAGGAATGATGGAGCGTGTTTTAAAATACCTCCGATATACCACCTTGCTGTCTGAGATAGATTTGCATATGATCCTTCGCCATAAAATAGAGGTTGCCCACTTTTCCATAAACTCTGATGAACATGCATGCCTGTTCCATTATCGTTAAATACAGGTTTAGGCATAAATGTTGCTGTTTTCCCATATTTTTTGGCTACGTTTCTTACAACATATTTGTATGTCATAACACTATCAGCCGAGCTAATTAAGGAATCAAATTTAATACCAAGTTCATGTTGTCCTGCTCCAGCAACTTCATGATGATGCTTCTCAGTTGGAATTCCTAATTCAGCCATTTGCAATAACATTTCAGACCTTATGTCTTGAGCTGTGTCATTAGGAGCAACTGGGAAATAGCCCTCTTTATATTGAATTTTATAACCTAGGTTTCCACCTTCTTCTGTTCGACCAGTATTCCAGGGAGCTTCAATAGTATCTACACTATAAAAAGAACTACCTTCTTTAGAGTCATATCTAACATCATCGAATAAAAAGAATTCTGGCTCTGGTCCAAAAAATGCAGTATCTGCTATACCTGTGGAATCTAAATATTTTAATGCCTTTTGTGCTAATGATCTTGGGCACCTATCATAGGGTTCTCCACTTCTTGGCTCTTGAATAGAGCAAATCATGCTTAAGGTTTTGTGTTTATAAAAAGGATCGATCCATGCGGTACTTGAATCTGGGACCATAGACATGTCAGATGCGTTAATCGCTTTCCAACCTCTTATAGAAGATCCATCAAAGGCAAGACCTTCAGTGAATGATTCTTCCTCAATCATGTCAGATGTCAATGTTAGATGTTGCCATTTACCATGAATGTCAGTGAATTTTAAATCGATGAGTTCAATTCCTTCATCCTTAATCTGACTTAAAACGTCTTGGGGAGACTTGGCCATTTCTTTATTTATACCTCCAATAAAATTAATAACTTGACGAATCTAATTATGTATCAAAGGTAACTTTTTTCAACACTTGCTGGGTTCTTTGAGTATTTCAAGTTATATGTTTACCAATTGTTAACTAAAATATTTAAATTGGATGAATTTCTTTAAACATTCTTCGCTTTAGTAGATAAATTAGTTTAATTTAAAAGTAATGCTTTAAAAGGTTTTGACCGAAACAAAACTCATTTCAACTTTAAATGAAGAGAATCTACCTCATCTCGATAAAACTTATGTTCCTTCAAGACTTTTATTAGGGCCTGGTCCTTCAAATGCTCATCCCGAAGTCCTTAAGGCTTTAGCACTTAATCCAATAGGGCATTTAGATGAGGCATATATAGAGTTAATGTCCGAGGTCCAAAAATTACTTAGATATACATGGCAGTGTAATAATCGAATAACTCTACCTATGAGTGGTACAGGTAGCGCAGCTATGGAAGCATCTATTGCTAATTTTATAGAGCCTGGAGAAAAAATTTTAATCGCAAAAAAAGGATATTTTGGGGATCGTTTGGTTGATATGGCGTCGAGATATAAAGCGGACGTATCAGTAATTGAAAAAGAATGGGGAGAAGCGTTTACTTTTGAAGAAATAAAATATGAAATAGAAACTAAAAAACCTGTAATATTTGCTATTGTCCACGCTGAGACATCAACTGGGGTATTACAACCTCTTGAAGGGATAGGTGATTTATGCAGAAAGAATAATTGTTTGTTTTTAGTTGATGCTGTCACATCATTAGGGGCTTTAGAACTTTTTATTGATGATTGGAAAATTGATCTTGCTTATAGTTGTAGCCAAAAAGGTTTAAGCTGCCCTCCTGGACTTAGTCCTTTCACAATGAACAAACGTGCAGAAGATAAGCTTAGTGCAAGAACTTCTAAAGTTCCAAATTGGTACTTAGATTTATCCTTATTGAATAGATATTGGGGATCTGATCGTGTTTACCATCATACTGCTCCAGTGAATATGAATTTTGCAATAAGAGAGGGTTTGCGCTTAATCGCTAATGAAGGCTTAGAAAATATTTGGAGAAGACACAATTCTAATGCAGTCAAATTATGGAAGGGATTAGAAAGTTTAGGTATGGAGTTACATGTTTCTAGTGAATTTAGATTACCTACTCTGACAACAGTGAAAATTCCTCCTGCAGTAGATGGAGACGCATTTAGAAATCATCTTTTGAAAAAATTTGGTATTGAGATAGGAAATGGACTTGGTGCATTGTCTGGTAAGGTTTGGCGTATTGGATTAATGGGGTTTAACTCTAGTGAAGAGAATGTTGATCGATTATTAAATTTATTTGATACAGAATTAAAGAAGTTTTCTATTTTTGATTCCTCATCTTTTTAAACCATAACTTAATTTTATTTTTACAATCCTGATTTAAAATCCCTCCTACTACTTTCATTTTATGATGTGCACTTTCATGCTTAGATAAATCAATAGTGCCTCCGAATCCGCCTCTTTTATCATCATCTGTACCATATATTACTTGACCCATTCTTGCTTGAACTAATGCCGCAGCACACATTGTACAAGGCTCTAAATTTACAATTATGCTGCATTCATTAAATCGCCAATCATTTTTAATCCATGAAGCTTGTCTTAGTGCTATTAATTCTGCATGTCCTAAAGGGTCATTGTTAATTTCTCTTTTATTACTTCCTCTACCAATACATCTTCCATTCTCATCTATTATTACTGCTGTAATTGGTAATTCAACCTTACCTACTTCCTCTGATCTTCGTAAAATGAATTTCATCCATTTAAGATAATCTAAGTGCTCAATTTTTTTATGCCGATTTATAGTTTTTTGGTTCATTTTATCAATTACGTTTTTTTTTATAAACATTATAAATAACCAAATTAATAATTATTTTAAAGAATGACTTCAGATTCAATTAATAATCAAAACAATCTATTTCCGACATCTTCTGGAAGTAACGAAAGTTTGCTTATACTTCTCAACCGAACCTCTGAAATCATATGCAAATGGTTTTCAGATTCAGATAAATTAGGTCCTATACCCATCGATAGTGACTTTGAATGTTCAGTTCCAGGAGAACAGGGAAAGTCTTTTGATGTTTTATTCTCTGAGATTGAAAGTCTTATTTATAGTTCTTTTAATCCAGTACATCCAGGTTCCCTTGCTCATCTAGACCCTCCACCATTAATCATTTCTATTTTGGGAGATTTAATTGCTGCTGGCTTAAATAATAATCTTCTTGCACATGAATTATCACCAAGTGTTTCTCTTCTTGAGGAATCAATTTGTAAGTGGTTTTCAATAAAACTAGGTTTTTCGGATTTAGCAGGTGGCGTTGCAGCCAGTGGCGGGACTTTAAGTAATTTAAATGCTCTGGTCACAGCAAGAAACTATGCCGGACTTGAAACTGATCCAAAGGCAGTTTACTTAATTAGCGAAGATGCTCATTCATCATTTAAAAAATGTACTAGAATTATGGGTCTCGAAAAAAATAATTTAATTAAAGTCAAAACAGATAAAAATGGATGTATGGATATGATTGAGCTTAAAAAGACTGTTGATAAATGTTCTTTTGAAGGTAAAAGAATATTTGCTATTGTTGCCACTCTTGGTACAACAGTTCGTGGAGCAATAGACCCAATTGATAACATCAGTAAATTTTGTAATGAAAGAAATATTTGGCTACACATCGACGGATCAATAGGGGGCATTTTTTCAATTACTAATTTACCGATCAATGGAATTATTAATGTACATCTCGCGAATTCAATAACTATTAATCCACAAAAAATACTTGGAATTACAAAAACTTCATCCCTTTTAATAGTTTCAAATATTGAAATTCTTAAAAATACATTTTCTACAGGGTTACCTTACGTTTCTAATGAAAACAATTTCTTTAATAGAGGTGAACTAGGAATACAAGGTTCTAGACCAGCTGAAATTATCAAACTATGGTTAGGTTTGCGATTTCTAGGTATGCGAGGAGTACAGGATGTCTTAAATTCATCTATTGAGAGAAAAATATTCTTCGAAAATAATTTAGATACAGAAATATATGATATATATTCTGGCCCTTTGCATATAATTTCTTTTTTACCAAAGGGTATGAATAAAAATGAATCAGATTCATGGACATTAAGTAAAAGAATAAATCTAATGAAAAAGAACTTCATGCTTTCAAGGCCTCTATTTAAAAATAGATATTACTTAAGAGCAGTTTTTGGGAATTACAATACAAGTGAATCTAATATTAATGATCTTTTGAAATTACTAAATTAAATCCAATGAAAATTAGTGGATCAAAATTAATTGCTATCATCACTGGGTTTATTTCAATATTAATATGTATTATATATTTACTATTAATAACTGTATTTGACTTTAGATCTTTCTTAAATGATCAAATAACTAGTCATTCTGCAAATATGGCGGCAATTTTCGTTGAGATTTTGCATCCTCGTTAATTCTTATATTATTTATTGCTTCTTTAATGAAATTATTTAAGATATCTTCCCTTTTATTTAATTTGTAAATATCCTCAATTACTTCTTGTATCCCACCATCTCCCCAATTTTTCCCATTATTAAAATATTTTTTTATTGATAAACCTACTATTTTTATTAACCAACATGAGGTTATAGACTGTAATGATTTTGAAATAAATATTGTTGTAAAATTTGAAGCTAATGCGTTTGTAATAACACTTAGTCCACCTTTCAAAATTCCTAGTTTTGCGATAGTAGTTAACAATGATTTAGATAATTCGACTGCTTCTTTTTTTGATATTTTGAAATCGTATATTTTTGAAATTTCTAGGATCATTTGAACGTTAACAGATGTTGTTGCTATAAAATCTACAACCGGCAAAGGGTTGACTAGTATTACTCCTCCAGTAATTAAAGTATATTTATTTATTACTTTATTAGCACTTAAATTTCTTTGTTCCATTATTACATTTTTACTAATTAGTCCTAATTTATTTGCTCTAAAAAGAATATTATCAGCTAGTAATTCTTCTCCATTTGCATCAAGTGTTTCTGTTATCTCTCTAAATAGATTACTTACATCAGGAGTTGTTTTTAATGATTCTACTAATTTGTTTGAGAAGGTTTTAGGAGAAGCAATAGTTTTTATTACTGATATTTTAATATGTTCTGTAGATGTAATTGAGATAATGTTTTCTTTAATAATATTATTGTGTTTTTCTGATCTTAAGTCGCATTTATTTAAAACAATAATTATTTTCTTTTTCAAATTTGATAATTCTTTAATTAAATAGAGTTCATATTTATTTATATCTTGATCAATTACAAAAAGAATGAGATCTGATTTTGATGCTTCTATTATTGTGGAATCCTCCCTTTCTTGGCCTTCTCTAGAAGCTTCAAATAAACCAGGCGTATCAATTATATTTATGTTTCTTTTTAATATTGGGATTCTAATTTTATAACTTGTTATATCTTTTGTAGTACCAATTGTTGGGGAAATCTTTCCAATTAAATTTTTCAATAACGCTCTTGCTATTGAGGTTTTCCCAGAGGATCCTGCACCAAATAATATAACGCTATAGTCTCCGTACTTAAACTGTTTTTCTATTTTAATTTTTTCGTATTTTAATAAATCTCCATATATTTTATTAGATATTTTTTTATTAATTTCATCTATAGCTTTAAGACTACTTTTTGCAGCTCCATATTTATTTTTAAAGGCAACTCTATTTTGTTGCTTAAAAATTATTTTATATACAATCTTTTTGAATAATCTTTTGTTTTTAGAATATAAAAACAGAAGAATTAAAACAAAGATTAAAAAAGAATAAAAATTTAAAATATTTTTGGTTACAGTTAATAGTAAATATATAAATATTAAAACTAATAAATATCTATAATACTTTAAAAGAAATTGATACATATTTATCGTTTATCTTTAATAAGTCCATATATAATAAATATAAGACCAATATTTATAGATATATCAGCAATATTAAATACAGGAAAATCTATAAAATTTAGATTTATAAAATCTATAACATAACCCTTTGTTATTCTATCAATTCCGTTCCCTATTGTACCTCCCAATATAAAACTATAACTTAACAAATCTAAATTACTTATATTCTTTTTTCTTAATATAAAATATATTAAAATCAGACTTATAATGGTGCTTACTGTTGATAAGAAGATCCTGCTCCCACTGAAAATATTAAATGCTGCTCCATAATTTTTTACGTAATCAACACTAAAAAATATAAAATCATAATTTATTAATGATCTATGATTTATATTAATTATATTTTTTGTAGATTGATCACATAAAATAATTAATATCGAAAACAAAATAAAGATATATCTATTATTTTTAATATTTAACATTATCTTTTATATCTATTATTATTTATAATTTTCATTAATAAAGTAATTGGTGTAATCATTAATAAATGATATCCAATTTTTCCAAATGAATATTTTGAAATATTATATAATAATATTTCTGTTTGATTAGTAAATAATACTTGAATGCAGTTATAAATTATTCCTATGAGGTGCATACTACATATTCCTAATATAGTGTATTTTAGAAGGTCATAATAA
>QCUQ01000019.1 GCA_003210655.1 Prochlorococcus sp. AG-679-M10 | reverse complement strand
TATCCACTCCGTAGGAAAATAATTGTTCAATCCTTTTTAGTGATCTTATACCTCCTCCAATTTGAATAGGAATATTGACTGATTTGACAATCTTTTTAATTGATTGATCATTTGTTGGAATACCGGTTTTAGCAGCATCCAAATCAACGATATGAATACACTTCGCCCCCTCCTTTTCCCAGTATTTTGCTTGCTCATAAGGCTCTCTAGAGAAGTCTTTTCTCTTGTTAAAGTCACCTTTAAAAAGTCTTACACATTTACCATTCATCAAATCTATTGCGGGAATTAGTTTCATGGATTTATCCTTTTCATTAATTACTTCTTAGTAGTACTATTCATAAATGTAGTTCTAACTTAGATTACTACTTTAGTTTAATATTTTTGGAATATGAAAATTCTTGTAATGGGTGGAACAAGATTTGTTGGCAAGTCTTTAGTAGGTAAGTTGCTAAATCAAAATCATGATATTGATATCTTTACAAGGGGCAATAAATCTAATCCTGAAAATACAAATTTAATAAAAGGTGATAGAAATGATATCGAATGTATTCTCAAACTACAAAATAAGAAATATGATGTAATTTACGATATCTCTGGTCGTGAAGTAGAACAAACAAAACTTCTTATCGAAAATGTAGCTGATTCTTTTCAACGATATATTTACGTTAGTTCAGCAGGTGTTTATTCGGAGAATTATGAATTTCCTTTATCAGAGGACTCTTTACTTGATCCTCAAAGTAGGCATAAAGGAAAGTTCGAAACTGAAAATTGGCTAATTGAACAAAAGATCCCTTTTACAAGTTTTAGACCTACTTATATTTATGGACCGGGAAATTATAATAAAATTGAAAATTGGTTTTTTGAAAGGTTATTTCAACTGAAAAAAATCCCAATTCCTGGCGATGGTTCACTGATAACTCAGTTAGGTCATGTCTCAGATTTAAGTGATGTAATGATTAAGTGTTTAGATTTTGAGAAATCTAAAAATAGTATCTATAACTGTTCGGGAGAAAAAGGAATAACCATAAAAGGTTTGATTTATATGTGTGCAGAAGTTTGTGGTTTAAAGAAAAACGATATATCTTTAAATAAATTTGATTTTGAAAAATTAGATCCTAAATCAAGAAAAGGATTCCCAATTAGATTAAATCACTATCAAACTGATATTTCCAAAATCAAAAAAGATTTAAATTGGGAACCCAAATTTGATTTACTTAGTGGTTTGAAAGATAGTTTTATCAAAGATTACCAATTTAAAAAGGACAATAAATTTGATAGAACTTCAGATAGTGTTCTTTTTAACTCTTAAATAATCTATAAAAGTTATAAGTGTCAAAGTAAATCCAAGCCAATAAAATATTATTCCTAAATTAAATAATAAATCTTTTGAAAATGGTAGGAAAAATATAACTAATGCAATAAAAAAGGAGAAGGTTTTATACTTCCCTAGTTGAGAGGCAGGTAATCCATCTTTCATAGTAGTTCTTAATGCAGATATTATTAATTCTCTAAATAATATTAATGCCAAAGACCAAAAAGGAATTATTTCCATTTTACTCAGCCACAATAAAGGAATTAGCAAAAATATTTTGTCTGCTAGTGGGTCAAAAATAGCTCCAAACTTTGTTTTAAGATTTAATTTCCTTGCAAAATACCCATCAAAATAATCAGTTATTCCTCCGAGAATAATTAAAGCGAAAACAAATTTGGTTTTGTTTATTTCTAAAAATATAATTAGTGGAAATGTTAGAAATAATCGAGATGTTGTTAATATATTTGGAATATTTGCTATTGAATTTTTAACGCTTTTATTTTTGTATAACAAAATATTTTTATAAATAAATTATATTTTACACTTTTATAATGATTTAGGTTTTAACAAAATTCTAAAGATTATAAACACTTCTTCAATATAAGAATCAATATATTTTATATTGTTAAAATATATCAAATACTGAAATGCAGCCTCATAGCTTAAAGCTATCTCCAAATTCTGACTTGATTATTTGTATTAAAGAATTTTCTTTCTCAAATAATTTATATGGTTATGTTTCAGGTGTCGTGGGTAATCTTAGTAAAGCTTGTATTCAGTGCCCTAGTAATCAAAAAATTAGTCAATTTGAAGGTAACTTAGAAATAGTTTCCCTCAATGGAAATTTTAATAATGGTGATGTGCATCTTCATTTAAGTTTCGCGAATGAGGGATGTAATGTTTTTGGAGGGCATTTAGAAGAAGGTTCTATTGTTAAGAAAGGAACTGATATCCTATTAGTCTCTTTTGAAAATAAAACTATTGATATCTCAAACAAATATTTGAATGATAATCAATCAAGAGTTAAAGCATATATACTTAAAAATTGTCCTTGGTCAAAGAGAAGCATTAGGTTGCTTGAATCGTTATCTATTCCGTATGATGCGATTCTAATCGAGAATGACAAAGAGTTTCAAAAGGTTAAATCCTTAAGTAACCACAATACTTTCCCTCAAATATTTTTAGACGATGTATTTTTTGGAGGTTATGATGAACTCTCAAAACAAGCTAAATATGATTCTTTAAATTCTTTTAAATAATTACATTTAGCTTAATGGTCTCTATTTATAATTTTTTCGGAATTTAATTCATTCTCTAGCTGCTCTATTAATCTTGAAACTAGACTTTGAAACTCGGGCTGACATCCTTTAAATGCTGCTTTATGCCTGATGGGTTCATTTCTTGTTCTTAAATCAGTAAGCATCAATTGTAATGCGTCAATTTTTGGGTTTATTTTCATAGTTTTTATTTATTTTTGCATCTTTTAAATAGTTTGCATAGCCTTTTTAAAAGATACTTTTTTATTCTCACTGGAGCTTGTAACTTCAATAATTTTATTAATAGATTGTTTGTTACTTAAGGAATCTATGCAACATTTTGCTACCAGTCTTCTTGGAATAGAACCTTTAAATTGTGTATCTTCTTTTGTATAATCGATGTTTTCAGATTCTACTTTTTCATTTTCCTTCAAACCTCCAGGCCTTATTATTGTCCAATCAAAACTTTGGTTTTTTAGAAAGTTCTCACCAATTTTTTTCCAGATAAGAATTAAACCAAATAAGTTTAATGGGTGAAACAATCTACCAGTACATAAAGAGCTTATTAGGATAACTCTCTTTACTCCCACTCTTTTACAACTCTGTAACTGCCTATATACTCCAAGTGCATCTACTTTTGCCGGTCCAGTTAAATCTAATGAAGCTCTTGCTCCAGTCGCAATTATTAATGCATCTATATTTTCTAAAGCCTTATCTAATTCATATTTATTATCTAATGAGATTCTATAGATCTCGTTATTCTTCTGATTCTCTTTAATCTTTGAATTTTTCCGCAAAATCTGCTTAACTTTTATTCCTTTCTTCAAAGCTTCTTCGGTTATTCTGTATCCTGTTTTACCTGAAGCTCCGGTAATAGCAATTTTCATAATATTTAACTTAATTTAGTTATTATATGAAGTTTTTAAGGCTTTTTACATTTAAACTTTTTTTTCCTTTTTGGATATAGAGTTGTACACATTAAGCATTTAGTACCATCACAGCCCCTTGCCGTACAATGTTCTCTCCCATAGAAAATAATTTGTAAATGTAAGGTGTTCCACTCAAAGATGGGAAATATTTTTTTAAGATCTTTTTCGGTCTGCTTTACATTAGCCCCATTTGTAAGCCCCCATCTTTGAGATAACCGATGTATATGTGTATCAACAGGGAAAGATGGAATATTAAATACTTGTGACATTACAACTGAAGCTGTTTTATGACCAACTCCAGGAAGTGATTCAAGCTGGGTGAAAGAATTGGGGACTTGACCATGAAATCTTTCGATTATTAATTTTGATAAAAGGTGGATATTTTTTGATTTTTGGTTAGAAAGACCTAATTGTTTTATGTATTCATAAATTCTAGAAACGCCGAGTTCTTCCATTTTTTCTGGAGTATCTGCGACTTTAAATAATTCCTTAGTTAGTTCATTAACTTTTTTATCTGTAGACTGGGCGCTTAATACTACTGCAACGAGCAGTGTGAAGGCATTCGTATGGTCAAGGGGGATTGGAGGAGATGGATATAATTTTTTAAGTTCTTTTAATATTATTTCCGCTCTTTCAATCTTTTTCATTTATAGATTTCTTTAGGTGATGTATAAAATTATACAATAGTTATTTAGGGTGAATGTTTTCTGCTAACTTAAAACTCTTAAGACTTAAATGTTTTAGTGGAAAAAGAGGCTTTAATAATTGATGACTTACATCATAAATATAATAATCAAAAAATTTCAAAATGGATATTAAATGCTATCAATTTAAAAATTGAAAAGGGTCAATTATTAGGACTTCTTGGACCTTCTGGTTGCGGTAAAACTACTCTTTTAAGATTAATAGCAGGATTTGAATATCCTTTTAAAGGAAGGATTATTTTGAATAACGTGGAAATTTCAAATAAAAATAGAATACTAACTCCAGAAAAAAGAAAAATAGGAATGGTTTTCCAGGATTATGCACTTTTCCCACATCTAACTGTTTTAGAAAATGCAATGTTTGGTTTAAAAGATAAAAATAATGTGTCTAGAGTTAATTTTCTAATAAATATTGTCGGTCTAGATAAATTTATTAATAGATATCCACATGAATTATCAGGAGGACAAAAACAGAGACTTGCAATTGCTAGAGCTTTAGCTCCGGGAACAAATTTTTTATTATTAGATGAACCATTTTGTAGTTTGGATATGCATGTAAAATTAAAATTAAGAAGTGAACTTCCAAATATTCTTAGAAGTTGTAATGCTAGCGGATTAATGGTTACTCATGATCCTGAAGAGGCAATGTCTATTTGCGATAAGGTTGCTGTAATGTGTGAAGGAAAAATACAACAAATTGATTCTCCCATAAAACTTTTAGAAAACCCTAAAACAATATTTGTTAGTAGTTTTATTCTTGGTAACAATATTCTTAAACTCAAAAAAGAAGAAAACTCCTATTCATGTTGTATAGGTGAAATAAATTCTTCTTCTTTAGAAGTTAAAAATAATATAAATTTTATTTCTATTAGCCCTAAGTTTATTTTTATTGAAAGATCTAATGATGGCAAAGGATTAATAGTTTCAAAAGAATTCCTTGGTGAATATTTTATTTATAAAATATCTATTAAAGGAGAAACATTAAGAGTTAGAACTAAAATTAATAAGAATTTTGATATTGGTGATAAATGTTCTCTAAGTATTGCTAATTATAGCTTCTTTTATGTATTTCCTGGTGCATATAAAGTTTTTATTTAATAAATTATTATATGCAATTACACTTGCCTCCTTTCCAGTTTGAACATTTTTTCTTTTTACATTTCTTTTTTTTGTCAGCATATAATTTATTAATTAATAGCAATCCAGAATAATCATTTTTAAAATCCATTAAATTGATATTGCTATTGATATTCATTATCATATTCACTAATAAATTTTTATTCTCTTTTAAATTACTTATTTATACAAAATGTTGTATTATTTAATTATCTATTTCAATTGAAAATGATTAAAAATAATTTACAAACAAAAAAACTAGTTAATTTGGGCCCTTCTGGTAGAGCTGTTGCACAGCCAATGGATGCCGACTTATTGGATAACTTTTATGAACATCTAACAATGGAAAGATATGCAAATGTTCAGTATTTTTCTATTTATTTATGGTTTCAAGAACGAGATTTAGATGGCTTTGCTTCATATTTTCTAAGTGAATCTCAAGGAGAAATGGAGCATGCCTATAAATTTGCTAATTATTTTATAGCTCGTGGACAAACTGTAAAATTAAATGAATTACCATCTCCAATTCAGACTTGGGATTCTATTGAGGATTTAATATCTTATTCATTCAATATGGAAGCTGATTTAACTTCTTCATTACAACAACTATATTCAATTGCAGAGAGAATTTCAGATACAAGAACTAGTGTTTTCTTAGATCCAATAGTGGATGCGCAAACAAAATCAGAGGACGAATTTGCTCATATACTAGGAAAAGTTAAATTTGCAGCGAATCAGCCTTCTGCAATACTTTTGATTGATAGCGATTTAAAGAAAAAATAAATTCTTTTCTACTCTTTCTTGAGTAATAATTCTTTCACATTTCTCAATTAATAAACTAGAAAAATTTATATTTTCATTACTTCTCTTTTTTAATACTTTTGCTATTGAAAATATCTCATTTAATCTTTGCAGGATATTTTTATTTTCATCAAATAACCTCTCCCGCAATCCTAGATGAGAAGTGTTTAAGTAAGCTTGCTGGATATTCATTATCCTGTAACTTAATGAATCAACTTCCATTAATAAGTTGTTTATTATTGATTCTGATTTATACATAATTCTTTTATAGCAGTGAGGCTTCAATAAAAGATGGGGCTACGCTTACTGTCTGTGTACCGACTGGAGATATTAATAATTCTGATGAACGGAGTTTTGAGATTAATCTTGTAGAGGTTACCCGTGTTGAACCTATTAATTCTCCTATCCTTTCATGAGTAAGCCTAAAAGGTAATTCGCACCATTGACCGCACCTTCTCCCGAGACGGTTAACTAATATTGAAAATAGTGCTTGTAGTCTTTGCTCTGCATTACCTAGATGTCTTATTCTTAAGAGTTGAAGAGTCCATTCATTAACAGCATCAAAGCCGGAATTTTCAGCAATATCAACATTGCTATGGAAAGATAAATCAGTTAAAGCTTCTACACAAACGCCTTCACTGCATAATAAATCAGTTCTTAATTGATCTCCTGATTGCAAGAAAGCAAGTGTCATTCCTTCTGTTTCTTCACATGGGCAATATACTCTTGCGATACCACTGTCAACTTCAAGACAAGTGCCCTTTGGTCTTGATGATGGATCTATAAGGACTGATTGACCTGTTATTATTCGAACCGTTTTAGATGAATAATCCCCATAAGAATGGAAATTCATTATTGGTATTTTTGATAATGAGAATTAATATCAATTATGTATCAAATAAACACTTATTGCAATAGATTCTCAATATCAAAACTTATATTGAATTTTTTCTTTACATTTATAATTTTAATATAATTAAGTTGGGAAAATTTAATTTTAAAATCAGATATGAACTTCAATAAAATTTGTTTAAATTGTGGCAGTTCTGAGCTTGTTTCTGACAGATCATTAGGCGGTAGGATGGTTTGCTTTAAATGTGGTTCCTCTTCATTTAGAAAAAAGTCTTTTTCGCGTATTCAAAATAAAAAAATTATCTACTTTGTATTAGCTTTGGCTATTCTATTTCTTGTCATTCTTTAGTTTTCCTATGAATATGCCAATATCCTTTATATTTCATAAGATCGATATTAATATCAAATAAATTACTTAAATTTTTACTATTTAATGTTTCACTTTGCGGTCCATCTTCAATTATCATTCTGTCTTTCAACAATATGATCCTGTCGTATATTTCTGTAATCATTGATATATCATGAGTTATGCAAATTATTTTGGTATTCAATTTAGTTAATTCATTAATTTTATCTGTTACATAAAATTTTGATTTTAAATCTAAATTAGCAATTGGTTCATCTAGAATTAATATCTCTGGATTTTTAACCAAAGCTCTTGCAATTAGAATAATTTGTTTTTCTCCTTCTGATAAATGAGAAAAATATTTTTGAGATAACTCTGTTATAAACATGTTATTTATGAGATTTTCTGCTAATAAAACATCCTTTTCTGTTTTATGAGGGATTTTGCAATAACCACCATACAAGCCACTAATAATTAATTCAAATACTGTTAATTTTGAATTGATTCTTGTCTTTACGTCGTAATTTACTGTACTTATTTTTTTTCTAACTTCCCAAATATTAATAAGTTCTTTATTAAATAATTTAAAAATAGTATCTTTCCTTATAACTGGATATATATTTCTATTTATCAATTCTAATATAGATGATTTGCCAGAACCATTAGGCCCTATCAAAACAACGTTTTCATCGTATCTTAGTTCTAAATTTAAATTCTTTACAACCATATATCCATTTTTAATGCAACTAATATTTTTTGCTTCTAGCCAACAATCATTAGACACTAAAATTTGCTACTCCAGAATATGAATAACTGTATTGAGCTAAGAACAAATATTAATAGATAAAGCCAATTAAGCCAAGCGGGTCGATTAACTTTTTTCATTGAAATTATATTAAGAGCAACAAAAACAAAAGAGGGGCTGCATATCTTATAAATGTTTTTCTTATTATATTTATATTATTAATTACTTCCAATTTCTTAATTTCTGGAGGATATTTAAAAATTATCTCATCATATACATTTAGTTCCTTATTTTTGTTAATAAATTTCCAAGGTTTGTCCTTTTCTTCTGATTTTTTATACCAGTTCCAGAAATAATTTATTATTCTGTCTTCACCAAGTAATTTTATCTCGTCATTTTTAATTAAGCCTAATTTTTGATTATAAGTTTGGGTTTTAAGAATCATATAATCCTCATCAAATATTTTATAAAATATCTTTTTTTGAATCTCTTTAAATAATATTAAGTTATTAAGAAATTTGTTTTTAAGGAATTTTCTATAGTGTCTAACTATTACTCTCGCTTTATTATCTCCTAAAGGGATATGATCAAGCACTTGCACGTATCGAGAAACAGCTGGATCTCCTTTATATATTAAAATTCTTCCAGGAGGAATATACTTTATTCTTATAAATTCTTTTGTAGGATTATTTTTATAGAAATATATACTCTCAATATATTTTGGATTGATAATTATTTTTTGGTTAAAACTTACAAGTACATTTTTATTTACCTCTTTATCTGGAATTGTATCCCCATGAACCCAAAATATATGAAGAATATCCAAATGATTTTCGATAATCTTTGACCAATCACATTTGAAATCAACTAAAACTTCCTCCGATACGGAATCTTTAACAGAAAATCCATTAGCCTTTAACTCATAATTACTAATTAATGAATCTTCGCTAAAGTTATTTAAATCTGTCTTTGACTTTTCAGTATAATAAATAAAAATATAACTATCCTTCTCTATTGCTTTGTATTGAGATAAGTGAATTCTCTTTGCATAATTATCATAATTATTATCAACAATATGACTACAAGTTATCCTATCTATGTTTTGACAATTACCTTGAGAACTGAATCTTGCTCCATGGTATGGGCATGTTAATTCACCATTAGAAATTGAACCTCCATAAAAGGATGAACCTCTATGAGGACAAATGTTTTTGATACATTTAACATTATTGTTCTTGTCTCTAAAAAGAAGAAGAGGTTCATCAAACAATGAGAAATAATGAATCTTGTTTTTTTGAAGCTCCTTAGCAGGACAAATTGCATACCAACCATATAATCCTAATTTTAATTCTTTTTGCTTTTCTCTTACCTCTAAGTTATCAATATTAACTACAGTCCCTTTTTTAAAAGGTTTTAAAACCAAATTGATGTCTTTAGTTTTAAAAAAATTAATTTGCTTATTATCCATAAACTAATATCTTTTTTTAATGGACCAGTTATCTTTCGGAACTATAACTCAAGTAAATAATCAATTTCTGATATAAGAAAAA
>QCUQ01000018.1 GCA_003210655.1 Prochlorococcus sp. AG-679-M10 | reverse complement strand
CTCCCTTCTTTTGAACTTGAACATACCACCGTGTGAAAGAAATAAAATAAAGGAATTATCTTGGACAAGATTATCAATTCGAAAATATAAAAACCAATTTTCTAAAAGGGAAGATCCAAGAGGCGATGATTATTATTGGTTAGCAGGTGAGGCTGTTTTAGATCTTAAATCAAAAGGCGATGGTCCCAAGAGTTGGCCAAGTGACGTCTCTCAAATACAAGAAAATAAAATTTCTCTTACACCTGTAGAACCAGACTTGTTTTGGAGAGGAAGTTTAGATGTGTTGCCAAAAATAAATACTTCATTTATAAATGCTTCTTAGCAACCATAAAGAGAAGCAAAGTCCAAAAAAATGAGCAGCTATAACTTGAGTATTACTTAGTACTGATAAAATCTCAAGACCAGTAATGGGGATATCAGATGATGCCGTAATAAGTTGACCAGTTGTTTGAGAGGAAGCCTGTATAAAAAGTGCACCCATAAGTGCTTGATATCCAATTAGGCCAAACAAAATTCCTAACAAATCATTTATTAGGCCTCTTTTTATTAATTTACTTGTTTGCCCTCTAGAAGGTCTAGCATTACTTGCAATTGCTCTGCCAGTTCTTACTATTAACCAACCTTGCCACAAACTAAAAAGTAGTAAAATTAAAGAAATTGTTGTTAGTGATAGACCAGGAGTCAAACTCAGCTGTCCTTCGCTTTTATTTACAACATTTGAAAAAAGCAAAACAGCTGTTACTACAACACCTAAAATAGATTGAATCCAAAAGCGTATCCAGCCAATGCGCCGCATTCCAAATGAAAGCGACTGAAAATCAATTTTGTCAGACATTCATTTGATTGAATAACTATGATCTATTCAAATTTGCCATCAAAATCATAAAATTGCACGTTATCTTGTGATCTCTTTAATATCACCATCAGAAGTTAAGCATCCCACCTCAATAGCTATTGGTAGTTTTGATGGTCTTCATGCAGGGCACAGAAAATTAATAGAAAGTGTTGTTAAAGAGAATGATTACACACCAACAATCGCAAGCTTTTGGCCACATCCAAGAGAAGTACTATATAAAGAAACTCGTCTTAGGCTTGATCTCCCAGAGGAAAAGCTCCCTATCCTTGAAGATCTTGGTATAGAACAATTGGTTTTAATTCCCTTTGATAATAAACTTTCTAAATTAAGTGCCGAGAACTTTATAAAAGATATTTTGATCAATCAATTACAAGCAAAAAGTATTTCGGTAGGTGCTAATTTTAGATTTGGTTTTAAAAGAAGTGGAGATATCAATACAATTAAACTTGCCACTAAAGATATGAATATAAAATTAAAAATTATTTCAATTTTAGAGGATAATAAAGGGAGAATTAGTAGCAGTAGAGTAAGAGATTTATTACAAAAAAGTGATTTAAAGAATGCATTTAAAATACTTAATAGACCATACAGTTTTAAAGGGAAAGTAGTTAAAGGAAAAGGGATTGGAAAGTCCCTAGGATTTCCTACAGCAAATCTTGAAATAGATGGGAGAAAATTTTTGCCTGGTGAAGGAGTCTATGCAGCATGGTCTACAATAAATAATTCTCCTAATAAAATTGCTTCTGTTATGAATCTTGGATCTCAACCAACTATTGATCCTCTCTTGCCATCCGCCGTTGAAGTTCATTTAATTAATAAAGATATCAATATATATGGTCTAAATTTATCAGTAGAACCTATTGAGAAGCTAAGGTCTCAAATCAAGTTTCAAAATATTGATCAACTTTCTAATCAAATTGCGAAAGACAGGGAAAATGCTTTAAAAGTTCTTAATAAACTTAATAAATAAATTTTAAGATGGAAAACTCAAACATAATTCAACCAGAAGACTTACGAATATCTCAAATTATTGACGCTAATCTAGATAGAGCTAGAGAAGGTTTAAGAGTCTTAGAGGACTGGGCCAGATTTGGCTTAGGTAATGAAGATTTTGTTATCAGAATAAAAAATTTACGTCAAATATTAGGCAAAAATCATTTAGAGATTTACAAAACATCAAGAAATCACATAGAGGATCAATGCAAAGGACTATCTCATATTGAACAAATCAACAGGAAAAGTCCCTCTAAAATAATAAGTTCTAATTCTGCAAGAGTTCAAGAAGCTCTTAGAGTTATTGAAGAATTTTCAAGGAATCATAATAATAAACTTTCCAAAATAGCGTCTGATATTAGATATGAAATTTACACTTTAGAAATTGAATTATTAAATTTCAATTATCGTAAAAGAGCAGAATTAATAATTAGTGAAAACAATTTATATTCGATAACAGATCATAGAGAAAACCTATTAGAAATAATTGAAAAAATATTATTAGGAGGAGTAAAAATAATTCAGCATAGATTTAAAGAAGGTAATGATAAAGACCATCTCAAAGAGGCAATTGAAATAAATGACTTATGTAAAAAATATAATTCTTTGTTCATCGTTAATGACAGATTAGATATAGCACTGGCATCAAATGCAGATGGGGTTCATCTAGGTCAAGACGACATCGATATAAAAACAGCAAGAAAATTACTTGGTACAAAAAAAATTATTGGGGTTTCAGCCAATAATTCAACTGATATCAGTAAGGCTATAAAAGATGGATGCGATTACATTGGAGTTGGGCCAGTTTTCCCAACCTTAACAAAGAAGAATAAAGAGCCTCTAGGAGTGGAGAAGATTAAGGCTTTAACAAAAGATATAAGAATTCCTTGTTTTGCCATAGGAGGTATTAATAAATTAAATATTTCTTCTCTAAAAAATCAAGGTATTAATAAGGTCGCAATAGTTTCTGGGCTGCTAAATTCAGAAGATCCAAAACAAGAAGCTATTATTATATTAAAAGAATTATCCCATGAAAATTAGAGTCAACGGTAAAGAAAAAATAATAGAACTAGAAAATGAAAAGGCTTTACTTTCAAGCACTTTAGAATTCCTAGGGTATAAGCAAAATACTGTGGTTGTTGAAGTAAATAACTTAATTATTAACTCAAAAAAATGGGAAAATGAAATAATAAAAGAAGGAGACAGGCTAGAGATAGTATCTATAGTTGGAGGCGGGTAACTGAATAAATAGTAGAAATCTAGAAATCTTCATATTTTTTTAACTTTAAGCTTGAAACAATAACCCAATTTTTAGTTTTTTCATTTTATATTCTTAATACTTCACTAAGGAAATGAAAGAGAATTTAAATCAAAATTCAAGATCTTTGAAATGGGAGCCTAATGGTGAATTGGCTCAAAAAGATTTATCTGAATTAATCGAAAGATTAAAGAATGTAGAGGGTGATGATACTTCTTCAGAATTATCAAGGCTAGGTACCAAATCGAACACAATAAATTAATTTTGTTACTAAGAGCTTGTTTTTAGTTAAATTTATATCAAATTATGATTACAGGATACAAAAATAAATGACCAAAAGATATCCAGAGTGGGTAAATACTCAAGTTGTTATGAAGGCTATCAAAATGCGAGAAGAAGGAATACTTTCCAAACAACTAAATTTATGGATAGAGAATCTATTAGAAATCGGAAAAAATAATTAACCCTTAGGATAACTTCTTTATAATTCTTATCGCAGCCATTGCGGCTCCATAACCATTGTCTATATTCATAACCGAAATCCCAGGAGCACAACTTGATAACATACTATTTAAAGCAGTTTCTCCATTCTTACTAACTCCATAACCTACTGAAACCGGTACCGCTATTATAGGTTGAGGTAATAATCCTCCAACAACAGTTGCTAAAGCTCCTTCCATTCCCGCACAAACTATAAGAACATCATATTTATTAATTTCATCTATCTGGTTTAATAAGCGATGTAGGCCTGCTACTCCTACATCTATAAAAGTTTGACAGCTCACTCCATAGATTTCTAGTGATAATTTAGCTTCAAGTGTTACAGCTAAATCACTAGAACCTCCTGACACTATTGCTACTTTTTTGTTTGTAGAAAATTTATTAAAATTTTCACCAATTATGAGACAATTTGCTTCTTCATAGAATCTTGCTTCTTTATATATATCTAATAAATGTGAAGCGTTTTCTTCATTAATTCGTGTAATAAAGACAACTTCTTTCTTGGCTAAAACTTCTTCAGATACTCTTTTTAATTGATCAATACTTTTGTCCGCACCCCATATTGCTTCAATAAGACCAATTCTCTCTCTTCTTTGGAAGTCAAACCTAATATCAAAATTCATCCTTGTTTATCTAATTCCCCTTCATAAATTAATTTAAAAGGATTTACATTTAAATTCAAAGATGTTTTAACATTTTCCTCGAATTGCTCTTGTATCTCATTAACTTCCTCCATTGATATACTTTTCCATAATTTTTTATTTTTCCAATTAACCAATATAAGAGCTTCTTCTTTTTCTTTATCCCAAAATATTTGTCTTCCCAAAAACCCATCTTGAATAGATAACCATGGCTCCCAAACTTTTTTTTCAGTCTCAAGCCACACATCTTTAAACTTACAAGGAACTTTAAGTCTTAATTCTTCTGTGACAAGTCCAGTTTGATAAGTATCCATGGAAAGAGCATTAAGGATTGGAGAATTGATTTGAAAAAGAAAAATGAATAGACAAATAAATAAAAAAGAAAGGGTTTTTATTTTTTCTTTAACTTTAAAGTTTATTTTCATTCTTTTTTCTCAAGCAAAACTACAGAGTGACAACTTATTCCTTCCTCTCTACCCTCAGGTCCCAATTTCTCATTTGTGGTAGCCTTTATTCCTATAAAACTATCATCGATTTGCAAGATCTCAGCAATATTATTCTTCATTAGTTCTACAAAGGGGTTGATTTTTGGTCTTTCAGCCACAATAACACTATCAATATTATTTACTTCCCAACCTTGCTTTCTAATTAATTCAATAACTTTAGATAACAAAAATAAACTATCTACATTTTTCCATTTCTGATCAGATGGAGGGAAATATTTTCCGATATCACCAAGAGATAGAGCTCCTAATAATGCATCCATTATTGAGTGGCTAAGAACATCAGCGTCGCTATGACCATCCAGTCCTAAATTATCAGGATGTTGCAATTTAACTCCTCCTATTATTAAGTTTCTGCCCTCCACTAATCTATGAATATCATATCCATTACCTATTCGGAATTTCATTATTTCATTTGAGTCTTTGTTTATTCTCTTACTTTTTGGTAATTTTTTATAGTCATCATTCGAAATCAAGTCATTTCTTCTATCCAAAGTCCTTTCTAACATTTTTTGCTTGCGCCATAATTTAATCTCTTCATGATTACCACTAACCAGAATATCTGGTACCCTCATTTCTCTAAAAATTAGGGGTCTAGTGTAATGAGGATATTCTAATAAAGAAGAATTATGACTCTCATCTATTAACGATCCTGGATCTCCTAGGGTTCCCGGCAATAATCTTGTTAATCCATTTATTATTGATATAGAAGGAATTTCGCCACCTGAGAGTACATAATCACCCATAGAAACCTCTTCATCAGCCAAGCATCTAACTCTTTCATCAAAACCTTCGTATTGCCCACAGATAATTATCAATTGATCCAAAGAAGACCATCTTAAAAGATCCTGCTGCTTCAAGACTTTACCTTGTGGAGTCATTAATAGAGTTTTACTATTCGGTAATTTGTCTATTGAATCATGAGCCTTGTAGATCGGCTCTGGTTTTAAAACCATCCCTGAACCTCCCCCGTAAGGCTTATCATCTACTTGCCTATAATTGCCTTCTCCGTATTCTCTTAAATCATGCAAGTTGACATTAATCAGATTTTTCTCTAAAGCTCTTGTTATGACTCCTAAATTATTGATTAATTCAAAAGCTTTGGGAAACAAAGTAATTACGTCAAAATTGAAACGAGTCATTTAATAATCCACCTCATAACCTAGCTCCATTAATTTTGATTCTTTTTTTCTCCAATTTGGAACAACTTTCACAAACAACTCCAAGTGAACTGGACCATTTATTAACTTCTTCATATTTGATCTTGCAGTCTGTCCAATAGTCTTTAACATCGAACCTTTTTTACCAATAAGAATTCCCTTTTGACTTGTTCTCTCAACAATAATTGTAGCCAAAATAGCTGTAAAATTTTTACCCTTATCTCTTTTAATTTCCTTAATTTTTTCTATTTTTACCGCAACACTATGGGGAACTTCTTCCCTTGTATTGATTAATACTTGCTCTCTTACTAAATCCGCTAATAAATTATCTAGGGGTTGATCGCATATTGTATCTTCCTCGTAAAGCATTGGTCCTATTGGAAGGGAATTTAAAATTATATCAATCAATTCAGAGCACCCATCTCCTTCAGATGCACTTACAATTTGAAAATTTTTACCAGTTCCAAAAACTTTTCTATATTGATCTAATCTTAGACTCTTGAATTCCTTGTTCACTAAATCCCATTTATTCATTACAACAATAAATTCAGTTTTAGTTGCAACTAAAAAATCTTTTATGTATTCATCACCTCTACCAGGTTCAACACTTGAATCGAGAACTAAAACAACCATATCTACACCATTTATTGCTGATTTAGCATTTTTCACAAGTATTTCGCCTAGAAGATGATGAGGTTTATGAACTCCAGGCGTATCTACAAAAATTATTTGCCCAAATTTTGTAGTAAGTATTCCTTTTAATTTATTTCTAGTAGTCTGAGCCACAGGAGACGTAATTGTTATTTTCTCTCCAATTAACTTGTTTATTAAAGTAGATTTCCCTACATTTGGCCTTCCTAGTAAAGTTACGAAACCAGATTTATAATTAGTCAAAAGTCTTTTAAAACATCCATAATAAAATTCTGATCAAAAATGATAAAAAAAGCTATAAACTTAAAAGAAACTTCTTTTACTCAGGCAATAAATATATCTGCTCAATGGTGTAAAGAATGGGAAGAAGATTTTTTAAGTGAGGAAGTTTTAGCAGATAGAGTCGCAGAGCTAATTAAAACAAAAAATGGTTTGAGAGGTTTTTTTGCGTATGCATTGTCAGATCAAAATTGTTATTTATTAGATAAGCTTCCGTTCTCACTTGTTTTCAAACTTCAAGAGGCTGGAAATGATGTAGTCGAAATAGTAATTAAAAATCTAATTATGAGCTCTGCTCAAGTAATTATTCATGAAAGTGACAATAATCTTGAATATAAATCTAATTCGGAAAATATATCAGAGAGATGTAAAAGTATTTTGCGGGTTTTGGAAACGAAGTCTGTTACAAAAAATATTAATCAAATAATGAATGATTTAGACAATCTTGGAAATAGTTTCGATAATTCAAAAAAATATAATGATAAGCAAAAGGAATTTATAAAGCAACAAATTCTCGATATTGCACAATAAAAAAAGCGTAGATGGTTCTACGCTTTAAAGTATATAAGTTAAGTTAAAATTATTTTTTAATTTCTTCTTCCACCACCTTGAAGTGCAATCATCAATCTCAAGATAAATACAAATAGATTAATGTAAGTTAAATACATACCTAAAGCCCCAGCTAGATATTGATCATCATTATATCTTCTAGGCATTGTATAAAAATCTAAGAAAGACATTGCAACGAATAAAACCGTTCCAAATCCTGCAATCATTAGTTCAAGACCTGAACCTCCAAAAACTCCTGGAGCAAAGAATCCGCCAATTAATTGAACAAACATTGCTATCAACAAACCAATCAAGCCAAGTCCAACAACTCCGCTAAGAGCTTGACCAACACTTTCACTCATTCTTTGGCCTGTATAAGAAGCTATTACGAAAGTAATTCCTGTGGCCAGTGCCGCTGTGCCAACAGATCCGATGCCAATTGTTCCAATTGCCAAAGCTACTATTCCACTTAACGTAAAACCTGTTAATAAACTAAATCCAGTTAATAAAGGAAGAGCCTTTGCATTATTCGCGTTATTAGCAGCACTTGTTGCAATGAAAAATAAAACCAGTTCAGCTATTAAAGCAACTATAGAAAGAGGCTGAAAGAGTGAAGGGTTTGTTGCTATTAGCGAGACACCCGCTAAAACGCCTAAAGAAGTTAAAACCATTCCTCCACCTACGTAAGGAAGAGCTTTCTGAACTACATTTGGTCCAACGATTGGACTAGTTTGAGCATCGCGAATAGCTTGATTAAAATTACTACTTGCTGGCATTTTTATACGTTTTAATTATATTCATTCTACCTAATTTTTTATATTTCAGTGTTCGGTTCACCCAAATAATATTTTATTTGTAAGCCTCAATAATTTTCTGAACTAAAGGGTGTCGAACCACATCTTCAGCAGTTAAATAACAAAACTTTATTCCTTCAGTATTAGAAAATATTTTAGATGCTTCCACCAAACCACTTAACTGCTCATTTTTTAAATCAATTTGAGTAATATCACCATTAACCACCATCTTTGATCTCTCTCCTAATCTAGTTAAAAACATTCTCATTTGAGAAGTGGTAGTATTCTGAGCTTCATCTAAAATAACCAAAGAATTGTCTAATGTTCTTCCTCTCATAAATGCCAGTGGTGCGACTTCAATAATGCCTTTATCAATTAATGAATTTGTTTTGTCGGTACCAAAAATACTATGTAGAGAATCAAACAAAGGTCGTAAGTAGGGATCCACTTTTTGTTGCAAATCTCCAGGCAGAAATCCTAAATTTTCACCAGCTTCTACAGCTGGTCTTGTTAAAACAATTTTTTCGATTTTTTTCTCATTTAATAATCTAGCTGCACAAACGGTTGCTAAAAATGTTTTACCCGTACCTGCTGGACCAATAGCGAAAGTTAAATCAAAGTTCTCAATAGATTCAACATATTCTTTTTGTCTTATAGTTCTAGGCCTTAAATATCTCCCTTCTTTTGAACGGGCTAGAATCTTTTTCCCAAGCTCAGCATGAGAAGATGATTCTCCCATATTTAATGAACTTAGAGCAGCCTTAAGATCCACTTCTGGGACTTCTAATCCTTGTTCCCAAATTGGTCTTGTTAGCTCTACCAATGCAGATGCCCTTTCAAGATTAGGAATTACTCCATGCATTTCAAGTTGTAGACCTCTAATAGTTAAGGAGACCCCAGTAAGAGATTCAAATTTTTTTAAAAAAGAATTTCCAGGACCAGATAACGCAGTAGCGGCATCCGAACTTGGCAAATCTATAGTGAAGTGACCAGTTTTGGAAACTTCTTTCATTTAGTTAATATGTAAAAATAAATTCAACAATTTTTAGCTTTCAGCTTCTTTACTATCGTTTTCAGCTTCTTTGCTCTTGGCCTTCGCAATCTTTTCTTTTTCTAATTTAGCTTTACCAATAGCAATAGAAGGTCTAACTTTCTTTTCTAATAATCCACCTTTTTCTAGTAAA
This sequence comes from Prochlorococcus sp. AG-679-M10, assembly GCA_003210655.1. GTDB lineage: Bacteria > Cyanobacteriota > Cyanobacteriia > PCC-6307 > Cyanobiaceae > Prochlorococcus_A. Next base: position 288 of record QCUQ01000018.1, on the reverse strand, counting down.
GTTCTTACAACATCGGTAGGTTGTGCTCCCTGAGTAAGTCTGATTCTTAATGCTTCTGTGTCAAGCCTAGTTTCTTTAGTTCTTGGATTGTAAAAACCTAATTCTTGAAGAGGTCTTCCATCTCTTCTGGAAGTACTATTGCATGCAACGATCCTGAAACTTGCTTCTTTTTTCTTTCCAAAGCGCTTAAGGCGCAATTTAATCATTTTAAATTAGTACAGATTAGTTAATAATATCATTTGAAGGTAGCTATTGATAAACTATAAATCCCCAAACCCTTTTTTCTTT
>QCUQ01000017.1 GCA_003210655.1 Prochlorococcus sp. AG-679-M10 | reverse complement strand
CAACAACATTAGTAAATTAAAGGAATCTTTTAGTATCTTTTAGAACAATGTTTGAAATATTTATCCAAAACTTTGTTGTTTTTGGTCACAGAAAAATAATTGTTGCTTCTAAGATGGAGTTTTATATAAATTATTTTGCAGATTGGAGATAAAGTACCACAATTTTCTTTACTAGATCAGAATGGCACTAAAAGGTCAAATAATGGATTAAAAACTCCCTTAGTTTTGTTTTTCTATCCAAAGGACGACACCCCGGGATGCACTATAGAGGTTTGCGGATTTAGAGACAAGTATGACCTTTTTAAAGTCCTTGGTGCTCAAGTTTGGGGGGTAAGTAATGGTAGTTCTTCAAGCCACTTGGCATTTGCCAACAAAAATAAATTACAATATCCTTTGTTATGTGATAAAAATGATTCACTAAGAAAAGCTTTCAAGGTACCCAAAGTACTTGGTTTATTAGATGGAAGAGTTACCTATGTTATTGATAGAAATGGGTTTATTAAGCATATCTTTCGAGATTTGTTGAATGGGCCAGAACATATAAAAGAGGCAATAAGAGTCTTAAAGGAAATTCAAAATCAGTAAATTAATTATTCAAACCCTTAGAAATTAATATCTTTTCTTATAGGATGTTTTCTATAAATAAATCAAACTTTATGAAAAAAATAGGGATGCAAGCAGTTGATGAAGCAATTGAAAATGGTATTGACCTAGATGGGACTCCAATCCCCTCAAAAATGCTTGAGCTTTACAACAGGATTATGAACGAAGAAAATAAAAGAGAAAGAAGCGGAGTTAAAAAGTCAATGAGAAATAGATGTGTTAAAACAGGTTCCAAGCATTTTGATAAAGAAACTTTAGATCAATTATTAATTGATTCTGGTTGGGAAGGCCTTAAAGAAAAAGAAATTTTATTTTTCTACAGTAATTAAAGTTTATTTAAACCATCCTTTTTTAATCGGAGTTTTTTCTTCTTCTTTTTTAATAGAGGCTAATTTGACAGCTTTCTTAAAAGCTAAGTTAGCTTCTACTACTGTTATTGTTGATATAAGAAATAAGCCTGAAATACCTATTAATTGTTCTGTTTGACTTGGTTGTTTATCACCTTGCAAAATTATTCCTATAACAAACCATGCAATTACTACTCCAGTAGTAATGAAATATTGTAACCATCTTCTCTGATATAGATAACCAGTTCCAACTCCTGGTAAGAAATTAAGTAGTGATGCGACCCATCCACTTGAAGAAGCTAAAACTTGTTCTTTTGATAATTTATTCATTTAACTAGGTGTTAATTAAATGAGAATTTATGTAAGCAAAAGATATGACTGCGCAAACTACCCAGCTAAAAGGCAAAAACATTCTTATTTTTTCTTGCTTATCTTTCATTACTTCATTATGGAAAAGATTTTATGAATTCGTGGTTTAAAAAATTTATAAATTTATTGAGAAAAAAGACGGCTAAAAATAACCGTCTTTTAAGTAATAAGTTTTTTGAAAAAAAAACTATGCTTTTCCTTTAGTTCCTGAAAGTAATTTAAGCTCATTCTTGACTTCTTTTTCCCTTTCTTCAAGATGTTTTAATTGAGATTTAAAAGCATCTTCTAGTCTTTTTCTTTGGGTTGTGATTTCATCAAGTTCTTCTTGATGATGGTTTTTCTTGAGTTCTTTCATCTCGGTATCAGAAATAACAAATACTGGACGATATGAAGGAGTTTCAAAAAGAAGATCAAACATTGAATACATAGTGACCTTTGAATTAAGTACAGATCAAATATCTTATAAATATCTGAATCTTGAAAGGATACAAACCGAAAAAAATTATACGGCAAATACACCGAATTTCGGTTTACCTAACTAAACCGGCCAGTATTTACCGATCTATTTTTTATCGGTAATGTAATGTACAAGTATATTCGGATATGAGCTGAGGATGTTTTAGAAATAAAAATGGATTTAATTATTACTTCCAGATTAGTAATTCCTTCAAGAGAATTAAAATGGCGTTTTTCTAGATCATCTGGCCCGGGAGGTCAAAAAGTAAATAAAACTAATACTAGAGTAGAAATTATTTTTAATATCAAAGAATCAAAAGTCTTAAATGATTATCAAAAGAAAGTTTTAATGAAAAAATTGAAAACCAAATTAGTCAATGACTGTATATGTCTAGCCGTCCAGGAAGAAAGGAATCAATTACTTAATAGACAAATAGCTATAAAAAGAATTAGCTCAGAAATTAGAAATTCATTAAAAAATTTATCCAAAATTAGAAAAGCTACAAAACCATCTAAAGCTTCTCAAAATAGAAGGCTTGACTCCAAAAAAAAACGGGGAGAACTAAAAAAGAATCGACAGATAAAATATTAAATTATTTAAATTAATTTTGATGAAAATATTTTCTAACTATCAATGTCTAAATTGGATTATTTTATGGATATCTTTGATTTGACTTCTTTTCATTAAACTTCCAAATAAATGAAAAAAGAATATGATTTTTGGTTAATTGATTCTAACTCAGTTGGAGTAATTCGTTTTTATAAAAATAATGAAAATAAAGAGGATTTGATCGAATTTATGTTTATTGAAGAGGGCATCGTCATGGGTATTCATGGAGAAAATCCTCCTTTAATGAAAACAAGAAAAGAAATGAAGATCCAAGATGCAAGATTATTTTGGAAAAAATTAATAAATGAAGGATGGGAAAAAACCAATCCTAAATGGTAAATAAATTTTCCTTTTAAAATAATTTCAAATTTAGAAAAATAAATTTATTTCTCAAAAACGAATTTTTTAAATTTTAAAATGTTTTCCAATATCAGTTACTAAATTAAAAAAACTAAATTATGAATATATTTTATTTATAATTTTATACGCTTATAAAAGTTCCTTTTGGATATAACTCTGTAATTCTATTCTTTTGTATAATTTTTCTTTTCTTAAGGTCATTTTCATATCTAATTAACATCATCAAATAATTAGTAGATCCAAACAAAAACAAAAAAATAATGAATTGAAATCCTGCCTCTAAGTTCATAATTTTATATTTAAACTTTATTTAAATTTGACAACTTTTTTATAAAAAGCCATCAGTATTTATATCTATTTAAAAGAAAAATTAATATCTCTATAAAATTAAAGGATTTTTTATAGGAATATATAAGTTAATTTATTAATTTTCAATAGCAATTTGTTTGGACAATGCTTAGCATTTTAAAAAAACAAATTTGAATAATAATTTATCAGAACAAGCTTTTAATCAACTCCTTTTGCAAATTGCGGGTAAAAAATTAATAGATAGTCTTAATATGATTGATTCAGATTCAAAATCAAAGATTGAAAAATGCATAGCTATCACTAATGAAGAATATTCTTATGCATTATCATTACAGGCTGATTGTGTTCCAGATTCTAAAAGAATGATAATTCAAGCTCAAAAAAAATTAGAAAGTCTCAACTCATTGTTGACTTTAGCGAAATTAATATAAATTTTAAAACGATTCCTATTTACTTTATAAATTTGAATATCTGATTCTTAAATTTTAAAAAGTAAAAAATGCAGGAAATTAGTAATAATGAAATAGCGTAGGAACCACCTAATGGATTTGTATTAGGCGCGCCATAACCAACTAACCAGACAGGCGCTTCTTTAGATATATTTATTAAACCATTATTTAAAATAAACCAAATACCGACAAGTCCACCATGAAGACCAATAGCACCCCACAATGATCCCTCATCTTTTAATCTTATAATTGAACAAAGGATTCCTAAAGTGAATAAACCTAAAAGAATGCCTAATGTATTCCAAAATGGCATTTTGAATCCAATATGAACAAGGCTAAAAACTATAGATTGACTAATTAAGGCAACTTTTATTCCAAATTGAAGTTTTAAGTCTTCTAAAAGCCATCCCCTAAAAATTATTTCCTCAGCAACCCCAATGCCAAAAGTAAGTAAAATCCCATTTAATATTATGTCTGAAGACAATCCTCCTGAAAAAGTAATGTAATTACTTTTGAGTAATGGTATCAAAATTAAAATTAGTAATATTAAAGCAAAAATAATCCCTTGAGAAAAAGATAAGATATTATTCAAAAAAGTTTTATTATTTAAACCAAGTGTTTCCCAACTATTTCTTATTTGCCATCGAAAATTAAACCATGCAGGCATTAAGGAAATAAATAATAAGAATGTAAATATCGTTCCTATTAAGGATAAAGTTTCTTTGCTTAAACTTAAGAATAAAAATGACTGTGAGAATATCCAACCTAATAAGTAAAGAAATGGGATGAAGACTATAGTTGAAAAAATTTTAGTTTTATGAAGAAAAATACTGTTTGTTTGATTTTTGCGTTTCTTGTTTGAATTATGCATATTTTTTTTTTAATAAATTATTTAAGCTAAAATTTTTTTATAGACTTATCTATATTTTTTGACGAACCTGCCTTTCCAGTTAAGACTCTAAAAATTTGTTGTAAAAAATTCGAATTTTTATTTTTATTATGAATTTCTTTTTTAGATAGGTGCGATAAATCTCTATAAAATTTTCTGGTAATTTTATCTTCTTCTTCGCTAGGCCAAAGTAAATTAGAACCTTCTTCATATTCTTCCTGATATCTTTTTTTATTCATTTTTTTTTGCATATCTAAACAATGTAAATTCTACTTATTGCTAATACTTAAAAGTATTCTTTACTGGGTTTGTATATTTATTTAAATGTAAATGGAACTTAATTTCAAGACTTTAATGTTTACAGCATTATCTCCAATACTCATTGTTGCAGCAATTCTTGTGGTTTATTTATTTCATTAAGTTCAATTTTTTTATCTAGAAATTTCTAATTTAAATAATTTTCAAGGGTGGATAATCCCAGTTTTTTCTAAAATAAAGGAAAAAATTGCTATTGCAGCCATAACTGTAAGGATTTTGTTCTTATTGATGAAATCCATATTAGATATAGATAATTAATAACTAGTGCTCTTTTTAAAAGTTAAGCGTATTTAGTTTTATATTCAATTATTTTTTTCAAAAAAAAAACATATTATATTAATAAAAATTTTCATATAGAACGATACTAAACTGTAAATTATATTTAAATTTAGTTTAAAGATTATTTTTATGGATAAAAAAGGAGCAAAAGGCTATTGGATATCAACGGCAAAAATAATTAATCGGGAATTATTTGATGAGTATGTAAATAAAGTTACTCCATGGCTAAAAGAAGTTGGTGGGGTAGTATTTGCAAAAGATACAGAACTATTAGGAAAGGAACGAACTGAGGATTCTAATTTAGCTGTTATTTGTGAATTTTCTTCCATGAGGGAAGCAGTTGAAGCTTTTGAATCTGAAGAATATAGAGAACTTTCAAAGTTGAGAAGAAAAGCAACTGAGAATTCTACCTTTACAATAATGGAGGGTTTAGATGAAGCTGCAAAATTAAGAAGAGCGATGGGGAAATAATTTGTTATTCATAATTTCTTTGATTTCTATATATAGTGATTAATAGGAGAATATTTATAAGAAATAAATGGAACAAAGCTATGTTGGAGATTTAATACCCTCTATAAACTCTTATCAGAAAATTATTGATCAATACGAAAGAGGTTTAAAAAAAGGAGAATTTTATGAGGAGCCGATTGGAGAAGATTTAATTTATCCAGATTGGTAAAAAATGCTTACAACAAAAATTACTTATGCTCTAGCAGATTGGATTAGAGAGTGGCGAAAATGTAGAAAAGAAAATCCATCTCTTGATGATTGTATAAAGTTTACAGAATGGAAAATAGAAAATTATGAATTAACAGATAGTGATCGTATGATAATTGAGAGTATTTTACTTTATGAAACTGAAGAAAGTTGAAAATTTTATTAATCTAATTTTTCATATAAATTTCTCCCCTTCCAAGTCCATCCATTTCCAGTAACTGTTCTATAAATAGATAAAAAACTTATATAAATTACAATAAGTCCGCCTATGCTATTGAGGTACCAGTAATTGTTAGGGATATTAAATTTATTCTTAAATATTAGCCTTTTTAATCCATAACTAATAATAGATATAAAAGAAATTAGAAAAGTTAGTAAATATAGCTTTGTATTATCAGTAAAATAAATTTTTATTAGTGATATCATAAATAAAATCAAAGGAAATGAATATAAGAAAAATACAAATATTGATGCACTTAGTGATTTTAAAATGTTTTTTTCAAGGCCTAGGAACCAGTTTTTACTCCATCCCTCTATTAATGAATTTAAATTTCTATACATATTAAGAGAGATATCGTTAATTGCTATAGAAAAATTTAAATTTAAATTATTTGATTTTATTTTTTCGGCTAATGCTAAATCTTCAACGACTTCATTATATGTTTCTAGATGTCCGCCAATTAGATCATAAGATTTTTTTTTAAATAGCATAAATGGACCTGCGGCAAAAGAATCTTTATTTGATGAATCATTAGTTTTAAAAATTGGGAAACCTAGCATAAGAAGACTAGTCATTATTGGTTGGACCATCCATTCTGCTAAGCAATTACAATTTATTTTTGGAGCTAAAGATAATAAATCAATATCATCTGTACAAGATTTTAATAATGCATTAAAAATACAATTTTTACCAATTATGACGTCCGCATCTATAAATAAAATCCAATCAGTGGTTAATTGTTTTGATCCTTTATAGCAAGCCCAATTTTTCCCAACCCAATTTTTGTCACTTGGTCTATCCCCAGACGAAATAATTTCTATATCATCATTTTTTTGAAAATATTCATCTTTGCATTTTATAGCCTCATGATAAGTATCATCAGTACTTGAATCATCAACAACTAAAATTTTAAAAGTTTGGCAAGGTTTTTTTATTTCACTTAATGCTTTTAGGCAATTGACTATATTTTTCTCTTCATTATAAGCCGGTATTAAAATTGATAAGCTCTCATTAAGTGGCTTTGAATAAACAGAATTTTTTAAAAAAGGTGCTTTATTAAAAATATATATTTCATAAAATAATGAAAATAATATTAGAACAAAAGATAAAAAACCTAAATACAAGAGAATGCTATTTGTATTTAAAATCATTTCCTGGCTCTTATAGTTAGGATCTCTATATACTTTTTTAATATTAAAAGTATGGCTTTAAAATCTACTTAAATAATATAGAACAAACAAAGCATTAGAATTCTCGTATAAATCGATAAAAAAGTAAATCAGCATATTTACGGATTTACTTGAAATAGAGATAGGAGTAATTTATGAATGTTGAGTTAGGAGGCAATCTAAATGATTGATAGTCCGCCTGAAATTTAGCAAATTTACTAATATAGGAAGTGTATTCCTGACAATGGGATTAATCGAAAAATAAAGTTCAATCAATTAGTCTGATAAGACTTCGCTTTATAATTACCAGCGACAAAAAAGAACTAAATTTATCGAGAAGTATCCCCTAATCCAACTATTTTTAAGCTCATGAATAAATGAACTTTATAATATGTTTTATAAATCCTGAAAGTAGGAAATAAGAAATTTAAAAGAGGACTGTTATCACAGGCCTCTTTTTTACTGATTTATATAATTTTAAACGTTTATTATTAGTAAATATTATTTTTCAATTTGAAATAAATTATATTTATAAAATGAAAGAGAAAAATTTATTCCCCTCTATCGAGCCAAGAGAAAAGGGCTTTTTACAAGTAAGTAAAATCCATTCTATCTATTGGGAAAGATCTGGAAATCCCAAAGGTAAAAAGATATTAGTAATCCATGGTGGTCCTGGAGGAGGAAGTCAGCCAAGATATAGGAGATATTTTAATCCTGAAAAATTTGATATTGTTCAATTTGATCAAAGAGGCTGCGGTTTTTCAAGACCTTTTTCAGAATTAAGAGAAAATACAACAGGCGACCTAGTAAATGATATTGAAAAATTAAGAGTACATTTAAAAATACATTCTTGGCATTTGTTCGGGGGTTCATGGGGATCTACTCTAGCTTTAATTTATGCAATTAAAAATCCATCAAAAGTCTTAGGTATGACCTTAAGAGGAATATTCTTATGTAGAAAATTTGAACTCTTATGGTTTTATCAATATGGCGCAAGTGAGATATTTCCTGAAGAGTTTGAAAAATATATTGCAGTAATTCCCAAGGATGAAAGGGATGACTTGATAGCTTCTTTTTACAAATATCTAACCTCCCCAGATATTGAACTTAGATCAAAAGCTGCCGCTGCCTGGACAAATTGGGAACTTTCTACAAGCCATCTTATAAAAAGAGATATTGATGTTGGTAAAAGTAAAACTAATTCCTTTTCGGATGCTTTTGCTAGAATAGAATGTCATTATTTTATAAATAAGATCTTCTTAGAAGAAGATTTTATTTTGAAAAATATAAATATTATAGAATCCATACCAACTAAAATAATTCAAGGTAGATATGACGTAGTTTGTCCTGTAAGGAGTGCTTGGGACCTTAATAGAAAATTAATAAATTCAGAGTTAATTATCGTAGATGAAGCTGGTCATTCAATGAGCGAAAAAGGCATCACATTGAAATTATTAGATTCAGTTGAAAGATTAGAAAGTTTTTAGGCAAATTTTATTAAAATTAAATTTATCAAGCGTTATAGACCATTATCTTCGATATTTTTAGCAATACTTCTTAGTAACTCAACGATATCAGAGTCATCACATTCTGTATCCTCTTTCAGCAGAATACATTCATCTCTAATGCTTACATTAGTACTCCACCAAATTCCTGAACTATTAGTATCGTCCCATTCAAATCTATCGGACATTACTGCTATGAGTTCACTTTGATTTCTTCTTTAATATCTTCTTTGATTTCTTCCTTTACTTCTTCTGGCCATTCAATATCAAATCTTGCATACTCTTCGGTTGCAAATCCTTCAGGATGGCGCTTACAAATTTTTCTTCTTCTAACAAAAACGTGGTCAACTCTTTTCTCTTCGTCGGGGGTAACTGTTCTTTCAATTTCTATAACTTCAGTAAATTCTGTTGATTTAAGCTCGATTGTAGGTTTCTTCATGCATACAATAAATAACCTCTATACATTAAAGGTTGATACTGATGAACGTGGATTTCTAGTTGTAACTTATTTAACTTGAATTCTTTTTAAAAATAAATTTTTTGACAGCTTTTAAGGTTTTAATTTTTTGAATAAATTAAATTTATAATTCAAGATTTAATTCATATTGAAGATCACCTTTTGGTTTTATATTGATCTTTTTAGGATGATTTTTTTTCTTAATTAATGATGTTCTTCTAGAGCCGTGTTTTAAATATACTTCTTTTGAAATATCCCAATAACCATCTATTTGAGTTATTTCTTGAATCTTTTTTCTGGCAATCTTAGTTGTTTTTGAGAGGTCTATTATTGGTTTTGTATATTCAGAATTTGAATACTCAGTTGAATTGAAATTTTCCATCAACCAAGGTTCATGTATAAAGTTATCAGGATAATGTTTTATTTCCGGTACCCATTTTCTAATAAAATTCCCTTTTGGATCATGATCTTTCCCTTGCTTAATAGGATTATAAATTCTATTTGTATTTATAGAGGTTGTACCTGATTGCATTTGGCATTGATTCCAATGAATTCCAGGCTCGTAGTCAATAAATTTGCATGCCAATACTGAACCAGAATCTTGCCATGGTATCCATAAGTTATAGCTTGCAAAAGACATCAACATTGCACGCATTCTGAAATTAAGCCAGCCATTAAAATTTAAAGATCTCATACAGGCATCTAAGAAAGGAAAACCAGTTTTACCTTCACTCCATAATTGGAGTAAATCATTATCTTTTTTTCTGATTTTTTGGAAATATGGATGAAATTCTTTAAATTCTAATTCTGGCTCACTTTCAAGTTTTTGAATAAAGTGACAATGCCAAGTTAATCTACTTTTTAGCATTTTAAAATTAGTATTTTTAATTAAATTAGCTTTAAAAAAAATCTCTTTTAAAGATATGCAGCCCCAACTCAAATATGGAGATAGTCTTGAGCAGCTATCAAATGATTTCTCGGGGCTTGAAATGTCTTTTGAGTAAGAATTTAATTTCTTACTGAAAAAATATTCCATTCTTTTTAGACCATTTTCCCTCCCACCCTTTAATCTTCCTTCACATAAATCATCTTTAAAGTTAAAGAAATCGTCTGATGGTATTGCTCCAGTATCAATTTCTATAGGATTAATATTTGAAGGCTCTAATAATAATTTTTTCTCCATATTTTTTCTCCATTTTTTTGACCAATTATTTCTATCTAGATTTCCTCTAAAAACAGAAAATTGTAAATATTCCTTCCAAATTATTTTCTTCATTGAAGCCCATTTTCTAACTTCTTTATCTCTTTTATATGTAAAATAGTCACCAGTTTCTTGATGGCTATAAATTCCCTTTATGTTGAATTTATTAGATATCTCATCAAAAATTTCAATAACTTTACCTGTTCTAAAAATTAAAGGTTGTCCAATATTTTCAAGTGAATTTCTTAAATCTATAAGACTCTCCTTGCAAAACTGCCACTGTCTATCTGAATAAGTTTTTTGTCTCCATAGTTCTTTTTCAATTATATA
>QCUQ01000016.1 GCA_003210655.1 Prochlorococcus sp. AG-679-M10 | reverse complement strand
TCTATTTCTTTCAAAGTTTGAAAATTAACTTCATTTAACCAAGGGGTAATTATATTTTTCATGTTTTTGTTAAACCATTTGTGAAAACTTTTAGCACCTTTTGCGTAAAACCCTCTTCTTCTTTTATGTTTACCTCCTGCTCCAGGATCAAAACTTTCAATGTTATTTTTTATTGCCCACTCAATAGGCTGGTAATAGCACAATTCAAAATGTAAGTTAAGTACTTCTTCTTGACTACCCCAATATCTACCCCATATATATTTTTCATTTTTTATACACATTGACATTGCAATCGTCCTTTCAGAATCATTTCTTGATGCACTAAAAAACAATAGATTTCTTTTATTTTCAAGAATGTTTTCAAAAAATTCAGAGGTAAGATATTTGCTACCCCATACTCCCCATCTCAAACAATGCTGCTCGTAGAAATTATGCATTTTTTGAACCATTTCTAGATTTATATTCTCTTCTGTATGAATTTTGATCTCGAGATTTTGTTTTGAAATTGATTTTCTTTCTTTTTTAATGTTTTTTCTTTGATTAGAGTTGAATCTGGATAAAAAATCATCAAATGTCTTTTCCCCATTATTTTTCCATTCACTACTTGTATTTATCCATTCCTGATATCCTAAGGATTGTAAATGTTTTCCCCAATCTTCGTTTACATATAAGAAATTGCAACTCAAGATATTATTTTTCAAAGCAAAGTCATCAATATGTTTTATTAATGAATTTGTGATTTCTATTTTATTTTTATTTTCTTTATATAAAAATTCGTATCCATTAATAGGGCTGTAAGGGCTCATCCCAATGAGCTTAGGATAATAATTTAAATTTAAATCTTGAGCTAATTTTGCAAAGGATTGATCAAAAATAAATTCGCCATAACTATGATTTTTAAGAAAAAGTGGAGCTATTCCGCATATTTCTTCATTTTCATAAGCAATAAAATATAAAGGTTGCCATCCAGTTTGTCTTGAGACACTTTTCGATAATTCAAGGTTATAGAGCCATTCCCATTCATAAAATGGATTGTTGATTTCTTTTCTTAATTCATTCCATGTTTCTTTATTTATTTCTTGAATTGATAGTTTAATTTCAATTTTGTGCTCAATATGATTCATATTTTTTTTACTTTAATCATCTTTAGTTTTTCTTATGTAATGAATATATATTTCATTTTTATCTAATTCTTTAATCGATTTTATATTCCAAAATTGCTTTAAATTAAAAATTTTATTTGTTTGTTCAGTAGGTATCCATGTGTATTTCCCTCCAATAATTCTTGGGGCTATTGTAATTTTGATTTCATCAATCAAATCTTCTTTTATAAAAGAATTTATAAGATTTGCTCCACCAAGAAGTGCTAGACGATTGATTCCAGCTTTTTTAATACTTAACAAGGTTTTACTCCAGGAATTTTTGTAGAAAATTTCTTTATCAAAATCTTTACTCTCTATTGCATCTTTTTTATTAGAGCTGATTAACCATCTTTTTATTGGTTGATTGAAATAATTCCAATCTTTTTTAAATTTTTTGCTATTGGAGGCAACTATAGAAATAGGCTGATTTTTTGAAATTTTTGTCTCGCCATTTTTATAACGATTTTTTACTAAATATGTACTTTGATGAGCTTTTAGAGTTCCCAATCCAAAAATGGTAGCGTCAACTATTGATAAGTTTTCATCTAACATTCTCCTATCTTCCTTACTTCCAAGATGAGATTCTCCTCCACTTGGGAAGGCAATCCTTCCGTCTAAACTAGAAGCGATAATGATCGCTATGTTTGGAGTATTCAAGCTTGAGCAACTAAAGAGTTAGTAAGATTTCTTTGCAAAGAATTTGGTACGCTTTGTTCAACATAAATTTCCGCAGCATTATTTGGGCTCTCTTGAAGTTTTATTTTGTGCAGATTTGCTCCAATTTTTTTAATCGGAGATGAGAGAATATCAGCAATGTGTAGTGCAATATTTTCACATGTTGGGACGCAAGTTTTAAAATATTCGATATCTTTATTTAAGAAAGTATGATCAAACGGTTCAACTATAAGATCATCAATAATTGCTTGTAATGAGGGTAAATCACATATCATCCCAGTTCTTGGATCAATTTTTCCTCGAACAGTTACATCGAGAAAATAATTATGTCCATGTCCATTTACTCTGGCACATTTCCCATAAATCTTCTTGTTTTCATCAAGAGAAATCTCATCTTTTGCTAATCGGTGAGCAGCATTAAAATGACTTTGAATTGTTAATAAAGCTTCCATGTTTTTTCCATAGTAATCTGCCCATAAAGTTGGGCTTTCATAAAGTCTTAAACTTGTAAGAGGTAGTTCATCTTTTAGACGATTCCAGATAACTTTAACTAAAGCCTCAGTCGTTGGAAGAATGCCTTCTTGACTATGAATATTAAATTCAGGCCATACGTCATTTAAAAAACGAAAATCTAATTGTCCAGTGACCTTACTCTTAATAGAATGTTTTACATCAGAAAGATTAAGGACCATTCCATCCGAGTCAAGTTTGCCCCCCATTGATACGATAAGTTCGTAATTATGGCCATGTCCTGGAGCTATACTACATTTCCCAAAAAGAGAGAAATTATCTTCTGAGCTTTTTTCAGGAAGCCAATAACGATGGCTCGAACTAAAACAGGCACGTCGAGTTATGACGCATTCACGTCCCTGGCCATGTAATGGTTTGGTATGTGTAAAAGTCATAAATGTCTGTAATAATACTATCTTAAGGTTTTATATACTCTTTTGTCTGTATGGAAAAATCTATTATTGAGAAAATAAACAAAATAATTAAAGGAAGAAGTATATATTTGATAGGTATGATGGCTAGTGGTAAATCTAAAACTGGTCCAGTATTAGCCGAGTTATTGAGGTATAAGTATATTGATCTGGATAAATTAATAGAGAATATAGCAAAAAAAACAATTAATGAAATGTTCCAGGAAGATGGAGAAAAAGCATTCAGAGAACTAGAAACAAATTGCTTAAAAGAAACAATTAAAATCCCTTCTTTAATCGTTTCTACTGGTGGAGGAATTATTTCTAAACCAGAAAACTGGGGTGTTTTAAGACAAGGAATTATTATTTGGATTGACACAAAGCAAGAGATTGCTCTTGAGAGGTTGAAAAAAGATATTGAAAACAGACCTCTATTACAGGGAAAAGATTTAAGTGATTTATATAACCAAATTTTTCAATCTAGAAAAAATTTATATTCTCAGGCTGACTTAAGAGTTGAGGTTAATAACGAAGATGTTGAAGAAGTTGCAAAACAAATAGTTTATGGAATTTATAAAAAAATTATAAATTAATCAGGTTCCACTCTCACAGCAAACCATTTAATAACGTATCCAAATTTTATTTCTAATTCATAAGTACTTTCTAATAATTCTTCGAGAAATTCCTCATTGGAATAATCTTTTTTTTGATATATAGTTGATGAATCAACCTTATGAAGCCAATTTCTTAACCATAATATTGCTTCTTTTTTAGTTACTATTTTTTCTTTTGAATCTGGCTCTAATAATACAAAATGGTCTTCAGATCTTATTAATGGATTAGACATGATTAAAAATTTTTTAGGATTAATTATTTTTCTAATTATTCAAGTAATTTCTTTAGATAATGCATTTGCTTTCAATGATCATAATGTAAGAGAATTTTTAGATGAAAGAGAAAATTTATGGCCAGAACTATACTTACCAAATTTTAAATTTTCAAATACTTCAAGAGATTTAGTTTATCCTAATTGGTTTGAGGGTAATTGGCTTGTTACTTCTCAAGATTTAGAAGATGAGTCTCAAGCACCAGTGATTTACAAAGTAAATTTTTTCAAAAATAATTTAAATGAAGTTATTGGTAATCGATCTAAAAATTCTGAGTCAATTGGTAAAGCGATATTTGGTGATACTTTGATTAAAGTTGTTAATGATCCTAAATCAATTAACAAACAAATTACTTATTTAAAAGATGATCTATATATTGATTCAAGGATCACAGGAAGAAATCAAATTCAAGATGATGATATGTTTTTTGCTGACGAATTAGTTATTCAAACTCTTCATAAACCAGGAGCATCTAGGGTTAATCAGGTCGAGACAATTAGTAAATTTCAAAAATGTAATCGTCATAATTCCAATTCAGAGAATACTTTAAAACCTAATATCTGCGGTTTTCAATATATTGCTACATACGGTTCAAAAGTTGGAGATCCCTCAGTGCATGCAATTAAAACTAGTAAATTTAAATTATCGTTTGAATTTATTGAGATTTAGCACTAAAAAGATATTCTTCTATATTGTTTCTCCAAATAAATATATTTTCTAAATAAGGATTATTTATGTACTCTTGACAACCTTCCCCTGAAAGAATTGGTCCCGATGATTTTGGAAATTTAAGAAGAGATAATTGTGCAGCAATTGCAATATCAGCTATTGATAAATTATCGCCTATTAAATATTTTTTATTAATTAGCGCTTTAGATAAAGCCTCTAATATTTTTTGCAGTTCTAAATTGTCTTTGGTAGAAAAAACTACATTAGAGATTTTACTAAGATTTTTAAAAGGTAATTTATCAACTAAACCTTTTACTGAAGATGGTATTTCGTCTGGAAGTAAAGCAGTGCGTAGTTGTGGATTCTCTATTGCTGATTTAATCAGAGCTTTTCTACAAGTTGAAGCCATAGTAGTGTCAGCCCAATCTTCTATTAATTTGCATTGTGCAAACAATAAAGGATCTTCTGGAAAAAGTGGATTATTATCATTTTTTTTATTTATATATTCGCAAATAATTGTAGAGTCACTAATAATTTGATCATTATCATCAACAATTATTGGGACTTGTTTTTGACCTGATATCTTAAAGATTTCAAATTGACCTAAGCCTGGTGTAACTTCTTCAACTCTATATTGCAATTTCTTAGCGTGAAGAGCCATTCTTGTCTTTAAGCAAAAAGCGCTATGTCTAAATTGATATAATGTAATCATGCTGTTTAATGTTTGTTAAAACTTAGCTAAAAAAGTAATCAAATTGTGGAGCTAATGGGCCAATTTTTCTCTAATGTTGCAAGATATCCTAAGTATTTAATTTCTATTATTGCTGGAGGATTAGTTGCATTACTAGAACCTTTATTTAAAAATAGATCAAATCCATTAACATTGGTAGGTTTAATTTCTTCAGTAATAAGTGCCTTGGTAACATTTTATTTCGTACTAAAAGCAATGACTAATCCAATCAACTTATAACAATAATGCCTAATAATTATCGGATTGCAAAAGTTTCTTCTTTGTTGAAAAAAGAGATAACTCTTATTTTGCAAAATGATTTGGAAAATGATCTATTAAGGAGTAATTTCATTAATATTTCAAAAATAGATTTATCAGGAGATTTGCAATTTTGCAAGATTTATATAACTTCAACTGCTGAAGAAGCAATAAGAAAAGAAATTGTTGAAGAATTAAATCTTGCTAAGAGCTATATCAGGCATACTTTAGGTCAAAGAATAGAGATGAGACGAGTACCAGAAATGACTTTTAAAGACGATACAGTATTAGAAAAAGGATTGTCAGTACTCAAGCTCCTTGCGGAATTAAAAAATAAAAAACATAATCAAGATTCAAAAGTTGAGGGAAATAATAAAAATGTCTGAGCTCTCTTTGAATCAAAAAAATATAATTATTACTCGATCAAAAGATAAGATATCTGATATAAAAAAGTTATTCACTAATAAAGGAGCTCAAATCTTTGATTTTCCAGCAATTGATGTTGGATATCCCGATGATTTAAATCCTCTTGATGATGCCTTAAGCGAAATTAACGATTTTCACTGGATTATTTTTACCAGTAGTAATGGAATACAATTTGTAGATGAGAGATTAAGAAATTTAAATACTTCATTAAAAGAATGTTCGAAGAAAATAAAAATTGCTGTAGTAGGGGAGAAAACTTCCTTAACTCTAAACGATTTAGGTATTGAGGCTGATTTCGTCCCCCCAGAATTTGTAGCAGAAAGTTTAATTGAAAATTTTCCGGTATCAGGATATGGACTCAGAGTTTTTTTGCCAAGAGTTCAAACAGGAGGAAGGAATTTCATAGCTGATGAATTCAGGAATTCTGGTTCGCGTGTTGTAGAGGTTCCAGCCTATGAAACAAGATGTCCGGATTCAATTCCAATAGAAACAATAAATGCTATCTCTAATAGAAAAATTGATGCAATGGTTTTTTCAAGTGGTAAAACAGTATCAAATTCTTCTTTCTTGCTTGAAAAAGAATTTGGGAAAGAATGGTTAACCTATCTAGAAAATGCAAAATTATTAACTATTGGACCTCAAACTTCTAAAATATGTGGAAAAACTTTTGGCAGAGTTGATAGAGAGGCGGTTAAGTACACTTTTGAAGGATTATTAGATGCTGCAATTGATATTTTTAATTAGTTAATTCATTTTTGTAATTTTTTTCTACTAAATCTCGAAATCTATCAATATTTGCTTGTAATTCATTAGTTACCATTTTACCTAAAATTTTTTCTTCCATAAATCGAGCAATCATTCTAGGTAATTCATAGGTAACAGCTAAGTTTACTGATGTTAATTGGTCTCCTTTTGATTCAAAAATAACAGAACCCTGAGTTGGTAATCCTCCAATAGATTTCCATTTTAATTTATTTTTCTCAATCCTTTCTGTTATTTGTGCCTTCCATTTAAATTTGAATCCATTAGCAGCTAAAGTCCATTCAGTCAGATCAGGTAAAGTTGATGTCTCTTGATCAATTGTTTTTACCGATTCAATCCAGCTCATCCATAGAGACATAGAATCCAAATCACTCCAGGTGTTCCAAACGTTATCTAATGGCGCATTAACAATTGTAATTACGTCATGTTTAAGCCAAGTACCCATAGTTAGCTGACCGCAAGATTCTTTGCTAATTCAGCTTTCTTATCTAAAATTGCTGCTGCTGCTAGATGACCGCTCATAGTAGCCCCCTCCATTGAATCTATATAGTCTTGTTTTGTATAACTACCTGCCATAAAAAAATTTGATATTGAAGTCTTTTGATCAGGTCTATATGGGTCCATACCTGGCGATTCTCTATAAAGTGATTGTGGAACTTGTACTACATTACTCCAAAGTAATTTTAGATTTTTCGAGGAAGGAAATAGACGACGCACTTCAGAATCAATTTCTTTAGTGATTCTTTCTGTTGATCTACCCATCCAACGATCTCCTGGAGTCAAAACACATTGAAGTAAAGATCCCATTCCTTCCTTTCTATAATCTACGGGACTTGCTAAAGCTAAATCTGCGAAACAACTGAAAGATGCATCTGCTGAATATAAAAGATTATCTAAACCTGTAGGGTTTTGACTTTTGTTATCGTTATTTAATTCGGTAACCCATCCATCATATCTTAATTGAATTGTCGCTACTGCAACAGCTCTGAGTTTTTTTAAACCCTCAAACTCCTTAAATTGATACCATTCTTTAGGAACTATTTTTTTAATTCCAGGAACATCACAAGCAGCGAGAAATGTATCAGCAAATATAGCCTTTGGGCCTTCAGGAGTGGATATTTTAAGTTGCGTGACCGAGTAGGAGGAAGATTCTTTTTCAAAAATAATTTCGTCCACCTTATGATTTAAGTGGATTTTGCATCCTTTTTTTGTTATGTAATCAACGATAGGTTTTGTAAGCCATTTATGAGGGGATCCTTTTAAAAGATTAAGTTTAGAGGCTTCAGTCTTAGATGCAAACATCATAAAAATAGTTAACATGCATCTTGCCGATATATCTTGACAATTTATGAAACCTAATGCGTATGCAATTGGATCCCACATCCTTTCAAGACTTCTTAAGCTTCCGCCATGATTTAAAAACCATTCTTTAAAGCTTATTTTATCTAAGTCTCTTATTATCTTCATTGCACCCTCGTAATCTACTAATCCTCTAACTATCGGACTGGTTCCTAAAGCTAATGCATTTCTTAACTTATCTACCCAAGTCAATTGTTCAGTAGTGAAAAAAGCCTTTAGACCGTTAAAAGGAGCTCCTAAGGCAAATCTAAAATCCAAAGATTTTAAATCACCACCTTTATTTACAAATAAATGAGTATGTTCTTTCGGAAGCAAATTATCTAATGCTCCAACTTTTTTCATGAGTTTAAATAGATTTGCATAGTTATAAAAAAATACATGTAATCCCATCTCTATGTGGTTACCATCTTTATCTTCCCAACTTCCAACTTTTCCGCCCCAGAATGACCTGCTTTCGTAAATCTCTACTTCATGACCTTCATCAACAAGATTAACTGCTGCTGTTAAACCCGCTAACCCAGAACCTACTATTGCTATTTTCACTTTTTTTATAAATTATAACAAATCAACTTTGTATATCGCTTGAAATATGCATGATGTATCTATATTTTTTATAGTGTAGTTATACGTTTATATGTATTTATGGAAAATGTAAAAATAGAAGAAAAAATAAAGACTTCAGATGACGGAAAGGGAATTTTAATTACCAATGATGCCATTGAGCAAATATCTTCTTTATTGAAGAATCAGACTGATAAGAAAGCTCTAAGAGTTGGGGTAAGATCTGGAGGATGCAGTGGTATGAGTTATACGATGGATTTTATTGGTGGAGATGAAATAAATGCAGATGATAAAGTATATGATTATTCATTAAGTTCCGAACAAACCTTCAAAGTAATATGCGACCCAAAAAGTCTTCTGTATATTTACGGCATGCAACTTGATTTCAGTAAAGATTTAATTGGTGGAGGTTTTAATTTCGTTAATCCTAATGCTTCACAAACTTGTGGCTGCGGAAGCTCTTTTGCAGTTTAGAAAAAAATATGACAGATGACATTAATCCAATTGAATCCGATTTCAATGCTGCCTTATCTAGATATCAAGATGGCCAAGAGTTAATACCAATTGCACAAGATTTTCAAAAAATCATTCAACAAATACCCAACCATTTTGCTGCTTGGACTTGTTTATCTTGGTTGCAGCTTCTATTGAAGAATAATGAAGAAGCATTAGCAGCAGCTAGAGAGGCGGTTCGCTTAAATCAGCAAGACCCGCAAGCAAGAATGAATTTGTCCTTAGCTCTTTTGGCTACAAATAATAAAGGTGTTAGAGAGCATGTTGAATTAATTAAAAAAATGGCAATGATGATGCCTGATGTAAAGACAGAGTTAAAAGAGTCAGTTGAAGACGGATTTAATAGATATCCAAACTGGCCAGAATTAACCAAAATCAATAAATGGTTAGAATTTTAAATTGTCCAGAATTTTACTATTAAGTAATGGACATGGAGAAGATTTATCTGGTAGTTTATTAGCCAAATATTTTGTAAAGAAAGGTGATCTTGTAGATGCACTACCTATTGTGGGTGATGGTGAAAATTATAAAAAAGAAAATATAAGAATAATTGGTAAAACCAAAAAATTTAGAACTGGTGGTATTGGTTATAACTCTTTTAGTGGAAGAATATTCGAAATATTTGGAGGACAAATAATTTACTTTTTTAAAAAATTATATTTATCTTATAAATTAAGAAATAAATATGATTTTTATTTAGTAATTGGAGATATAGTTCCTGTTTTTTTTGCATGGTTTGCAAAAAAAGATTTTTTTACATATTTAGTGGCATACTCTAGTCACTATGAGGGAAAATTGAAATTACCTTGGCCCTGTAAGTTTTTTTTAATCTCAAAATATGCAAAAAAAATATATGCTAGGGATTTTCTAACAGCAGATGATTTAACTCAACAATTAAGAAAAAAAGTATCTTTTTTAGGTAATCCATTTATGGATAAGTTTTCTTTTTTTGAAAATAAATCGAAAATTGTCCCTTTTAATATTGGGTTATTTCCTGGAAGCAGATTTCCTGAACTTTTAGATAATTTGAAATTGATTTTAGAAGTTTTAGAGACAATGTCTAAGTTGCAATATTTTGAGAATATCGCATTCAAGTTTGCCATAGTAAAAGCTCTTTCTATGGAAGAAATTAGGCAGATACTAAATCAACGAAAATGGATTTACATAGAAAAAAAAGGAAAAAATGATGGTCTAGAATTTACATATGGATTCATTACGATTAATTTGAACTGGAATTTGTTTGAAGAAATATTATTTGAAAGTAATTTCGTAATAAGTATGGCTGGAACTGCATCAGAGCAGGCAATCGGTTTAGCAAAGCCAGTTATTCAAATTGAAGGCAACGGTCCGCAATTTACAAAATCTTTTGCAGAAGCACAAAGACGATTACTTGGTAGATATGTTTTTTGTTCTACCAATTATATAAATAAGAAAGATCAAATAAATCAGACAATAAATCTAATTCTTAAAGTTATTTATCTGATAAAGTTAGACAAAAAGTTTTTGGTTTTTTGTCTTGATAATGCAAACCTAAGAATCGGAGAGAGTAATTCATGCCTTAAAATAATTAATGATATAAAAGGGTTTCATGAAAAATGACTAAGCAGAAATCTGAATCAAAGTTGAAAGTGATTATTGATAATTTTTTATTGATAAATTTATTCGTTGTTATTTTTTTTGCAATATTTTTTATTTTTGCAGTAATTATGCAAATTAATGGAGTATTTATTTTCCTTAATATTTTTCAGAATCTTTGGAATCCACTTATCACACCTTTAATCACTATTTTAATTGTAAGTGCGGTAGTTAATGGAATTAATTCTTGGTGGAGGCGTAAATGGCTTTCTCAAGAAGAGGATATTTAAATTTATATATTTTTTCTTGTAATTTAATACTGATCACTTTTTGGCCCTCTAGTACTAATTTTGCTCCATCACCTAATAATAATTTCAGTATTGATCCTGGCACTGGGAGTAGATCTGGTCTTTTGAGGCATCTACCTAAAGTTTTGGAGAAATTCTTCATTAATACTGGCTCCGGTGCAACAGCGTTATATACCCCGGAAAATTGTTTATCTACTAATGCTTTAATTATTAATCCACATAAATCACTTCTATGAATCCAACTCATCCATTGATTCCCATCCCCGATTGGACCTCCCAGTCCAATTTTAAATACTGGAAGCATTTTTCCTAGTGCACCTCCTTCTGCTTCTAAGACTATTCCGATTCTGAAAATTACTAATCTTGAGAAAAATGGTTTCCCGTTCGCAACTTCCTCCCATTTATTACAAAGGTTAGCTAAAAAATCATTACCACTCTGACTATTTTCATTGAACTCTTGAGTTAAGCTTGTCCCATAAAAACCTATTGCCGAACCATTTACTATGACTTTTGGATTGATTCTGGATTTTTTCAGGGTTTCCATCAAAAACTTAGTTGTATTAATCCTGCTTTTTTTTATCTCTTCTTTTTGGATATCAGTCCATTTTTTATCTGCTATTGGTTCACCT
>QCUQ01000015.1 GCA_003210655.1 Prochlorococcus sp. AG-679-M10 | reverse complement strand
CTCTAGATTAGTTAATTGATTCCACCTTATAGAAAAAATTTCTAATATGTAAAAAGTCAGCAACGAAGTTATAATAGTAATAGTAGTAGAAAATAAAGCATCAAAACTATTATGCTTAAAAATCAATAACATCCCAATAACTAAATTTAAGCCTCCTCTTATAAAATCTCTTGGTCTGCCTAATTCAATATATATTAAAGGGATTAACAAAAATATAATCCCAAAGAATAAATATAAACAGCCTAAATAATTTGTCAAAAAATTTTTATTGATAACTAAATTATAGTAAATATGCAAATAGTTAACTAATTAAACTACTTTATATTAATTTTCCCTAGTAATGCGGTCGGGGAGACTTGAACTCCCACACCCGAAGATACGAGTACCTAAAACTCGCGCGTCTACCAATTCCGCCACGACCGCTTAATTAAAATTTTAGTTTAGCGAGGTATGTTTTAAAAATATTTTTTACTTAAGATCCTTAATTTGACACATAATGCTAGGGTCAAATTTTTTAGAAAAATTAAAAAATGTTTGATATTCTTATGCAATCACTATGAATTATTGGTTATATTACGTGTAGATTAAGAGAAACAATTTCAAATTTAACTAGGACAAATAAAAATATTCAAACTAATTCCTCCAAAACATTTAATTGGAATAGGGAGATCAGAAATTATGTTGATCCGCCTAGTTTCTGGAACCCAACATTAGGATTATTTTTTGGTGGATATTTTCTTGCTTTCCTAAGTATATGGCAATGGTACCGTGGGGTTTGGCCTCTACCTCTTCTAGTTGCTACAGCATTTCTTGCTCTTCATATTGAAGGAACTGTGATACATGATGCATGTCATAAGGCTGCCCATCCTGTGCCCTGGATAAACCAAGCAATGGGACATGGATCAGCAATACTCTTAGGCTTCAGCTTCCCAGTTTTCACTAGAGTCCACTTACAGCATCATATTCACGTAAATGATCCCAAAAATGATCCAGATCATATTGTGAGTACTTTTGGTCCAATTTGGCTTATTGCTCCAAGATTCTTTTATCATGAAATATTTTTCTTTCAGAGAAAACTTTGGAGAAAATATGAATTACTACAGTGGGGAATTGAGAGATCCATATTCATAACAATAATTTTAGCTGGCTTAAAATTTGACTTTATGAACTTAATCTATAATTTGTGGTTTGGTCCTGCATTAATGGTTGGAGTTACTTTAGGTATTTTCTTTGATTATCTCCCTCATAGACCATTTCGCTCAAAAAATAAATGGATGAATTCAAGAGTTTATCCAGGTAAATTTTTGAATATTCTCATTATGGGTCAAAATTATCATCTAATCCATCACCTATGGCCTTCAATACCATGGTTTGAATACAAAATAGCTTACGAAAAAACCAAACCTTTATTAGACAGGAAAGGTTCACCTCAAAGAGTAGGTATTTTTGAAACTAAATTCGATACTTTTAATTTTATTTATGATTTATTTATAGGAATAAGAAGCCACAAAAGTAAAAAAGGAAAACTTAGAAAAATAATGAATTCATTCCCAAGTTTTAAAATAAGAAAAATTTTACTAAAGATAGTTAATAATACTTATATTGGTGGTAACTAATTATTAATTGATAATTTTTGGCACTTTAAAAAATTTATTTTCTCTTGAAGGTGCCAAATCTAAAATTTCTTCTGTATTTTCATAATTTTTCTTTTCATCTTTTCTCAATACATTGACCACTTCTATAGCTCTAGTAGTGCAGGGTACATTCTCTGTATTAATTTTCTCTAGTTGTTTAATATACTCCAAAATTTTTTCTAACTGTTCCGCATGTTGATTAATCTCGCTTTCATTTAATTCTAGTCTTGCTAATTGAGCTACTTTTTTTACTTCTTCACTGCTAATTCGTTTCATCTGCTTTCAATTATCAAAGAAATCAATTTCATTATATATTAAAGGATTTTCACAAAAGTTACTTAAGCCTTTAATGAATTAAACAAAATTGATAACAATATATTTATCAAATCTAATGACAGAAAGAATTTTTTTTTTATGCTTCAAAAGCTAGACTTAATTGTATTTAATAGTTAAAAATAAGCTTAGATAAGTATTTTAAAATAGATAAACAATCTTTTAAAAAAAATTTTTTTCACAGGCACTCCAAACTTGTTGCGCCTGATTTAATTGGATGCTACCTGATAAGGAATAGCATTGATAAAGGTCTAATAAAAGGAATGATAGTTGAGACTGAAGCCTATTCACAAGAAGAAGAGGCTTGCCATGGATATAATAAAAAGACACTTTCAAATAAAGTATTATTTGGTGAACCAGGAAGATTTTATATTTATAGATCCTACGGAATTCATCATTGTTTAAATGTTGTGACTGATAAAGATAATTTTGCAAGTGGTGTTTTAATAAGATCGGTTGTCATATCAAATAAAAATGAAAGAGCAGCTTCTGGTCCAGGATTAGTAACCAAAATGTTTGAAGTAGATAATAAATTAAATTCCCTCAAAATTCTTAATAATCAATTTTTATGGATAAGCAAAGGAAAATCATATTTAGAGAAAAAAGATTTAATTCAAACAACAAGAATTGGCATATCTAAAGCAAAAAATATAAAATGGCGTTGGTATCTCAAAAGGAGTAGAAGTATTAGTAAAAGGGAAAAAGGTGATAAGAATCCTAATTTAAAACATTCAAATAATAATTTGTGTGGTAAAACATGATGGGAAATTGGCCTCACAAACATATCCTCACACTTTCAAATTTCTCAATAGATGATTACAAATCAGTTTTTGAGTTAACTGAAAGATTTAAATCTCTAAATAATGCTGGTACAAAAAAAATACCTGCTTTACAAGGAACGTTAATAACATCAATATTTTTTGAGGCTAGTACCAGGACTCGCAATAGTTTTGAGCTTGCTGCCAAAAAGCTTTCTGCTGATGTACAAAGCTTTTCTCCTTCTTCAAGTTCTTTAAGTAAAGGAGAAACCCTAATAGATACTGCACTAACATATGCTGCCATGGGGTCTGACATTTTAGTTATTAGACATTCATCGAGTCATGTCCCTTTAGAAATTTCAAAAAAACTAGATGCATCTAAAGCAAAAACATCAGTTCTTAATGCTGGTGATGGTTTACATAGCCATCCCAGTCAAGGATTACTAGATCTCTATACATTAATAAAATTCTTTTCTCCAAAATTACTTAAACCAGAGATCTTACATTCTAAAAACATATTAATAGTTGGGGATGTAATTCACTCTAGAGTTGCTAGATCAAATCTTTGGGCATTGACCGCATTTGGTGCGAACATAATCTTGTGTGGTCCACCAACACTTATTCCTGAAGAATTTACTGATTTTGTAAGTAGTTCTCCACCAAATCAATTAAGAGACCCAATTTCTATAAGAGGTTCTATCACAATTTCTAGGTCATTAAAAGACTCCATAAAATATGCAGATGCAGTAATTGTTTTAAGATTACAGAAAGAAAGAATGATAGAGAATTTATTAAGCAGTATTAAGTCGTATAGTGAAAATTATTGTTTGACTCCAGAAAAACTATCTTTAAATGATAAAGATATTCCTATTTTGCACCCAGGGCCTATTAATCGTGGAATTGAAATCAGTAGCCGAATAGTTGATGAATATCCAAATTGCTTAATAAATGATCAAGTTTCAAATGGTATCCCTACAAGAATGGCTTTACTTTATCTATTAAGTAAATTCAGTAATTAAAATTAAAGCAATTTTAGACTTTCGGTAAAAAAACCGTAAAACAAACCTAATCTTAGAGAATCAATTAATAATACTAATAATTTTTTTCTTTTATCCAAACGTAATCTTCGTCTAAATTGAATCAAAATTTCAATAAAAAAAACTGATAAAAAGGCACCCACGGGGTCAATTAATTCAACGACTGCACTTATCATTCCAAGTGAACTCCCAAAAAAGTAACCAGTCAAAACAACAGTTAAAGCCAAAGAATATCTACGCCATGGATTTACTGCCCATTGGCTTAAACTGTCAAAATTTTCAATAACTAATCGTTGAAATTTAGTCTTTTGGGGTTTAAAAACCATTGTTATATAATAATTTAAGTACTAAATTTATTCATAATTTTTTTTAACTTTAGGATTAGCTTCAATTACTTCAAGCAAAGCCTCCATTTGGGCAAGAACTCCTCTTAGTTCTCCAGGTTCAGGGAATAATCCATCATCTTGAATCCCTAAATGCATTTCTCTTAATTCTTGCCTTAAATAACGTAAATGACTTACTACTTGCTCTTTTTTTGTTTGTGACATAATTGATATTTCGTCATTATCATTTTAAATAATTTTTTTTCTTAAAGAGAATTTAATAATTTTAATTGTTTTTGAAGATTTTAAAAGTGGACATATATTTAATATATAAATTCCTTGAGGTTATATTATTAAAAATACATTACTAAGAATAAAAGATGCAATTTACATACAATAACAAAACAATCCTAAACCCTTTACATTATTTTTATGAAGAAGGAACTTTCGAAATTCCCAAAAGATTAGGGGAGAAAAATTATCCCTTACCATTTAATTTATTAAAAAATCTGGATTTGGTAAAGACTTTTACAATTAAAAGGTATAAATTGACAGCCTATTATATTTATCTTCTTGAACAGGAATAATTTGATGAAAACTAAATCTACAGATTTAAAAGTGAAGGTTCTTTTATTAATTAGTGGAAGTATTGCTGCAGTAAGAATCCCTTTACTAGTAAGTCAATTAGTTAAGGATAATTATGAGATAAAGTGCGTTGTTTCTGAAAATGCTGAAAAAATAATTCAGCCACTTTCACTTTCTATATTAAGTAGGAATACTTGCATCTTAGATAACGATCAATGGTCATATCTTCATTCAAGACCTTTACATATAGATTTATGCGATTGGGCTGATGTTTTGATAATGGCGCCTTTAACTGCAACAACACTCTCAAAGTGGGTTACAGGTAATGCTGATGGATTAATCTCCAGTATTTTAATTGCGAATAATAAGCCTATTATTGTTGCTCCAGCAATGAACTCTAAGATGTGGATTAATAAAGCAGTTCAGAGAAATTATACATATTTACAAGATTATCCAAATGTTCTAATCCTTAAGCCAAGTGAAGGAATCTTAGCTTGTGACGAAATTGGAGTTGGTAAAATCCCCCCTAATGATTTAATACAACTTGCCCTAAAGTTTTTACTCCTTCAAAATAAAAAGCCCTATTTTAGAGACTTATTAAATAAAGAGTTTTTAATTACAGGAGGTTGTACTTCAGAAAAAATAGATGCAGCAAGAAAGATAACTAACAATAGCTCGGGAACTATGGGATTAATGCTTGCTCAAGTAGCAAGATTTAGGGGTGCAAAAGTTAATTATATCCATGGACCCTTAAAAAATAAACTAGATATAACCGAAGGAATTAATACGTATGAAATAGATAATAGTAATGATTTAATAAAGGCAATTGAAAAAGAAATTTCGAAATGTGATTATTTCATTATGAATGCTGCAGTAGCAGATTTCAAAATCTCAGGAGATACTTCAAAAAAAATCCCAAAAAGTAAATTTGAGGATTTTTTAAATGAAAATATCGAATATGTTCCAGATATTTTAAAAGAGATAAGTAAAGTAAAAAAAGAAAATCAAATTTTTGTTGGATTTTGTGCATTTACAGGTTCTTTTAAAAGTGCAAAAAAAACCATTAAAGAGAAAATAATGCTTAAGGATTGTGATCTACTATTTGCAAATCCTATAGATATCGAAGAACAAGGATTTGGTCCTCTAGCAAAAAATGAAGGTTGGCTTTTTGATAAAAAAAATATGGAAAATTATCTAGAAAAAACATCAAAAATTGAGTTAGCTAATAATTTAATAAACGAAATTGTTTCAACTAATAAATAATCCATAACATTTATATTTGTATTTTTTTGTAATCTTAATCGTTAAAAACAGTCTGATATCTTAAAATTACTCAAGTTTTTAAAAAATTGAAAAAGCTACGGGTTGTTTCGAGGATCTAAAAAACTTTCTTTTGTGGTTCTTTACCTTGTATTATCCGTACTGAACATTTTAAGGTAATCCTTTACCAGCAGAAACAGAACTTTATTAAATTTTATTATGAGAATTCGTTCTTTCTTAGCTTTTGTTATTTCTTTTTGTTTAACTTTTGCTTTTGTCCCAGATAAAACATATGCCTTCTCCGAGAGAGGAAATGCCCAATTTACAGATGTTGTAAACACAGGTAAAGCTAACGATTGTCCTTCCTTAGATACATCCTTGGTAGGATCAATATCATTAGGAAATGGTGATTCACTAAAAGGGATATGCATGCATCCAACAGAAGTTTATGTAAAAGTTCCAGGATCAAAAAGAAAAGAAGCAGAATTTGTTGCAACAAAAATTATTAGCCCTAGGAATAACACTACAGTTACAGAGGTATATGGAGATATAGACTCCGGAACATTTACTGAAAAAGGTGGTATTGATTTTCAATTAATTACTGTTCTAACTCCTGGAGGTTTAGAGGTGCCATTTGCATTCTCTGCAAAAGATTTAACAGCTGATCTACCTTCATCAATTGAGCCAGGAACAGAAGTCAGTGGTGCTACATTCACTCCTAATTATAGAACAGGAGATTTTTTAGATCCTAAAGCAAGAGCAAAAAATACTGGTGTTGAATACGCTCAAGGTTTAGTTGCCTTGGGGGGAGATGATGAAGAACTTGCTAAAGAAAATATCAAAGTTGATGTAAATGGTACTGGAGTTGTAACACTATCAATTGAAAATGTAGATTCTGATACAGATGAATTTGCAGGTACATTTGTAGCTATCCAACCTTCCGATACAGATATGGGTTCAAAAGAACCTCTTGATGTAAAAATAATTGGTGAGCTTTACGGAAGAAAAGCTTAATTTTAAATAAAGATATAAAAGAGGGTTTAGGCCCTCTTTTTTTTTAATTTGTCTTAAATAAATTACAAAATGAATTCACAACAAGAATTTAAAAGAGATTCAAAAGGTTTAATACCTGCTTATGGAGGAGAACTAAAAGAATTAATTATTCACGATGAGGAACTAAAATTAAAACTTCTTTCTCAAGTTTCTTGTGAGCATGAATGTAGCGATAGAAATGCCTGTGATGTAGAACTTTTAATGGTTGGCGGATTTTCTCCTCTAGAAGGATTTATGGATAAAAAAGAGTACAAATCTGTAATTAAAAGCCATAGAGATACAAAGGGTTTACTTTTTGGTTTGCCAATTGTATTTGATACTAATAATGGACAAATTAAAGAGGGGGAAACAATATTACTCACCTATAAAAAACAAAAATTAGCTATTTTAGAAGTAACTTCAAAATGGGAGCCAGATAAATCCGAAGAAGCAGAATTTTGTTACGGAACTAATTCCTTGGATCATCCTGCAGTAAAGATGATTTTCAATGAAAGAGGCCGATACTACTTAGGGGGTAAAATTTTTGGCTTAGAGATCCCAAATAGAGATTTTCCATGTAAATCCCCAAAAGAAGTAAGAGATTTATTACCTGCTAATTTTGATGTAGTTGCTTTTCAATGTAGAAATCCAATTCATAGAGCTCATTATGAATTATTTACTAACGCCTTACAATCGGAAAATGTTTCCTCAAATTCAGTTGTATTGGTTCATCCAACCTGCGGGCCAACACAACAGGATGATATTCCAGGGAAAGTCCGATATTTGACCTATAAAAAATTAGAAGAAGAAATTTCTAATAAGAAAATAAAGTGGGCTTTTTTACCATACTCAATGCATATGGCAGGACCTAGAGAAGCTCTTCAACATATGATCATAAGAAGGAATTATGGATGTACTCATTTCATAATTGGTAGGGATATGGCTGGATGTAAATCATCATCTACTGGTGAAGACTTTTACGGACCTTATGATGCCCAGAATTTTGCCAATGAGTGCTCTGAAGAGTTATTGATGAAAACTGTACCTTCAAAAAATCTAGTATACACTTTAGAAAAAGGTTATATAACTGCTGAAGAAGCAAAAGAGAAAAAATATCCGATAATGAAACTAAGTGGTACAGAATTCAGAAAAAAGCTAAGGAATGGAGATCCTATTCCAGAATGGTTTGCATTTAAAAGTGTAGTAGATGTTCTTAGAAAGTCTTAATAATGTTTTATTATTAGTATTATGGTTTTAATCAAGATTTTTTTATCGTGAACAAACGTTGGAGAAACGTAGGACTTTACGTTCTAGCAGTAATTACAGTCATTTTTATAGGAACCTCTGTTTTTGATAAACCTAATACTGAAAATGCCACTAAAACACTTAGATACAGCGATTTTATTGAAGCTGTTCAAGATAAAGAAGTTAGCAGGGTTTTATTATCACCAGATAGTGGAACTGCACAAGTTGTTGAAAACGACGGCAGTAGATCTGAAGTTAATTTAGCTCCCGATAAAGATTTACTTAAAATCCTTACAGAAAATGATGTAGATATAGCCGTTACACCCACAAAATTATCTAACCCTTGGCAGCAAGCTATAAGTAGTTTAATTTTTCCTGTTTTATTAATAGGTGGTTTATTCTTTCTATTTAGAAGATCGCAAAATGGAAGCGGCGGTGGTGGTGGTGGAAATCCAGCAATGAGTTTTGGGAAAAGCAAAGCTAGACTTCAAATGGAACCTTCTACTCAAGTAACTTTTTCAGATGTTGCTGGTGTTGAAGGAGCAAAATTAGAGTTAACAGAGGTTGTAGATTTTCTTAAAAGTCCCGACAGATTTACTGCAGTTGGAGCAAAAATTCCCAAAGGTGTTTTATTAGTTGGACCACCAGGAACAGGAAAAACTCTTTTAGCTAAGGCGGTAGCGGGAGAAGCAGGTGTTCCTTTTTTCTCGATATCCGGATCAGAGTTTGTTGAAATGTTTGTTGGAGTTGGTGCAAGTAGGGTTAGGGATTTATTTGAGCAAGCTAAAAAGAATGCACCATGTATTGTTTTTATTGATGAAATAGATGCTGTTGGAAGACAAAGAGGCGCTGGCATGGGAGGTGGAAATGACGAAAGAGAACAAACTTTAAACCAACTTTTAACTGAAATGGATGGTTTTGAGGGTAATTCTGGAATAATTATTGTTGCGGCAACCAACAGACCAGATGTTTTGGACTCAGCATTAATGAGACCAGGTAGATTTGATAGACAAGTAACTGTAGACAGACCTGATTACGCTGGAAGATTACAAATTTTAAATGTTCATGCGAAAGATAAAACTCTTTCAAAAGATGTAGATCTTGATAAAGTTGCAAGAAGAACACCCGGATTTACAGGTGCTGATCTTGCCAATCTCCTAAACGAAGCAGCTATACTTGCAGCAAGAAAAGATCTCGATACTGTTAGTAATGATGAAGTAGGGGATGCTATCGAGAGAGTAATGGCAGGACCAGAAAAGAAAGATCGAGTTATAAGTGATAAAAAGAAGGAACTTGTTGCCTATCATGAGGCAGGCCACGCATTAGTTGGCGCTTGCATGCCTGACTATGATGCTGTTGCAAAAGTATCTATAATACCAAGAGGTCAAGCAGGAGGACTAACCTTCTTTACTCCAAGTGAAGAAAGAATGGAGTCTGGTCTTTACTCACGCTCTTACCTACAAAATCAAATGGCGGTAGCCCTGGGTGGAAGAGTTGCAGAGGAAATTGTATATGGAGAAGAAGAGGTTACTACAGGAGCTTCGAACGATTTACAGCAAGTGGCTAATGTTGCAAGACAAATGATTACCAAATTTGGAATGAGTGAGAAAATAGGTCCAGTAGCGTTGGGCCAATCACAAGGTGGTATGTTCCTCGGAAGAGATATGAACGCTACAAGAGACTTCTCAGAAGATACTGCAGCAACAATTGACGTAGAAGTTTCAGAGCTTGTTGATACAGCATATAAGAGAGCAACGAAAGTTCTTTCAGATAACAGAAGCGTTCTTGATGAAATGGCTTCAATGCTTATTGAGAGAGAAACAATTGATACTGAAGATATCCAAGATTTACTTAATCGCTCTGAGGTTAAAGTTGCTAAATACATCTGATTTGAAAAAATCTGATATCTCAATTAAAAAAAAAATGATTATTTCTCTAAAAAACTGAAGTCAGAATCTTTTTTTTTATTAATAAAACCTACTAAAAATATTTATACAAATGCTATAGATAGGAATTTAGTTGAGAAAGAATTAGAACTGTTAATTAAATCTGGTTTTTTAAATATAGAAATTAGTTGGTCGTATAACGAAAAGTGGCTAGATTATGTTTCAAATTTAAGATTAAAGTTCCCACAGCTTAATTTAGGCTCTGCTTCAATAAGAAATAAAAAATCAATAGATGACTCTATAAAAATTGGTTTAAATTATTCAATGATGAAAGGTTGGGATAGAGACCTTTTAAATTATTCAAATTCAAAAAATCATTTATTAATTCCTGGAATCAAACATTTAAAAGATCTTAAACAAGCAATAGATTTGAATTGTAAAATTATCAAAATTTACCCAGTGAAAGATAATATTGAATTAATCAATATATCTCAATATAAAAATATAGATTTTATTGCTGCCGGAGGACTATCTATATCAGATATACCGCTATATAAATCTTTAGGATATAAAGCTATCGTAATTGGAGATATGGGTTTCAAAAATAATAAAATAGATCCAAAAATATATGAATGGCTCAGAAGAAGATCAAATTAAATAATTATTCCTATTTAATAATTGAACATTGTGCTTGATGGAGAAGCAAATGGTCTGCCAGTACGAGAGCTACCATTGAATCAACCATTGGAACTGCTCTCGGTAAAACACAAGGATCATGTCGGCCTTTAGCCTTCATTAGTACTTCTTTACCATCAGAATTAACAGTTTTCTGCTCCTTTCCAATAGTTGCTGTTGGTTTAAAAGCTATTTTCATCTCAATATTCTCTCCATTACTTATTCCTCCCTGTATGCCTCCTGAATTATTTGATATTGTTTTGAGCTTACTAATATCATCAGACTCAATAAACGAATCATTATGTTCACTTCCTCTTAAATAAGTCCCCAAGAAACCTGAACCTATTTCAAACCCCTTAGTCGCAGGTAATGACATCAAAGCCTTTGCAAGATCAGCTTCTAATTTATCAAAGACAGGCATACCTAATCCTGATGGAACATTTTTCACTAAACATTCAATAACACCTCCACAAGAATCCCCATCTTGCTGCAATTCTTTTATTCTTTTAATCATTTTTGAAGCCACCTTATCATCTGGACATCTAACAATATTTGAATCTATTTTACTTAGAGTAAGTTTATTTTTATTTACCTGAGAGTCAATATCATGTATACGTTTTACCCAAGAAAGGATTTCAGTATTAAACAAGTTTTTTAATAATTGTTTTGCGATAGCACCTGCAGCAACTCTTCCTATGGTTTCTCTAGCTGAGGCTCTACCTCCTCCAGAACCAGCCTGAATTCCATACTTCAAATGATATGTGCCATCTGCGTGTGATGGCCTGAATACTTGCTCTAAATTACTATAATCTCCTGGTCTTTGATCTTTATTGCGAACCAACATTGCAATAGGGGTTCCAAGTGTTATTCCTTCCTTTAAACCACTTAATATCTCTAATTTATCATCTTCGTTTCTTGGAGTTGTAATTTTGCTCTGACCAGGTCTTCGCCTATCTAATTCATTTTGTATGAGATCAATATTTATTTTTAACTTTGGAGGACATCCATCAAGAATAACTCCAACAGCGCCTCCATGAGATTCTCCAAAAGTAGTGACACGAAAAATTTTACCAAAACTGCTACCCATTGAAATATCAAATTATG
>QCUQ01000014.1 GCA_003210655.1 Prochlorococcus sp. AG-679-M10 | reverse complement strand
CCCACGGAATCTATCATGGAGAGGGACCTTTTAGCTAGGTATTTTTATTTAAAGTCCTAATTCTTAAGATTTGTGATATTTGAGTTACTTTTTTTGAAAAACTAAAAATAAATTTAGTTTTATTAATCAAAATCTAAAAAATCAAATTCACTCAAAAACGCAGCATAAAGACTTGGCAAAGTAGTTATTTAACGTCTCAATAGTATATCTACAAACTTTAAATTGGGGATTAGTAAATCAGCTACAAAATATAAGGGTGATTTTAAAAGAAATAGAACTCTTGATTCAATAAGCAACCTAAACTATTTTAGGGATAATTTCTTACCTTTACCCTGGAAAATTTGGCCTTATGAAGGGAAAATTTTACTAATTTTGATAGGTATTTGGTCTGTTTTAGGTTTATTTATTCTTGGTTCTGCTAGTTGGTGGGTAGCTAGCAAGGAAATGGGGGATTGGGCTTATTATTTAAAAAGGCAAATAATTTGGTGTATTCCTGGATTAACTTTTTTTTATTTTGTTTTAAATACAAATATTAGAGATCTTTTAAAAATTTCAAAAATTATATTTTACTTTTTAATTCTCTTGATAATCTTAACAATATTCTTTGGAAGTACAGTTAACGGTTCTTCAAGATGGTTAATTCTGGGTCCTCTACAAATCCAACCATCTGAATTAATTAAACCTTTTTCAATTCTGGAAGCAGCCAACTTATTTGCACATTGGAATTTAGTTAAAAATAATAGAAAAATTATTTCATTAGGTTCTTTTGGGTTTTTAATTTTATTAATAATGAAACAGCCCAATTTAAGTACCGCAGGATTAACAGGAATTCTTTTTTGGGTGATGGGTTTATGCGGGGGAGTTAAATTTAGTTCACTTTTTTCAGTAGCTTCAATAGGAGTTTTAAGCGGTTGTATTAGTATTTTGAGTAATGAATATCAAAAGCTAAGAGTAATATCATTCATAGATCCTTGGAAAGATGCAGAGGGTAATGGCTATCAATTAATTCAGAGTTTACTAGCGATAGGTTCAGGCGGATTATTTGGACAAGGATTTGGTCTATCTACACAAAAATTACAATATTTACCAATTCAAAGCACAGATTTCATTTTTGCTATTTTTGCAGAAGAATTTGGTTTATTAGGATCAATATTATTGTTGGGCTTTTTAGTTCTTTTTTCTTATGTAAGCTTACGAATCGCAATAAAATGTAGAAATAATTATACAAAGCTAGTTGCTATTGGATGCGTAACCTTACTTGTAGGTCAATCTATAATGCATATAGCTGTGGCAACAGGAACTATGCCCACAACTGGGTTGCCATTTCCTTTTATAAGTTACGGAGGTAATTCCTTATTATCCTCATTTTTTGTGATTGGAATGTTGTTAAGGTGTTCATTAGAATCAACTGGGTATATAGGTATGATTAGTGCACGAAAGTCTCTTCATTAGCTAGAATTTAGGGGATTTAAATTCTTGTTATCGCTTCAATTAATTTTTTTATTTCAGAATTAGCTCAAAAGGGTAATTTACTTATGGAGCAAGGGCTTAATAATCCAGGCCCACTTACCATATTTTTAGTTTTTACCGCTGGCCTTTTAACAAGCCTTGGTCCATGTTCTTTATCTTTACTGCCAATCACAATTGCTTATGTTGGTGGAACTAAAAATAATAAATTTAAACTTGTAAGTTTTTCTGGAGGGGTAATTTTTTCCCTAATTACATTAGGTGCATTAAGTGGATTCTTAGGAAAAATATATGGACAATTACCCTCTTACTACGCATCTTTAGTAGCTTTCATAGCAATAATTATGGGCTTAAATTTATTAGGAATTTTAAAATTCCAATTACCTAACGGGCCCGATTTGCAATTTATGGAAGATAAGGTGCCTTCTTTTATTACTCCTTTTGTAATAGGTGGAGCTTTTGGTCTTGCCTCTTCACCTTGCATTACTCCTGTACTAGCTACACTCTTAGCATGGGTATCACAAGCAAAAAACCCTACAATTTCAATAATTTTTTTGTTCTTTTTTGGCCTTGGTCAAGTAACACCATTAATCTTTGCAGGAGTGACAACTGAAAATTTAAAACAGTTTCTAGAACTCAGAAAATATAGTCAAATAATTCCTACTTTAAGTGGGGTATTTTTAGTTTCGATAGGGATTCTAAATTTAATTTCAAATTGGATCTAAATGGTTATTTTTAAGAAATTTATTCTAAAAATATCAAGTTTAAGATTTGCAATATTATTAATAATTTTCATTGCCATTTCAAGTGGAATTGGAACATTTATTCCTCAAGGTAATGATCAACAAGAATATATTGATTTCTACAACGAAACGCCAATTTTCGGATTTATAAATGGATCTCAAGTCATAAAACTCCAATTAGATCATGTTTATACAAGTAATTGGTTTTTATTTTCATTAATACTACTTTGTATATCTCTTGCAGCTTGCAGCTTTAGGAGACAAATACCTTCTTTAAAAACAGCATTAAAATGGACTGACTATAAAGATGAAAAAAAATTCTACAAACTCGAATTAATAACTAATTACGAAATAATCCAAGATACAGATCACATTTTAAAAGCTGATTCTTTACTTAGAAAAAAAGGTTGGAGCATTTCCAAATTTAAAAATCGCTTGTCAGCAAGAAAAGGCTTAGTAGGAAAACTTGGACCTATAATTGTCCATATAGGACTAATTATTTTACTGATAGGTTCTGCATATGGAAATTTCACCAGCCAATCTAAAGAACAATATTTGAGATTAGGAGAAAGTTTAGATTTAATAAATGAAAGTACAAATTCAAAAGTAAAAATAAAATTAAAAAACTTTTTTATTGAACGTGAAAGTGACGGGAAACCAAAGCAATTTATTTCAAATTTAGAATTTTTTTCGAAACAACAAAATTTGAATGAAATAAAAACAACTCAAGTAAATCAACCTATCAGATTCAAAGGTTTAACTATTTACCAAGCGGATTGGTCTGTTTCAAATATTGTTATGGAAATTGATACTGTTCTTTACCAACTCCAATTAAAGCCTATTCCTGAGATAGGAGATCAAATATGGGGGCTTTTAATTGAATTGGGTAAAGAAAATAAAAAAAATTACCTTTTAACTATTGATAATGAGAATGGTCCACTTAAAGTCTCAAATATTGAAGATTTTTCTGAAAACTTTGTTTATTTAAATAATAATCCATTAGAAATTAATTCTTCAAAACTATCTTTAAAAAAAATAATTCCTAGTAGTGGTTTAATTATTAAAAATGATCCTTCAATTCCATTTATTTATTTATCCTTTACTTTAATAATTATGGGAACAATTTTTAGTCTTATTCCTACAAACCAAATATGGATTTTATTTAATGAAAATACAAATAAATTATTTATTGGTGGTTTAAGTAATAGAAATCTTTTAGGTTTCAAAAAGGAATTTCTAAAATTATCAGATGAGATCAAGAATAATTAATTTCTTTTCTGCCCACTATAAATATCTAATTTCATAGAAACATTTCCTCTAGGATTAAAATCAGCGTTTAAATGAATCCAGTGTGGCGTTGCTGCATTTAAAAGATCATCCATAATTCTATTTACCACTTCTTCATGTGATATTTTGAGATCTCTAAATTTATTAATGTAAAGTTTTAAGGATTTCAACTCATATACTTTCATATTAGGCTGATAGAAGATATTTAATTTTGCAAAATCTGGATAACCCGAAAATGGGCATTTACAAGTAAATTCAGGTAATTCAATTGAAATTTCATAAATTCTTTTTTTATTAGGATTTTCAAAACAAACTATATTTGATTCTTCTATGAGTCTTTCTCCGTATAAAGGCTTATTAGTCGAATCATGTAAATTAGCTGTACTCATTTTTTCTTTCAAAATATCTTTACTAAAACTATATAAAAACCATATAAAAAGCTAATAATTCGCAAAAAATTAAAAACTTACTTAAGTATTACAAATCAATAAGTCAAAGGATATAAAATTTAATTTTGTATCAACAGCAACAATCTTAGAGTCATTAAAAAGGCTTATATGTATTTAGTTTCAAAAAACTTATGGACATCTGTTTAGTAAATATAGACAACAATTCAAATAAATCTCTTAAGCCCACCAGTGTTTTTGGAATGTTATGGCTCCAGACGCATTTTGAAAATAATCAATGGGAAGCGTTATCAAATAATGAAGTTATAATTTCAAACGAAAACTCTAAATTACTTGTTAAGGATGCAAATAGCGCGGGTTTAAATATCAAATCATTTTCTGGGGTTTCAATGCTAGATGTTTTTCATAAAAAGAATTAAAATTAAAGTACTCAAGAGAAAAAAATGAAGAAAATTGAGGCAATCATTCGTCCATTTAAATTGGAAGATGTAAAAATAGCATTAGTAAATTCTGGAATTGTTGGAATGACTGTAAGTGAAGTCAGGGGATTTGGAAGACAAAAAGGTCAGGTAGAAAGGTACAGAGGTTCTGAATTTACAGTTGAATTTCTTCAGAAACTTAAAGTAGAAGTTGTAGTAGAAAATGAAAAAGTAAGTTCAGTAATAGAAGCAATTGCCGAAGCTGCAAAAACAGGCGAAATTGGAGATGGAAAAATATTCATATCATCTATTGATTCTGTTGTAAGAATTAGAACTGGAGATACTGATGAAGAAGCCCTTTAATTAAAGGGTATCCTTTACTAAATTTTCTACAAATTTACTATTTAATATCGGATTAGAAATCCCAATCTTAGACATCCAAGCTAGATATTCATGATTTCCTGCAGGCCCAACCAATGGGGAAGCTATCAGACCTTGGAGATTCCATTGCGATTGTTCTGCCGCATTAATAACTGACTCTATAGCCTCAATATGATATTCAGCCTTTCTTACAACCCCCCCTTTACTTACTCGATCTTTGCCTACCTCAAATTGAGGTTTAATAAGAAAAATACCCTCTATAAAATCTCCTGATAATAAATTATTGATAGGTTGAAAAACTAACTTTAGTGAAATAAAAGACAAATCTACTACAACAAAATTTGGTAATAAACTTTCTTCAGAATAGATATCTAAAGGCTTTAAATTTCTAATATTTGATCTTTCAAAGAGTTTCACTTTTGGATTTTGCCTTATTTTCCAAGCCGTTTGTCCATAACCAACATCTATCCCATAAACCATTCTCGCCCCTTGTTGCAATAAGCAGTCAGTAAATCCTCCAGTAGAAATTCCTGCATCTATACAAACTCTATCTTTCACATTAATCTTTAGTTTTTTGAAAGCTTCCATTAATTTTTCTCCTCCCCTCGAAACAAATTGAGGTTCAGATTCAATAATAAAATCAGCTCCTATTAAAACTTGTTGACCAGGTTTATCGAAAATCTTACCATTAATATCTTTAACCTTTCCTGCAAGAATTAAACCCTGTGCTTTCTGACGAGTCTCACATAAACCTTTGTACAGAAGATAAAGATCTAACCTACTTTTTTTAATCATTTATTCTAAAAAGTTAACTTTAATAAATAATTACTGGCTAATTTCAGATTATATTTTTGAAACATAATGCTAATTTATTATTTTGTTAAAAAAAATAATACTATTTATAAAATAATCCAATCGCAGGTTTTAGACACTTTTCAAAATAAAATGATATTTACAAATACAAAATTTTATATATATGGCAATAATACTTGTCCAAATATGTTCAATGGCAAGTAGATCTTTAATGTATAGAGCAATTATGAGATTTTAGTTATAAAGTTTAAATTGAAGATGTTTAAAAATTGTGATTGAACGTTACACATTACCCGAAATGGGTAGAATCTGGACTGAAAATGCAAAATTCCAGAGTTGGCTAAAAGTTGAAATTGCAGCATGCGAAGCAAATTGTTCTCTTGGGAAAATGCCTGAAGCTGCGTTAAAAGAGATTCGCTTAAATGCAAAATTCGAAGAATCAAGAATTAAAGAAATAGAGAAAGAAGTAAAACATGATGTAATCGCATTTCTAACAAATATCAATGAATATGTTGGAGATTCCGGAAGATACATCCATGTTGGAATGACAAGCAGTGATGTCCTTGATACTGGCCTATCGTTACAGCTAAAAGATTCCTGCGAATTGTTATTAGAGGAAATTGAAAAACTAGAAAATGAAGTCAGATCATTAGCGAGTCAGCATAAAAACACTTTAATGATTGGAAGATCTCATGCAATTCACGGAGAGCCTATTTCGTTTGGGTTTAAATTAGCAGGATGGTTAGCAGAAATATTAAGAGATAAAAAAAGATTATTAATCCTTAAAGAATCTATTTCCATTGGACAAATAAGTGGAGCAATGGGAACTTACGCTAATACAAACCCAGAAATAGAAAAAATTACTTGCGACTTGCTAGGTTTAAAGCCTGATACAGCAAGTACTCAAGTTATATCAAGAGATAGACATGCTGAATATGTTCAAACAATAGCGTTAGTAGGAGCTTCACTTGATAGGTTTGCGACTGAGATAAGGAACCTTCAGAGAACAGATGTTTTAGAAGTTGAAGAAGGATTTTCAAAAGGGCAAAAAGGAAGCTCAGCTATGCCTCACAAAAGAAACCCTATACGTAGTGAAAGGGTTAGCGGTTTATCTAGAATTTTGAGGAGTTATGTTATAGCAGCTCTTGAGAATGTTCCACTTTGGCACGAGAGAGATATTAGCCATAGTTCTAATGAGCGTATTATGTTACCCGATGTATCTATATGCCTACATTTTATGCTTAGAGAAATGAAAGAAATAATAAATAATTTAAAAGTTTATCCGGACAATATGCTCAAAAATTTAAATATATATGGGGGAGTAATTTTTAGTCAGAAAGTTTTACTTTTACTTGTTGAAAAGGGTATGTCGAGGGAAAAGGCTTATAGCTTGGTACAAAAAAGTGCTCATCAAGCTTGGAATAAAGAGAATGGTAATTTCAAGGAGAATATCCAGGGAGATCAAGAGATAATGGCATTAGTTACTGAGAATGATTTAAAGGAATGCTTTGACCCCTCAATTCATCTCAACAATTTAAATGTAATATGGGAAAAGTTAAGTATTTAAATCCTTAAATATTATTTGAAGTTTAACCACAGTTTTTTTGATGACCAAGAACTTTAGATTTGAAAAAGATAGTATGGGACAGATTAAAGTTCCTGCAGAGGCTTTGTGGGGAGCCCAAACACAGAGATCGATCATAAATTTTTCTATTGGTGAGGAGTTAATTCCAATTGAATTAATTTATTCACTTACGGTTATAAAAAAAGCAGCTGCAATTTCTAATTTCAAATTGGGTTTAATAAATAATGTAAAAAAAGATCTCATTATTGAAGCCTGCACAGAAATACTCGATGGTAAACATGATTCTCAATTTCCTTTAAAAATATGGCAAACAGGTAGTGGTACGCAAACAAATATGAACATAAATGAAGTCATATCTAATATTGCTGCATTAAAAATGAAGTCAGAACTTGGAAGTCATCATCCTATTCATCCAAATGATGATGTTAATAAATCGCAATCTACTAACGATACTTTTCCTGCGGCTATTCAAATATCTGTTGTTACTCAAATAATCAAAAAATTAGTTCCATCAATAAAGAAACTTACTAAGGTTCTTGATAGTAAGAGTAATGAATGGAAAGATCTAATAAAAATAGGTAGAACTCATTTTCAGGATGCAGTTCCAATATCACTTGGTCAAGAAGTTTCTGCATGGTCAAAACAACTAAAGGACGCTGAAGATGCTCTCATATTAAGTATTGATGAATTATGTTTCTTGCCACTAGGTGGTACTGCAGTTGGTACAGGTATTAATTGTCCAAAAGATTTTTCGGAAGAATCTATAAAATCAATTTCGGAGTATACTAACCTATTTTTTTTTAAATCAAAGAATCATTTCTCTTTAATGGCATCTCATGATCGATTAGCACAAGTAATGGGTCAAATAAAAATCCTAGCAAGTGCATTATTTAAGATTTCTAATGATATTAAAATATTG
Organism: Prochlorococcus sp. AG-679-M10; assembly: GCA_003210655.1. Classification (GTDB taxonomy): domain Bacteria; phylum Cyanobacteriota; class Cyanobacteriia; order PCC-6307; family Cyanobiaceae; genus Prochlorococcus_A. The sequence goes on along the minus strand of QCUQ01000014.1, from coordinate 4,922 downwards.
TCTTCAGGGCCTAGATCAGGTATTTATGAATTAATAATTCCCCAGAATGAACCTGGTAGTTCAATCATGCCTGGGAAAGTTAATCCCACCCAATGTGAAGCATTATCAATGGTATGCACTCAAGTAATGGGTTTTGAATACGCAGTATCAATAGCCAATGCCAGCGGTACTTTACAAATGAATGAATATAAGCCACTTATTGGATTTAATATTCTCACGAGTATAAAATTACTGAATAATGCAATAAGTAACTTCAGAATAAAGTTAGTTGAAGGGATACAACCTAACCCAAAAACTATAAAAAAGAATCTTGAAAATTCACTAATGCTTGTAACAGCCTTGGTTCCCAAAATAGGTTACGAAAAAGCAGCAGAAATTGCGAATCTTGCCTTTAATGAATCAATTAACTTAAAAGAAGCAGCAATAAAATTAGGCTACTTAACTGCTAATGATTTTGAGGATGCTATGAATACTAATAAAATGATCTAAAATTACTACTTTTAAGAATTATTATCAATTCTTTTTGTTGCTGGATTAATGTTATCAGAGACATTTAACAAATCATTAGATTCAGAAACAGGAAATCTATTAATAGCTTTTACGGCTAACTTCGCTTTATTTTTTAGTTTATTACTTACTCCCACACAATATTGAATTTGTGATAACACATCCATAGACCTTCTTAAGATCCTAACAACATCCCCCTCATCTAAAGAAGTATTAAAAATTAGTTCTTTCCATTTTTTACCTCTCGCCCACTCTGAAATTATCCCAGTCAACTCCGTTTCTAAGAAAATTGGAGTGTTAATATTAAACTTATTTTGTTTTGAGGCTACTAATTTTCTTAAGCTCTCTAACTCATTAAAAACATCTATAACTTTTATGGAAGGCTTAAAATTACACCAAAGATTTGGTCTTCTTACATCCACACAAATTGCTTGAATGATTGCGGCTAAATCAGGTGGGGCCAAATCATCCAAATAGCCACTAAGTAAAACAAGTCCAACCCATAATTCATTTTCACTTCTTATTGCGCCAACTGATTGACCTACTTCGGTAAGCTCTAAATCATTTAAACAGCCAAAATGATTCAAAATTTTTATTAAATCAGTAAATTTTTTCCAGTTGTGATTTTCTTTCTCTTCCATAAGATTATTTTTCATCACTATTTCTTGCTCAATCTCGATAATTCTTTTTCTATATCTTTTTAATTTTTTTGAGTCACCAAATTTATGCGCCGGCTGATTAATAATTGTTTCATCCAAATTAGTAATAAGTTTCTGTTGTGCCAAAACTTCAGTTGTAAGGTCATATTGAGGAGTTCTTAAATCATAATTTTTAGAAATTTCAAAAATTTTATCTACAAAAGTTTGTGATCCATTATCACCCCTGACAACTTCTCCTGAGAAATTCATCTTGGGTTCCTTAAGCTTTAAGATTTCAATCTCCTCTATATCAGGAAAAATATTGACTATGTAAGTAGGTTTTATAAGGATAAATAAATTATCAATTGTTAAACAGAGCAAACTTTTAATTTTTTTTGATTCATATATTTTTTTACAAATTAAAGCTGGAACAACTTTCCTATTTATTTGAGGTGCTTTTATGGAAATTAAACTTCCATCTTTAATAAAGGTAAGTGCACTAGTGATTTCTTCTGATAATTTTTCAGCTGCTTGTTTTTCTAATATCCTTAACAATCTTCTTTCTTCTTTCAAACGACTTTTCAACTTTTCGTATGAATCGAAATCTTGCCATGAAATATTAGAAGTTATCTTTTTTAGTTCTTTTAAATCTCTTTCTAAATTATCAAGATTAGCGGTCTCTTCTGAAGATTCTCCTAAATATAAAAAGCTCCCAAAACTTCTTTTTATTAATTCTTGAGATTTATCTAAACTATAATTTTGCAAAAGGTTAAGAACCATTCCGTAGCTTGGCGTAAACTGACTAACTAGTGGATTTGGTTCACTAATCGCCAAGGTACTAGCTTCTTTTGCTCCCTCAAATCTAGTTTGTAAAGTTACAACATATCCCTGCAAATCCTTTCCTCTTCTTCCAGCTCTTCCTGACATCTGCAAGAATTCACTACTAAATAATAATCTATGTCCTTCATCAGTCCTTTTTGATAATGTTGAAATTACTGTTGTTCTTGCAGGCATATTAATACCCGCAGCTAAAGTTTCAGTTGCAAAAACAACTTTTATCAATCCTTGCTGAAATAGTTCCTCTACTAACTCTTTCCAGGCTGGTAGCAAACCAGCATGGTGTGAAGCTATACCTCGTTTAAGAGCTTCACAATGTAATTTATCTTTTACGCCCTCTTCATTATTTTTCAGATAAACATTTAATCTTTGAGATATCAAATTTGCTTCTGAATAACTTACTAAAGATAAATCTTTTATATATTCAATAGCCTTATCACAGCCTCTTCTACTAAAAATAAAATAAATAGCTGGCAACATATTTCTCTCTGCAAGTTTAGAGACTACAAAGGCAATAGGAGGTGCCTTTGGTTGCATTATTCTGCCTACTTTACCTTTCTTTTTCTGCCCTTTTGGTGCTCTCCAAATCTTACAATTTGGATGAATCCCATTACCCTTATTATTCAAAAGGGGATGAAGTCCCTTTGCACTACAGAAAATAAAATCTAATGGAACTGGTCTTTTATTACTGTTCACAAGTACTGTAGGACCATGAACTTTTTCTATCCAATTTTGAAGTTGATCTGCATTAGAGATAGTTGCTGATAAAGCTATTATTTGAGCTCTACTTGGACAATGAATTATTGTTTCTTCCCAAACTGTGCCCCTTTGCGGATCATTCATATAATGACATTCATCAAGAATTACAGATTCCAAATTTACCAATGGATCATCAAATTCTTCAAATTCTCCATAGAGCATATTCCTAAAAATCTCAGTAGTCATTACTAAGATTGGAGCATCTCTATTTATACTAATATCTCCCGTTAAGAGACCTACTTTCTTCTCTCCAAATTGATTAATAAAATCTCTAAACTTTTGATTTGATAGAGCTTTTAGAGGGGTTGTATAAAACACCCTACTTTCATGGGATAAGGCTCTATAAATAGCAAATTCACCGATTAATGTTTTACCTGAACCAGTTGGAGCAGTTAAAACAACAGAATTTCCACTGTTAATAGCTTTTATTGCCTCTATTTGGAACGGATCTAGAGAGAATGGAAAATATTCCTCTAAATTAAGCAATAATTGTGATTGAAGAGGGGAGGAGTTAACTTCTTAAGATATGATCTATATAGATATTAATAAACAATAACCACCTTGCACAGTTTAATTGTAAATCTAGATCATTTTATAAAAATCAATTAGTTGAAATTGTTTAAAAATGAATAAAGTAAAAATTCCAAAAAACAGACTTCGTAAATTAAAAACTTTCACTTTAGGTCAAAAGCCATATGAACTTCAAAGTTTAAATCCAGAGAAAGTTAAAAATAACCTTATTGACTTATGTAGTAATGATTATTTCGGATTAAGTAGAGATAACGATGTAATAAAAGCCTCTTATGAAACAAGCTTATCTGAAGGTCTTGGTTCAGCTAGTTCGAGATTTATAACGGGCTCAAGACCAATACATATATTATTAGAGACACAACTTGCAGAATGGCTAAATCAGGAAAAAGTTCTTTTATTTCCTAGCGGGTTCCAAGCTAATATTGCTGCCGTACAAGGTTTAGCTAACAGAAAAAGTATTGTGATAGCAGATAAATTTATTCATAATTCTTTGTTAGTTGGAGTAAAAGCTGCCGGATCAAGACTAGTAAGATTCGCACATAATGATTTAAAAGACCTAGAAAATAAAATTCTTAAATTTAATTCAATACATAAGTCCATTCTTATAATTGTTGAATCCCTTTACAGTATGGAAGGCTCAATTGCTCCTCTGAAAGAAATTGCTGGAATTTGTAAAAGATATAATGTTGAATTATTAGTCGACGAAGCTCATGCTATTGGGATTTTAGGACCTGAAGGTAAAGGTTTAAGTTTTGAGTTATCTGATGGAATAACTATGATTACTGGAACCTTTGGTAAATCGTTTGGCAGCGGCGGAGCTTTTATAGCTTGTAACTCAAAAATTGGCGAACACCTTATTCAAACGAGTGGGGCATTTAGATATACAACTGCTCTTTCACCAGCTTTATCTGCAGGTGCACTTAAATCGCTTCAAAAAATCAAAAACAATAACGAATGGGGTATTAATTTATTGATGTCTTCTCAAAAATGGAAAAAAGAAATTGTTGAAAATTTTAGTTGCCCAGTTAAAGGAGAATCTCAAATCTTATCTATAATTGTTGGACAAGAAGAAAAGGCAATACTTCTACAAAAACATCTTGAAAAAAACGGGTTTTTAGCTATTGCTATTAGACCACCTACTGTTCCTGTGAACGAATCAAGAATAAGGCTAACAATTAGAAGAGAATTAAATCTAGATATACTCAAGAATTTTATTGCTGTTTTAAAAGCTTTCAAATGAACCAAGTTATTACTCAGCATGGTTGGGGTTTAGATCAAAGTTTCTGGGATAATTATAAAGTTGAATTTCTTGAAAATGGATGGCATTGGCAAGATAATGAAAGAGGATATTTTTCAAAAAATGTCAAACAATCAAATTTTATAAAAAACAATTTGAACGATCAAATTAAGATGGTTTTATGTCACTCTTTGGGTTTCCATTTAATTCAAGAAAATCTTTTAGATGAAGCATCCCATATAGTCTTTATAAATTCATTTAATAATTTTCTTCCCTCAAGTAAAAAAAGAAATTTAATCTATAGATCTCTTAAGAGAATGGAGAAAAAAATAATTTTATTTGAAACAGAGGTTATGTTAAAAGAATTTATAATTCGATCTTTTTTACCCAATAATATGACCATTAATTTCCAA
>QCUQ01000013.1 GCA_003210655.1 Prochlorococcus sp. AG-679-M10 | reverse complement strand
TACTATAGAAGGTAGTTGCCATGTGATAGGTATCTCAAATGCTCCAATAAGTTTATTGGTAAATGGTATAGAGAAAATAACAGGAATGAATGTAGAAATTATTATTATTTGGAGACATATAAGTAACTCAATAAGTTTATTAAAATTGAGCATAAACCAAGTAATACTTACAAACTTCTTAGAGCAACAATTGGATCTAATTGTGAGGCTCTTTTAGCTGGTAACACACCAAAGATTAATCCTATTGAACCTGAAATAATCATTGTTGATAATGTTGTTGTTAATCCCACAGAAGCGGGTAAAGGAGTTATTACTCCTAAGAGTAATACTCCTGTCAACCCGGTTGTTGTTCCAACTAAACCTCCAATAGTAGATAAAATTAAAGCCTCAAATAAAAATTGTATGAGAATATCAGATTGTTTTGCTCCTATTGCTTTCCTTAATCCAATTTCCTCCGTCCTTTCACTAACAGATACAAGCATTATATTCATTATTCCTATACCTCCAACAATAAGAGATACAGCACCTATGCCTGCCAATAAAAATGTAAGGCCACTTGTAATATTCGTCACTATGTTTAAAGCATCTTCTTGAGATCTAACTGCAAAATCATCATCTCTAATAATGTTATGTCTTTGACGTAATAAATTTGTAATTTGGAACTTTGCAGCTCTAGTTTTGTTTTTATTGATAGCTTCTACACTTATAAAACTTAAACTAACTCCATAGGTGGGATCTTTCCCACTTATTCTATTAACCATTGTAGTAAGCGGTATATATGCATTTTTATCTTGATTACTACCAAAAACAGCTCCCTTTGGTTTTAGCATTCCAATTATTTCATAGTTATGGTCTTTAATTCTTATTTTTTCTCCAATTACGGAGTTACCCTTGAAAAAGTCTTCTTTTAGGTCGGGTCCAATTACAACAAAACTTCTAGCTGCATTGACGTCACTTTTAGAGATAAATCTTCCTTCATCTACCTCAAAACTTCTTACTTCAAGAAATTCAGGTGTAACCCCAGCAATTGAAATATTTAAACTTTTTGAATTTGATTGAACAATTTCATTCGCAGAGATTTGTGGTGCAACTTTTTTAACACTCGGGACTTGATTATTAATTGCAATTGAATCTTCTAAAACAAGATTTTTTGGAAATGATATACCTCTTCTTCTTGTATCATTATTTCCTGGAACAATAAATAATACATTTGCACCTAAATTACTTAATTGATTTTTGGCAAGAGTTTGAGCTCCTCTACCTAGTCCAACAAGTGTTATAACTGATGCATTTCCTATAATAATTCCAAGCATAGTTAGAGAACTTCTTAATTTGTTTGAAACTAAAGTCTTACCAGCCATATTGAAGGCTTCTTTAAGAGATATATTCCTAGACATATTTATATTTATCAAGTGCTTCCTCATCGTCTTCTATCTGCCCCATATAAATAACTCCTTCATTAAGTTGTAATGTTATTAAATCACCGTTAATTACATGGTTATTAATATTAGATAAATTACAAATAGTGGATACTTTAATATTATTTTGTTTGAATATTTTATAGCATTCATCTACCTTCTCATCGGTAACTATTCCAGAAATTTCCTTAGAGTAGGGTAAATCCATTAAAATATTTTTTGGTACAAATAAAATTTCACCTGGAGATATTAAGGATAAATCAAGAATAGTCTTTATATTTCTTGCTTTTCCAGTAACACCTATTTCCCCTATTGATATTCCTCGAGTTACAACTTTTCTTACTAGGCCAACTTTTATCAGATCAGTAGAACCACTTATTCCTGTTAACGTCCCTGCAGTCTGAACTACCAAGTCACCTTGCTTGAGTATCCCTATTTCTTGTGCTATTTGCATTGCAATACTAAATGTTTTTGCAGTTCTATCGTCACTTTTGACTAATAAAGGAGTTACTCCCCATACTAATTGCAATCTTCTAGCAACACTTCTTTCTGTAGTAGTAGCAAGAATAGGAGTAGGAGGTCTGAATTTACTTACATTACGTGCTGTTGATCCAGATTTAGTTAAAGGGATTATTGCTCCAGCATCAAGTTGTCTAGCAATACTGCTGACCGCACCACTTATTGCATTTGGAATAGTACTAGGAAGGTGACTCTCAATTGCTTTTAGTGGATAATCTCGTTCAATTCTTCTAGCAATTGTCGCCATAGTTTCAACAGCCTCTACTGGATAGTCTCCCACTGCTGTTTCATTTGAAAGCATTACTGCATCTGTACCATCAAGAATTGCATTTGCCACATCACTCACTTCTGCTCGAGTTGGCCTAGGATTTGAGGCCATGGAGTCAAGCATTTGTGTGGCTGTTATAATGGGAATCCCTAAAGTATTTGCTTTCCTAATTAACTCTTTTTGTAACAGAGGCACTTCCTCTGCTGGCATCTCAACTCCTAAGTCTCCTCGCGCAACCATAACTCCATCACATAAGGGTAATATGGAATCTATTTGATCTATTGCTTCAAATTTTTCAATTTTGGCTACAACAGGTATTGAATGTCCATTCTTATTTATTAAATTTTTTATTTCATTAATATCTGATGGATTTCTTACAAAACTAAGAGCTATCCAATCAACACCAGCAGTTAATCCAAATTCAAGATCTTCTATATCTTTATCAGTTAATGCTTTAACAGATAATTGTACATCTGGAAAATTTACCCCTTTGTTGTTGGAAAGGACTCCACCGACCGTTACTTTACATTCTAATAAATTATTTTCTATGTCGACTTTCTCAACAATCATTTCAATTTTTCCATCATCTAACAATATTCTTTTTCCTGATGTGACTTCCTGGGCAAGTTTGTCATAAGTAACATTAGCAATACTATTTGTACATTCAACTTCATTGGAAGTTAAAGAAAATTTATCTCCTTTTTTTACTTTTACAGGACCATCTTTAAATCTTCCTAATCTTATTTTAGGACCCTGAAGATCCTGAAGTATACCGATATCTAGATCTAGCTTTTCAGAAACTTTTCTGATAGTTTTAATTCTTTCTTCATGATCTTTATGATCGCCATGCGAAAAATTTAATCGAAATGTTGTAACTCCAGCCCTTATAAGATCAGTAATAATTTCTTCAGATTGGGTAGCTGGACCAATTGTTGCAACAATCTTTGTTCTTCTTTTTAAATCAATATTCGACATATATAAATAATATTGCTAAATATAAGTAAATTTAACATACAAAAAGTTAGTTATTTAATCTATGAATTTTAAAACTTATCAGAAGCAAGCTCGCCTAACAGCCCAATATCCAAATTTAGGCTCAAACAATATATATCCAACTTTAGGATTAGTTGGCGAAGCAGGCGAAGTTGCAGAAAAAGTTAAAAAGGTTATTAGAGATAAAAAAGGTATATTTGATGAAGAATCTAAAAAAGGAATAAAGAAAGAGTTAGGCGATGTCTTATGGTATTTATCTAATCTTTGCAACGAATTTGATTTTAAATTAGAGGACGTGGCGTTACAAAATTTAGAGAAATTGAAATTAAGAGTAGCTAAGGGTAAAATTTCTGGTTCCGGAGATGATCGTTAATTCTACGCATAACCTAAGCTGGCATATTGGAGATTAGTAATTAGGTTTTGGATAACATTAAGGAGTAGAAAAGCTAACAAAGATGAAATATCAAATCCACCAATGGGAGGTATTATTCCTCTAAATATATTCAAATATGGATCTGTTATTGACGTTAATGCTGATAATATTCCATTGCTCCAATCTATTCCAGGAAACCATGTAAGTAATATCCTAATAATCAAAATAAATGAATAAATTGATAAAGTTTGACCTAAAACAGCAAAAATCTCAGATAACATTATTCTCTAATGGCTTTTTTTATTGTAACATTTACTTTTTATTGCCGCCTATTTGCGATAAATATTCATTACTTACAGCAAAAGTCTGAAAAAATTTTTCTGATAAGGATAGCCAATAAGATCTCCCATCTTTTTGTTTACGTTTTATAATATATTTTTTTATTGTTAATTCTTTTATATGGTCATAGGCTCCTGACCCTCTTAAAACTATCAAATCTGATTGCAGTATTTTTTTCTTAATTGCAATTGTTGCAAGTGTCCTTAATTCTGATGTTCTTAATTCTGATGGTAATAAATCCTCTACAAATTCATTAAGTGTTGATTTTAATTCTAGTGAATAACAGTTATTAAGCTCATTTAATTCTATTGCAGATTTTGTGTTTGAGTATTTTTCCTTTAATTCTTTTAATGCGTTTTCAATAGACTTAATATTCGTATTAGTAATTTCTGAAAGATTCTTTTTTGATATTGGTCTGCCTTTAAGATAGAGAACAGCCTCAACTCTGGTAACCAAATTTATATCGGTTAATTTTTTAGTAATTAGATCAGCTTGATTAATTTTTTACTACCTAACTCTTTCCCAAGTTACCTTATATTTAATCTGATGCACCAAGGAATAATTTATATGTTTTATTATTAGTCTCATCCCAATATTTATATCCTAAGAATTCAACAAATTTATTCCAGTAATTAATTTCGTCACTATCTATTAATACTCCGATAACAATTTTTCCTACATCAGATCCATGATTTCTATAGTGAAAGATGCTTATTGTCCAATTTGATTTCATATTTTTTAGAAAATTTATTAATGCTCCTGGTCTTTCTGGAAACTCAAATCTATATAGCAATTCTACATTCTTTGATTTTTCTAATCCTATTAATTTTTGAGGTAATCGGCCACCTACCATGTGTCTTAGATGATTTTTAGATAATTCATCATTGCTTATATCTATAAAAGGATAATTTGATTTTCTAAATTCTTGTAAAAGTTCTTCTTTATCAATTACTCCATTAACCTCGATTCCTACAAAGATTTGAGCAATAATTGAATTGGACATTCTATAACTAAATTCAGTTAAATTTCTATTATTTAACAAACTACAAAAATTAATTAGGCTTCCTGCTTTTTCTGGTATTTCAACAGCAAACATTGCTTCTTTGTACTCTCCAAGTGCTGATCTTTCTGCTACAAATCTTAGCCTTTCGAAATTCATATTTGCCCCACAGGCAATAGCAATAATATTTTTATTGGTGTAATTTGATTCACATATATCCTTTTTCATTCCTGCAATAGATAGAGCACCAGCTGGTTCTAAGATTGATCTGGTATCTTCGAAAACATCCTTAATTGCAGCACATATTTCATCAGTATTTACAGTTATCATTTTGTCGATATATTTCTTCCCAATCTCAAAGGTTTTTTCTCCAACTTTTTTTACTGCTACACCATCAGCAAACTGTCCAACTGAGGCTAATTCTATTAATTTTAAATTTTTTAAGGATTTTGTCATCGCATCAGCATCTTCAGGTTCTACACCAATTATTTTTACTTGCGGCCAGATTTTCTTTATGTATATAGAAATACCAGCTATCAATCCTCCTCCTCCCACGGCAACATAAATTGCATCTGGTGGTTCTTTTACTTGTTTTTCTATTTCAATGGCGATAGTACCTTGGCCTGCTATTACCTCAGGATCATCGAATGGATGAATAAAACATAAATTATTTTCTTCACTAAGGCGTATGGCCTCTTTATATGTTTCATCATAATTATCACCAAATAATATAACCTTTGCTTTTAGATTTCTAACAGCATTTACTTTTACTAAAGGTGTAGTTATTGGCATTAATATTGTTGCGCTACATTTTAATTTCAATGCACTTAATGCTACTCCTTGTGCATGATTACCAGCACTTGATGTTATGACTCCATTCGCAAGTCGTGATTGTGGTAATTGCCTCATTTTATTAAAGGCGCCTCTAATTTTGAAAGAAAATACTTCTTGTAGATCTTCTCTTTTCAAATAAATATTATTTTTAAGTGCTTTACTTAAATTATTTGCTTTTTCTAAAGGTGTTTTTTTAGCTACTTCATAGACTTGAGCCTGAAGTATTTTTTTAAAATAATCTTCCATATTTATATTTTTAGCATTAAATATTAATCTAATAAAACATTACATAATCTATTTCAAGAAAATTACTCAATTTGCACCTTAACGTTTTAGATTATATAGGTAAATATTTTTAAATAATGCTTTTAAGTGAGTTAAGCCATCCAAATCAATTACATGGTTTAACGGTATCACAATTAGAGGAAATTGCCTGTCAGATTAGAGAGAGACATTTGGAGGTAGTTTCAACAAGTGGAGGACATCTTGGTCCTGGACTCGGAGTAGTTGAATTAACACTTGCTTTATATCAAACATTAGATCTTGATTTTGATAAGGTTGTATGGGATGTTGGTCATCAGGCTTATCCTCATAAATTAATTACTGGCCGTTTCAATGAGTTTGACTCTTTACGTCAACAAAAAGGTATTGCTGGTTATCTAAAACGTAGTGAAAGTCATTTTGATCACTTTGGAGCAGGTCACGCAAGTACATCAATATCAGCTGCTTTAGGAATGGCAATTGCAAGGGATAGAAAAGGGGAAGATCATAAATGCGTTGCAGTTATAGGTGATGGAGCATTAACAGGTGGAATGGCTTTAGAAGCAATAAATCATGCGGGACATTTGCCAAATACTCCCTTAGTTGTTGTTCTGAATGATAATGATATGTCTATATCTCCTCCTGTTGGAGCTCTTTCAACATATTTGAATAGAGTTAGACTAAGTCCACCATTACAATTTTTGTCAGATAGTGTTCAGGAAAGTGTTAAAAATATTCCTCTTATAGGTAAAGATATACCTGAAGAATTAAAAAATATAAAAGGAAGTGTTAGACGTTTAGCTGTACCTAAGGTTGGAGCAGTTTTTGAAGAACTTGGTTTTACTTATATGGGCCCAATTGATGGACATGATATTTCTAATCTTATAAATACTTTTAATGCTGCTCATAGACTTAAAAAACCAGTAATGGTTCATGTTGTTACAACTAAAGGGAAAGGATATCCATATGCAGAAGCAGATCAAGTAGGCTACCATGCTCAATCATCATTCGATCTTACGACTGGTAAATCAATTCCTTCAACCAAGCCCAAACCAGTTAGCTATAGTAAAATTTTCGGTCAAACGCTTTTAAAAATTTGTGAACAAGATAGTAAGGTTATAGGAATTACAGCAGCAATGGCTACTGGAACTGGACTAGATTTATTACAAAAAAATATTCCAGAACAATATATAGATGTAGGAATAGCTGAACAACATGCAGTTACATTAGCAGCTGGAATGTCTTGCGATGGTCTTAAACCTGTAGTTGCTATTTACAGTACATTTTTGCAACGCGCTTTTGATCAGCTAATTCATGATGTAGGTATTCAGAATCTCCCTGTATCTTTTGTTTTAGATAGAGCAGGAATAGTTGGTGCCGATGGTCCAACTCATCAGGGTCAATATGATATTAGCTATATGAGAGCTATTCCTAATTTTGTTTTAATGGCTCCAAAAGATGAAGCTGAACTTCAAAGAATGTTAATTACATCTATTAATCACAAGGGACCTACAGCACTTCGCATTCCAAGAGGTTCAGGTTTAGGTGTAGCAGTAATGGATGAGGGATGGGAGCCTTTGAAGATTGGCGAAGGAGAAATATTAGAAGAAGGTGATGATGTTTTAATTATTGCTTATGGTTCAATGGTTCAAGCCGCTACTGAAACTGCAAACTTACTAAAAAATAGAGGTATTAGTGCTTGTATTGTTAATGCTAGATTTGTTAGACCTCTTGATCAAGATTTAATAATACCGTTAGTAAGAAAACTTAAAAAGGTAGTAACAATGGAAGAAGGGACATTAGTTGGAGGATTTGGCTCTGCTATTGTTGAAATGCTAAACGATAATGAAATAAATATACCAGTTTTAAGAATTGGTATTCCTGATGTACTTGTAGATCATGCATCACCTGATCAGAGTAAAGAAAAATTAGGACTTAAACCTGATCAGATGGCAGAAAAAATTATTAACAAATTTAATTTAGCAAAATTAAATTCTAAAATTACCGTTGAATAATTTCACAATACACCTCTAGAAGCTAATCCTAGTATTGCCCCTATTCCGAAGATATGTCCTAGGCAATTAGCACCTACGACAGACGCATGACTTAAACCACCAAAGAATTGTGAATTAGGAATTTCAAAACCTTCATTAGGTTTTCTTATTGTGGCTCTTGCAATTGCATAAGCAAAAACATTACATGCAATCATTACGATGGCACATTTTGGTGACCATTCAAATGTTGCGGGAGCAGCCGCTGCCGCAAATAATGTAGTAAGCATAAAAAAAGGTTATTTTCTATATTCTCCTTTATTTCGAGCAATAAATCACATAATTGTAAAAGGTCTTAAGAGTTATTTACTTCTAGACGATTTAACATCTTTATAAAGCCAAGTAAAATAACAAAATCGCTTAAGGTTAAGAAAAATTCTGCTGAACCATGAAGTAAGTCAACTTCAACAAGAGTTCTGTGATAGTAAGTAAGAGAAAATATCGAAATTACTATGGTTATAAATACAAATAATACAGTTAAAGAAAAACCAATTTTGATTAATTTATTTAATGACTTTATCTTGTATAAATAATATAAGAAAATCGAATATGGAATTATAGATGCTGCAAATAAGGCTGTATTATCAAATCTTGATAAGAAATTTAGAAATCTTAAAAAAAAATCATTCATAGGATTCTGTTCTTTTATAAATTGCAATAGTAGCTATAGCTAATGTTGAGTTCCCTAGAAAAGTGAAAATCCCTTGAAGGGTAACTAAGCCATATAATTCAGGTTGATTATCAAAAATATGCCAAGTAATTGCACACATAGCTCCAATTAAATTAGGTATCATTGCGAGACTTAACCAGTAATAAAGCTCTAGTTTTTTATAGCTACTTATTTTGTTAATTATAAAAATTGCATAAATCCATTCTATTACTGAACTGATATGAATTAACCAAGTACCAAATGAAAGTTCGTGCAAAATATTTATATATTTTTCTTTAATATATTAAGTACTTCTTTTGCATGATTGATTGGTAAAACACTTATCCATCTGTATGTTATTTTTCCCTGTGGTGAAATCAAAAAAGTATTCCTATCGGAATAAGGAGGAATCCAGGAACCATATTTTGCACTAATAGTTCCATTGGGGTCGGATAATAATGTGTAATTTATTGATTTTTCACTGCAAAAACTGTCGTGAGAATCTTGATTGTCAGCACTTATTCCTATTATTTCAGCATTATATTTAGAAAAGTCGTTTTTTAATTGAGAAAATCCTTTAGCTTCTAGAGTACAACCAGCGGTAAAATCCTTAGGATAAAAATATAAGACTATCCATTTACCTATCAATTCATTCGAATCCCATATTTTTTTTGATTTAATACTTTTGTTTATTCCCTCTAAATGGAAACTAGGAGCTGAATCTCCTATCTCAGGAGCATAATCAAAAGCAATTGCAGATTTAAGATTAAAAAATAACGATATTAATATTACAAAAAGGCCAAATAAACTCTTCATCAAAATCAGAACTTATTAAGATCCACTCCATTAGTTTTGGCAACCTTATCTAAACCAACCTTTTGTATTGATTTTAATGCCTTAGTACTAATTTTTATGTTTATCCACTTTTTACCTTCTTGCCACCAAAGTCTCCTTTTTTGAAGATTTACTTGTTGTAATTTCTTAGTACGTATATGCGAATGACTAACAGCCATTCCATTATTTGCTTTTGCACCTGTCAGCTCGCAAACCCTAGACATATTATTAGGAAAATATATTTATTAACTCTAACACACTACTTATTTTGATGTTTTAAGTAAATCTGAAATTAAATCGGCATTATTATTTTGCAAATTTATAATTTGTTCTTGATCTAATCCTCCTACACTTAATTTCGCCATGTCATAAACATGATTAGCAATTTTTGATGCTAATGGATTTTCAACTGGGTCTTTTTTATCAAGAATAATTTTATTACCAGTTATTTTATTTAATCCTTCAATAAGTGGATGTTCTTTATTAATTAATAGGACGTGATATTCAGGTAATCCCGGCATTTTTTGTTCCATATATGCCCCCATATCGTTTATTCTTCTCATTTGTTCAGGTAACAATATCATTGCTGGAGGAGCATCTTTACTTTTAAGAGATTGAACTTTTACTGTTACTTTATCGTTATTTAATGCTTTAGAAATAATATCCTTGAGATTATCTGTGTTTGATTTGCCATCTTTATCAACTATTTCTTTTGAATCTTTATCTTCAAGCTCATTTATTTCAGAATCAACTCTTTGAAATTGATAATTTTCATTTTTATTTTCTATCCATGGAAGAAATTGTGCATCTATTAAAGGATCAGATTTGATTACTTCTTTGTTGTCAGATAAACAAATTTTTAAAGCACTAGATTGCCCAACTACATCAGAACAATAAATAATTTTTTTGGAATCGACTATGTTATTTCTCTCCTTATAATTTGATAATGTTGTGTAAAACTTTTCTTTAGATTTTATAAGAGATTTATCATCGAGATATTTTTTTACGTCTTTATCAGAATTTATGATTGTTTCAAAAATAATACTATTTTCTACAAGATCAGCAAACTTTTCGTCCTCGATGGCACCAATTTTAATAAAGGCAGAAATTGAATCCCATATTTCCGTATAAAATTCAGGCGAATTTTTTATTAAGTCTTTTAACTTATTAGCAATCTTTTTTGAAATGAATGATGAAATAGATCTGACTTTTCTATCAGTTTGCAATGCACTTCTACTTACATTTAATGGTATATCTGTAGAGTCAATTACACCTCTTAAGGGTAATAAATATTTAGGTACAATTTCCTTTATTGAGTCACTAACAAATACTTGGTTGCAAAATAGTTTAATTTCGCCTTTTTCCCAATCGGCTCTTCCAGATAATTTAGGAAAATACAATATACCTTGAATGTCGTATGGATAATCTGTGTTTAAATGAATCCATAAAAGAGGATCTCCTTGAAAAGGATATAAATATTTATATAGTTCAATATAATCTTCATCCTTTAGTTCACTGGGTTGTTTTCTCCATGGAGGATTTTTCTTATTAATTGTTTCACCCTCTAATAGAACATCTATAGGCATAAAGTCACAATATTTTTTAATAAGCGATTTAATTCTCTCTGGTTCTATAAATTCTTTTTCTTCATCCATTAAATGAAGGATTACATCTGTTCCAACTGAATCTCTTTCAGATTCTTCTAATGTGAAGTTAGGTGAGCCATCACATGACCAATTAAAAGTTTTACTATCACCTATGGCTGATTTAGTTAAAATATTGACTTTATCTGCGACCATAAAACTAGAATAAAAACCCAATCCAAAATGTCCTATAAATTCGTCATTATCTTTTTTATATTTCGTTAGAAACTCTTCAGCACTAGAAAAAGCAACTTGGTTTATATATTTTTTTATTTCTTCATCATTCATTCCAATACCATTATCAGAAATCTTTAAGATATTTTTTTCCCTATCAATAGTAATTTTTACTTGAGGTTCATCACAATTTTCACAATCTCCAGCCATTGAGGCCATTCTTCTTTTACTAATTGCATCTACAGCATTACTAACGAGTTCTCTTAAAAAAATTTCGTGATCAGAATATACAGCTTTTTTTATTATTGGAAAAATATTTTCGGTATTTATTCTAATTTCGCCTTTTTCCATTTTAATTTCTTTTTTTTTAACTATTAGATTTTATTTCCTATTTTAAGGTTAATCAAGTTTAATTAGGAGTATTGTCCGTACTAAATATTTATATTGTCGTAGCTTATTCAAATTGCTTTTTTTTTACAAAACTCAAAGGGAAAAATTATTTAATCCATTGAATTTCAGTACAATTATGTTCTTTCATAAGAATGTTGGCTTTTGAATTTTCATTACATGGATTCAAATATAGTATTGTAATTATCCCTTTTTTTTGCAATGCTTTTTGCTCATTTATACCTTTATCTAATAAATAAGAATCTTTAAATAACAGCAACACTTTCTTTTTAGTTTGAGATTTTTCAACTATCAATTCTCTTAAATTATCTATGGAGATTGTGAATCCAATTCCATTAATTATTTTTTCATTAGGATTAAAATATCTCACTAATTCGTCATATCTACCACCTTTTGCAATTATGGTTTTAACATTTTTATTATCGCAAATAAGTTGAAAAACTATACCTGCATATAAATTAAGATGTGGTTGATAAGTAGGATCAAGTTGTATTTTTATATTATATTTTTTTGAAATTTTTGATAAAGTATTAAATAAACAATCAAGTTCCTCAATCACATTATTATTACCATAAACATTTTTAAGCTTTTTAAGTATGATTGCAGGTTCCCCTCTTGTAAATAATAATTCCTTCAATATTGCTTTATCATTGTTGTCAATATCTAATCTATCTAATGATTCTTGATCTAAATTTACCATGCATTTTTTAATCTCCTCATAATTATTATTTCTATAATTGAATAATATTAAATCCATTATTTTTGTTGTACTAACAAGAAGAGTTAAATTACAACTTTCAATTAAATTAATATTATCAATTGCATCAAATAATATATTAATCACCTCTATCTCAGGGTATTGAGTGTCATAACTGATTAGTTCTATACCGCTTTGTAAATTTTCTTGAAATTTAAAAGTATTTTTATAACTTTGTTTTTTATTAAATACAATACCACTATTAAAAAGTCTTATTGGTCTCTTCTTATTTAATAATCTTGTGGATGTTAATTTAACAATTGATGTAGTCATTTCTGGTCTTAAACATAATGAACTATTACTTACTATTCCAATAAGTTCGTCCCCATCAATTACTTCTCTACCTTTAATTGTCTCAAGATCATTAATAAATGAAGGTGAAATTTCTTCATAACCCCACAACCTATATACATTATTTAAATCATTAACAATTGAGGAATTATTCCTTACATCTATTAAATTAAATTCTTTAATATCACTCATTTTAAAACGATAATTTCATTTTTAAGTGTAAAGTTGTTTATTAAAAGGAGTTACTTTGCTTAATTCCGTTTTTAGCTCTTCTTCAAGTCTAGGACTGCAAGCCAATATTCTTCCAGAGCTAAGATTAAATTCACCGTTAGGGTAATCAGAAACGGAACCACCAGCTTCTTTAACAATAATAGCACCAGCAGCTAAATCCCATATTTCTAGACCTCTTTCCCAATATCCATCTATTTTCCCTGAGGCAACAAATGCTAAATCAACAGCCGCTGCACCTCCTCTCCTTACTCCTCTAGTTTTATGTGTTAAGTAACAAAATTCTGCATAATTATTATCTTCAGTATCAAACCTATCATATGAAAAACCTGTTACTAGGAGACTATCGATAAGAGAATTAGCATCTGATACCATCAGTTTTTTATCATTGCAATATGAACCTTTCCCTATGCATGCAGAATAAAGTTCGTTTAAATATGGTACTGATATAGCACCTAAGATAGGATTATTTTTATATAAGAGACCTATTGAAGTTCCAAAGAATGGATAACCGTGAGAATAGTTAGTTGTTCCATCTAATGGATCAATGCACCAAGTTAATTCCGAAGTCTTTATTAATTTTCCTGATTCTTCCGCATGAATAGAAATTTCGGGAGTTTTACTTGTTAAGTACTCCTTAATTTTCTCTTCTACTTCTAAATCTACGTTGGTAACTAAATCACCTTTTCTCCCCTTTGAAGTGATTGTTTGAATTTTATTATAATTTTTAATTAGAATTTCATTACCTATAAGAGCACTCTCTTTAGCTATGTTAGTGAGAAAAATTAAATCAATTTCTGAATTGATTTCTTTAAATTCTTGAATTTCAAACATAATAATTAATCTTCCTCAAATTCCCAGGGAGGAGCTTTCCTCGTTTTTCCCTTACCGAAATATTGGCCAAATTGTAAATCATAAACCTCATCATAATAGGTAGTCTCGACTTCAATATCTTCTATTACTTTCGCAACACAAAGAAGAGCATAACCCTTATCTTTTAAATCTTGAGATACTCCCATTGCTTCTGGTTGTTCAAGCTTACCCGAAACAATTTTTACCGCACAACTTGTGCAGCATCCATTCCTACAGGAAAATGGAAGTCTAAAACCTTTTTTTTCAAATTCTTTTAGTATATATTCTTTATCACTAATATTTTCCTGATATATTTTACCAGTTTCTTTATTCCTAATAGTGACTTTAAAAGTCTTTTTCAAGTAACTTTCCTCAATAATGGGATATTAAAAGGGTAAAATATAAATCTTAAGGAGAGGTGGCCGAGTGGTTGAAGGCGCAGCACTGGAAATGCTGTATAGGGGCAACTTTATCGAGGGTTCGAATCCCTCTCTCTCCGTTTTATTTTAATTGACAAGAATATAAAATATCAAATTAAATTTTTACT
>QCUQ01000012.1 GCA_003210655.1 Prochlorococcus sp. AG-679-M10 | reverse complement strand
CTTTAAAACTAGAATCAAGAAAATTTCCAATTCTTCCTCCAGAACAGGATTGCAATAAAATTAAAATAATCAAAACAAAAAAATTATTTTTTATAAAAACCATATTTATTTTTTACTTTTTTTATTCTTAGTGGTCTTTTTACTAGCTACTTTATTTTTTTTGAAACCAGAGCTCTTTTTATCTTTCATTTTCTCTTCTAATAAAACCAAAGCATTATCAAGTGTAAATTTTTCTAAATCAGTATCTTTAGGCAAAGAAACGTTTGTTTTCCCGCATTTTATATATAGTCCATATCTTCCATTTAAAATCTGAATTTTATCGTTTAATTCTTTAGGTTTTCCAAAATCCTTTATTACTTCTTGTCCTCCTCTACCTAATTTTGGCATAGAGAGGATTTCTAATGCGCGCTTAAGATCAACCTTAAAAACATCATCTTCTTTTTTTAAAGATCTATTTTCAGAATCATCTTCATTTTTTATCCATTTAATATATGGACCAAATCTTCCCCTATCTGCCTCAACAATTCCACCTTCGGGATGTTCTCCTAACAATTTTGGTAAGCTTAATAGTTCTAGAGCTTCCAATAAAGTTAAGTCATCAGTTTTTAACTCTTTTGGTAAAGAGGCCCTTCTTGGCTTCGCTTTATCTTCTTCAGTATTTCCCAACTGAACGTAAGGTCCATAAGGGCCGAATCTTAAAAATACTTGCTCACCTGTTTTTGGATCAGTTCCAAGATCAGAGGGGCCACTAAGAATTTGATCAACTTTCTTTTTATCTAAATCTCCAGGAGTAATATCCATAGGGAGATTACCTTTTGCCTGTATTTCATTTCCTGATTCATCAATTTTTACCCCTTCAAGCCATGGCCCATTAGAACCAATTCTGACTACGCAAGGTAAGTCCTCAAAATCAACTTGTCTATATGCTTTCCCATCAATATCACCCTCAGTTTTCTGAACTTTCACCTCAAGACCATTTTTACCTTTATAAAAAGTTTCTAAATATGGAAGCCACTCAAGATTACCTGAAGAAATTTCGTCCAATGACGATTCCATTTTTGCCGTAAATGTAGTATCTACAAGATCAGGGAAGTGTTCCTCTAATAATGCCGTAACAGCAAAAGCTGTGAATGTAGGCGACAAGGAGTTTGAAGAAATATTTGCATAACCCCTATCTACAATTGTTCCAATAATACTTGCATAAGTAGAAGGTCTTCCTATTCCCTCTTTTTCTAAAACTTTGACTAATGCAGCCTCAGTATATCTAGCTGGAGATTTGGTTTCATGATAAGTAGCCTCTTTGCTATCAACTTCTAGAACAGACCCTTGAGTTAAATTAGGAAGAATGACTTCTTGCTGTTCTAATGAGGCGCTTGGATCATCACTACCTTCTACATAAGCTCTAAAAAAACCTGCGAAATCTATACTTTTTCCGCTTGACTTAAATAATCCTTCCCCAACTTCTATTTCAGCATTAATCATTGTTAATTTTGCTTCAGCCATTTGACTGGCAACAGTTCTTTTCCAAATTAGTTCATATAAAGAAAGATCTCTTCCTGACAGGTCTGTATCATTTGGAGTTTTAAATACTTCTCCAGCCGGCCTGATAGCTTCATGTGCTTCTTGAGCATTCCTAGCATTTGAATTAAATTGACGAGCTGAGCTTGATAAATATTCTTTCCCATATTTTGAATTTACGCATTCTCTCGCCGCTCTAATCGCTTGTTCAGAAAGATGTACTGAATCAGTTCTCATATATGTAATGAAACCTTTCTCATATAAGCCTTGAGCACATCTCATTGTTTCTCTTGCAGAAAGTCGAAGTTTTCGATTAGCTTCCTGCTGCAAAGTACTAGTAGTAAAGGGTGGAACAGGCTTCCTAATTGTAGGTTTTTTTTCTACTTTTAAGACTTTCCACTTTTCCTTGGAAAAATTTTTGAGAAGACTCTTTGCCCTGTCTTCGGTCAAAATTAAAGATTTATTACCTTTTTTTAAATTACCTGTCTTTTCATCAAAATCAGAACCATTGGAGATTTTTTGGTCATCTAGACTAATTAACTTAGATTCAAAAGAAATATTATCTTTAAGCAAAGAGGCTTTTAATCCCCAGTAAGAGGCTTTTTTAAACGCTCTCCTTTCTCTTTCCTTATTAACAAGCAATCTTACAGAAACAGACTGAACACGACCTGCAGATAGTCTGGGAGCTACTTTTTTCCATAGTAATGGAGAAAGTTCATATCCAAAAAGCCTATCAAGAATTCTTCTCGTTTCTTGAGCTTGGACTAATTCCATATCAATTTCTCTTGTCTCATCAAGTGCCTTATTAATTGCCTTTTTAGTGATTTCATGAAAAACCATTCGCCTAGTTGGGATTTTTGGTTTAAGAATTTGCATTAAGTGCCAACTTATACTCTCTCCTTCCCTATCTTCATCAGTTGCTAGTAACAATTGAGTAGCATCTTTTAAAGCATTTTTTAAATCTTTAACAACCTTCTTCTTTTCCTTTGGGACAATATAAAGTGGTTCAAAATCTTCTGTAGTGTTTACACCTATCCTTGACCATTTTTCTTTTTTAACTGATGCAGGAATTTCAGCTGCTCCTTTTGGAAGATCTCTTACATGTCCCATGGAAGCTAAAACTTCATAATTAGAAGGCAAAAACTTTCTTATAGTTCTTGCCTTTGTGGGACTTTCAACAATAACAAGTGTGTGATCCAAGGTCTATTTCGATAAAATTAGTGTTTTTTTAATCAATTAGGGCATATTATGATGTATTGAAACCATTTTAAGCAATGTTGCTCGAAGATTTCAAAACTTATACCCACAAATTATAATCAAGTAAGTTTAACTCTTACATCCTTACAATCAAACATTCAATTTAATTAAGTGCAGAACGAAATCTTTACAATTAATTTAAATGCTCAAGCAATTATTCCAGAAGCTTTCATTTTGCTTGGTATTGTTGGAACTCTTCTTGTGGATCTTGCTGGCGAAAAAACTGCCTCAAGGTGGGCACCAGTTATTTGTTACATTTCATTAGGCAGTTCTCTTATAAGTCTCGCTTTACAGTGGAGTAACCCTGTAAATAGTGCATTCCTTGGCTCTTTTAATTCCGATAATTTAGCTATTGCATTTAGATCAATTATTGCACTATCAACTCTAATTTCCCTACTTATTAGTTGGCGTTACACAGAGCAAAGTGGAAGTCCAATTGGGGAATTCGCTGCAATAGTCTTATCAGCAACTTTAGGAGCTATGCTTTTGTGTGGATCTACGGACCTTGTTAGTGTATTTATATCTTTAGAGACTTTATCAGTAGCTAGTTATTGTCTTTCTGGTTATCTCAAGAGAGACCCTAGGAGTTCAGAGGCCGCTTTAAAATATCTCCTAGTTGGATCAGCTGCTGCTGCTGTTTATTTATATGGATCCTCATTCCTTTATGGTCTTAGTGGTTCCACAAACTTATCAACCATTGGGGTAGAGATAATAAATAAACCATCATTTATTACATCCTTATCACTAGTATTTGTCTTATCAACTGTTGCTTTTAAGATTGCTGCAGTTCCTTTTCATCAATGGACACCTGATGTTTATGAGGGATCCCCAACACCTGTAGTAGCTTTTTTATCTGTTGGATCTAAGACTGCCGGATTTGCTTTTGCAATAAGAATTTTAAGTACTACTTTTTCTTCTTTCGATGAACAATGGAAACTATTATTTACAATTTTAGCAATCTTGAGTATGGCACTAGGAAATATTGTGGCATTGGCCCAAACCTCAATGAAAAGAATGTTGGCTTACAGTTCAATTGGTCAAGCGGGATTTGTAATGATTGGAATAGTATCTGGAACACAAGATGGTCTTTCATCAGCTGTTTTATATTTAGCTGCATATTTGTTTATGAATCTAGGGGCTTTTTCATGTGTAATACTTTTTTCACTCCGAACTGGATCAGATAGAATTACAGATTATTCAGGCCTTTATCAAAAAGATCCTTTAATTACTTTAGGTCTGAGCCTATGTCTTCTTTCTCTTGGCGGGCTTCCGCCTATGTTAGGTTTTTTCGGGAAAATATATTTGTTTTTTGCAGGTTGGGCTAACCATCAATACCTTTTAGTAGTAGTCGGATTAATAACTTCAGTAATTTCAATTTATTACTACATTTCGGTTATAAAAATGATGGTAGTAAAAGAACCACAAGAAGCTTCTGAAATAGTTAAATCTTATCCTGAGATCAAATGGAATATTATTGGATTACCACCACTTAGAATTGCATTATATACTTGCATAGCTGTTACAGCTTTAGGAGGAATACTTTCTAACCCTCTTTTCAAATTAGCTAATTCAGCAGTATCAGAAACTCCCTTTTTACAGAAAATATTAGCAATATCAAATAATGTGCTTTAAAAGAATATTTATAAATGACTAAAAAAGTTGCGACCTTAGAAAAAGTATCAAAAATGTATGGCAAAGATGAACTCATCGTAAAAGCCTTAGATAATGTGAATTTAGAAATTTATAAAGGGGACTATTTGGCTGTTATGGGCGCAAGTGGTTCAGGTAAAAGTACTGCTATGAACATAATTGGCTGTCTAGACAGACCATCTAAAGGTGTTTATAAATTAAATGGAACTCCTGTTGAAAATTTATCTGATGATGAATTAGCTGAGTTAAGAAACCAAAAATTAGGATTTGTTTTCCAACAATTCCACCTTCTCTCAGACGCCACAGCACTAGAAAATGTTCTTTTACCAATGATTTATGCAGGGGTAGATCCTATAGAAAGAGAAAAAAGAGCAAAAAATGCATTAGACAAAGTTGGACTTTCTGAGAGAATCAATAATCGTCCTAATCAATTATCAGGAGGGCAACAACAACGTGTAGCTATTGCAAGAGCAATCATCAATAATCCTGCAATTTTATTAGCCGATGAACCCACTGGGGCCTTAGATTCAAAGACTACCGAAGATGTATTAGACCTTTTTGATAAACTTCATGAATCAGGTATAACTATAGTTTTAGTTACTCACGAAGATGAAGTTGCAAGTCGGGCAAAAAAAATAGCAAGGTTTAAGGATGGAAAAATAATTGAATTAAAAATCAAATAAATCTAAAACCTCGTTAATATTTTTTCTTGGATTCCGTTATAAATTCTTAAATTCCCATTATTGTCTACGTCTTTTATTGCCCAATCTCTTGAGTTATAACCTCTAGGTAAATGTTTTTTTAAAAGATATCTATTTGCTTTTTTAATAATATATTCTTTTCTATCATTACATTCGACTGACTCATGAATAGTTTTAAGTATTTTTGCAGTCCAATAATATTCGCATATATTTCTAGTATTAAGTATTTCAGATAAAGCAATGCCCTCTAATGGTGTTTTATTTAAAAAATTCATGCCTATACCTATCCTTACATAAATAATTTCTTTCCCTCTTGTTATCACTCTGGGTAAAAATCCAATTAACTTTTTTGAATTAAAATAAATATCATTTGGCCATTTTAAATCGACTTTTATAGATTCCGTATTCAACATTTCACATAACTTAATTGCAAATGAAAGACTAAATATCTCACTTGAGAATTTTGGGGTAAAAATTGGATAAGCCGCACTTAGCCAAATTCCTCCTTTAGGAGAAATCCATGATCTTGAATTCTGACCTATTCCTGAAAATTGCTCTTTGGCTACTATTGCTCTTGGTTTATATCTTTTGATTGGAGAATCTTGGAGCCAATTTGTTAGTTCGTATTCAGTATTTTTACATTTTAATTTGTATTGAAGTTTCCAATAAGGACAAAATCCATTGATTTTTTTGTAGTAATATGCAGTCTTAGCTACTGATCCTAAAAGTTTCACAAATCCTTAATATAAAAAACAGGCAATCTTGACAAGATTAAATTATCTTAAGGCTTATAACTTTAATTTCATTAATTGAATAAAAGATATTTACCAATATTGAATAAAAGATATCCTTCTTCAATGAGAAATTGTGTTGATGATTTCAAAAAATCATGGAAAGACTTAGATAAACTATCCAAACTAAATGAGAATTGGGAAAAGTTAATTGGTCTGGAATTATCTAAAGCATGTAAGCCATTAAAAATTGAACAGAAAACTCTAATTATTGCCGTAAATCATCCACAATGGAGGCAGGCACTAATTTATAACAAACATCGATTAAAGGAGAGTATTAGCAGATTTGGAATAAATTTAAATGAGATAAAGATAATACAAAATTATGAAATCAAAAGCTTAGATAAGAAAGAGATTAATGCAAAAACAGTCTGGGAAAATCATCCGAGCAGAATAAAGAATAATAATATGGTTATTTGCAAAATATGCAATAGTCCTGCACCAGAAGGTGAGATATCAAGATGGGGGAAATGTACTTTTTGTTGGAGAAAAAATAGTTAAGATGAATTTTATTTTTCTAATATTAATATTCCCATTTGATTGAAAAAAATAGTCCTATATTCAACTTTCTTAAACCCTACTCCTTTTGCAATTAGCATAAGTTCGTTTCCCTTTGGAAAAGTTTTTATACTTTTTTCAATATAAGAATATTCTTTACTTAATTTAAAAATTTTTGAAATTGGGACCACAACAAATCTTAAATATATTTTTTGAAACAAATCAGCTATGGAATTAAATTTAGAATGATTAAAGTCAAGAAAACCAGCTCTACCCGTATCACTTAAAAGATTAAAGACTTTTTTTAGTCCTTCCTCTACATTGACTAAATTTCTTAAACCATAAGACATACAAATTCCATCATAATTTTTTAAATCTTCATCTATTTCTAAGATATCTTGCATCTCCCAAGAGATAAATTTATTTTCAATCAATTTCGACTTTTCCATTGCAATATTTAAAATTTCTTTTGCACTATCTATTCCTGTAACACTTCCATTAGGCCTAACTTTTTTAAAAATTAAAAATGAAAGATCCCCAGTTCCACAACATAAATCAGCCCAATTTTCCCCATCAATTGGTTTTAATAAATCAACTAATGTCTTTTTCCAATATTTGTGTAATCCCAGACTAAGCAAACTATTTAAAAAGTCATAACTACAAGAAATTTTATTAAAAATAGTTTTAACCTCATTAGTTCTTTTATATCGCATATTTAAATATTTTTAATTAATGATAAATTATTTTTTTAATTAGGTCTCATTGGTAGTTTCTTTTCAATAAGAAAAGATTTAATTTCATCTATTGTAAGTTTTTTATCATGAAGTAAAGATGCTAAAAGTGCTGCAGAGGCTTTACCTTTGGTAAAAACATCATAAATATCTTCTACTGAGCCTGCACCCCCAGAAGCAATCACAGGGATATTAACTGCATTTGCAACTGTTTGAGTCAATAATAAGTCGTATCCATTTTGTGTCCCATCACCATCCATTGAAGTTAATAAAATTTCTCCAGCCCCTAATTCCTCAACTTTTTTTGCCCAACTTATTACATCTAAACCAGTATTCTCTCGTCCACCCTTAACATATACTTCCCATTCATTAGATTTATTAATTTTTTTTCTTGCATCAATAGCAATAACTATACATTGTGTTCCGAAATTTGCAGAGCTTTTGGAAATTATGTCTGGATTTTTTACTGCAGAAGAATTTAAACTTACTTTATCTGCTCCTGCTCTTAAAAGATCATTAATTGAGTTGATCGAATTTATTCCACCACCAACAGTAAATGGAATTTTAACTGATTTCGCTGTTCTAGAGACAAGATCAACTAATGTTTTTCTATTTTCCACACTAGCTCTTATATCTAAAAATACTAATTCATCCGCTCCTGCTTCTGAGTATTTACAAGCTAATTCGACAGGGTCACCAGAGTCTCTAAGGTTTACAAAATTAACACCTTTAACTACCCTTCCATTAGCTACATCTAAACAAGGAATTAAACGAAGAGCTACCATTTTAATAAAAATTGTCCAAAGGCTGTTAATCTTGCATAATAGCTTCCATTTTACCTCTTATGGCTGAAACTAAATTATTACCTAAAATTGGTAGTAAAGTTAAAATTAACATTAACAAAGTTAAAGATAGATTACCTGCAAAGCTAATTGATCAAATATCATCAAACCCAAGAGTGGTAACAACAGGATATAAAATGACCGATGGTAGAGGTATCGGTATTACTGTTAAATTACAAAATGGAGAGGAAAATTGGTTTTTCCCTGAAGAAATTGAGAAAGGTTAAATATTAAAAGTGAATGATCCAAAACAATTATTAGGAATTAAAGGGGCTTCAGAGACTTCGAGTATTTGGAAACTACGTATACA
This sequence comes from Prochlorococcus sp. AG-679-M10, assembly GCA_003210655.1. GTDB lineage: Bacteria > Cyanobacteriota > Cyanobacteriia > PCC-6307 > Cyanobiaceae > Prochlorococcus_A. The sequence goes on along the minus strand of QCUQ01000012.1, from coordinate 7,099 downwards.
ATTAATGAAGCCAATCACATGGATTCCCTTGATATGGGGGGTAATCTGTGGAGCTGCCGCAAGTGGAAACTTTCAGTGGACAATAAGTAATGTTTTAGCCTCGCTAGCATGCATGCTCATGAGCGGACCACTCCTAGCAGGTTATACCCAAACTATTAATGATTTTTTTGATAGAGAAATTGACGCTATTAATGAACCTAATAGACCAATCCCTTCTGGAAAGATTTCGATTAAGGAAGTAAAAATACAAATTTGGGTATTACTTATTGCTGGTTTAGTAGTCTCTTTTTTATTAGATTTATATGCAAAACATAGTTTTCCTTCTGTCTTTCTTCTGGCTTTAGGTGGGTCTTTGGTAAGTTATATCTATTCTGCTCCTCCTTTAAAATTGAAGCAAAATGGATGGCTAGGAAATTATGCTTTAGGAGCCTCATATATAGCTCTCCCATGGTGGGCGGGACAAGCCTTATTTGGGAAATTAACTATTGTTACTGCATTACTAACTCTTGCTTATAGTCTTTCTGGGCTCGGAATAGCAGTTATAAATGATTTCAAAAGTGTTGAAGGGGATTCAAAACTAGGATTGAATTCATTACCTGTAATATTTGGAATTAAAAAGGCTAGTCGAATAAGTGCTGGTCTCATTGATATTTTTCAATTAGCAATGGTTATCGTATTAATTGTTATTGGACAACATTTAGCATCAGTAATTTTAGTTTTACTGGTAATTCCTCAAATTACATTTCAAGATATGTGGTTACTAAGGGACCCGTTAAAATTTGATGTCAAATACCAGGCAAGTGCGCAGCCATTCCTTATAACTGGAATGTTAGTAACCGCTTTAGCAATAGGACATAGTTTTTTAGTAGCTTAAAGTGAATGGAATAAAATATAAATATTTTATTTTTAGCTCCTCAATATTTATTTTCTTTGTCATATTTTTCCCTATACTTAATTTAATTAGAATTACTTTAAATTTTGACCCACTTAAAATTAATACTTCAAAATTAATACCCTATTCTTATGAAATATTTTCTTCTGATAATAAAACGATAAGAAAATTAAGTCGAAAATTTGATATTCTTGATGATACACATACGATACCATTTTTTCTAAAGTATTCTTTTATATCTGGTGAGGATAAAAGATTTTTTAACCATAATGGAATTGACTTAATAGGTTTATTAAGAGCCTTTATTAGTAATATTCAGAGCGGATACATTAAAGAGGGTGGAAGCACTATTACTCAGCAAGTAGCAAGATTAATTTTCTTAAATAATGATTTAAGTTTTCAAAGAAAAATTAAAGAAATTATAATTTCCTTAATATTAGATTTGAAATTCAGTAAAAATCAAATTTTAAAATTATATTTAAATAATATTTACTTAGGATCAGGAGCTTATGGCATTAATGAAGCCTCCCAAGTTTATTTTGGAAAACTTATAACGGAATTATCATTATCTGAGGTTGCCTTAGTAGCTGGATTAGCACCTGCTCCCTCAATTTATTCGCCTTATAAAAATATCGATTTAGCCATTAAAAAAAGAAATAAAATTTTACAAGATATGTATATTGATGGCTACATATCTTTAAATCAAAGAAATGAAGCTCTTAAGGAAAAAGTTAACTTAAATTATTCAATAAATAATAAAGATTCTAAAGATAATTTATTAGTAAATTTCATCCTCAATGAAACAAATAGCAAAATCAAAAATCATAAAAAGTATAATTTTTTAAGGATTAAATCCAGCATCAACAAAGATTGGCAGGAAATAGGACAAAAAATTTCTAAATCTATAGGGCCAAATAATATTGAAACGGCATTGGTGTCAATTGAATCCAATAGCGGTTTAATTAGAACAATGATAACGAGTAAGCATCCAACAGTAAACGGGTTTAATAGAGTTACTTCAGCCATAAGGCCTTTAGGTTCAACTTTTAAAATTATTCCCTATACAGCAGCATTAAAAGAAGGTATAAAATTAAGCGATAAATTTGAAGATTTACCTAAGTGCTGGAAAGATTATTGTCCCAAAAATTTTTCTGAAATTTATCGAGGTAAGATATCATTAATAGATTCTTTTAAAACTTCCTCAAATATAGTTCCTCTAAAAATCTCTAGTGATATAGGTCTAAAAAAGATCATAAATCTAGCTAATTTATTTGGCCTAGGGTATCACCAAAAGCTTGAAGAGTTTCTACCATTAGCTATCGGATCTTATGGAGATAGCCTCCTAAATATTACAAATGCCTATGCAGCTTTGAATAGCAATGGAAATCTATATAAGCCAAGCATTCTTGAAAAAATAGAATCAAATAATTATGAATTAATTTGGGAAAATAAATTTATTCATGAGAAGATTTTAGATTCGAAAGTAAACAAAAGCCTAAATAATCTACTTGAGAAATCAGTTTCGGGAGGTACTTCAATAGCAGCCTCAATTAAAGGAGAAAGAGTATATGGCAAGACAGGAACTTCAGACGGGAACAAGGATCTTTGGTTTATTGGTTCAATCAAGAATCTTACTACAGGAGTTTGGATAGGTTTTGACAAGAATAAAGAATCTAAGTTATCTAGCGGTAATGCCGCTTATTTTTGGAAAAAATACATAAGTAAAATATATGATTTAAAGATTTAAAAATAAAATACTTTATTTTTATTTAAAAGAAATTTTTGCTGCATAAAATCCATCTCCTGGTTCATCAAATTTCGGTAAGATTTGTTTTTCACTATCTAATTTAATTTTCTTATTTTTTGTCAAAAATCTTTTAATTAGAAAATTATTTTCTTCAGGACATATTGTACAAGTTGAATACACTAAAGTTCCATTTCTTTTTAAAAGAGGTAAAACGCTTTCTAATAATCTTTCCTGTAAAAGAATTAATTGATTTATTTTATCCTTACTTAAAGACCATCTTGAATCAGGATTTCTTGCTAAGGTTCCAATACCTGAACATGGTGCATCAATTAAGATTTTATCAAAATAAGAGATAAGATTTGGCTTAATATCAACTAAACTAGTAGCATCAGCTTTCAAAGTTTTAACACTTTTTATATTTAATCTTTCCAAATTTGATTGAAGTATTTTCAATCTTTTTTCTGATCTATCAACAGCTAGGATTTCAGCATCGTCATTAGTTAACTGAGCTAAATGCGTTGTTTTACTTCCTGGAGCAGAACAAGCATCTAGAATCTTTTCCCCTTTCATTGGATCTAAAAGAGGAGCGACCCATTGAGAAGATCTATCCTGGACTACCCACAGCCCATCGCTGTACCCAGGAAGTTTTTTAATAGACCTTGGATTAGAGTTTAAGGCGACCCCATTTTTTAATTGACTGATTGCAGTAGCATTAATATTACATTCAGCAAGTTCATTCAAAAATTTATTTAAATCAGTTTTCAGAGAATTAATTCGCAAATCAATTGAAGGTTTTTTATTAAATGCCTTGGCGATATTTTTAGCTTCTTTTATTCCTACCCAATTAACAATTTCTCTTACAAGCCATATTGGTAATGACTCAATAGAAGACAATCTCTCTATTTCATCTGAGGATATTTTGGGGACATTTTCTTTTTCTATATTTCTAACGGTATTTCGTAATATTGCGTTTACAGTTCCAGCCAAACCTTTTAAATCAGTTTTCTTTGCAACTTCTACAGTTGAAGAAATAGCTGCAGAAAATGGTATTTTATCCATTTTTAATAATTGATATAAACCTATATGTAAAAGCCATCTTAGTTTTGGTGGTTGCTTTATATGAGAAAGTTTTGATGTATGATCTATCCAAAGGTCAAGAAATTTTCTATATCTAATACATCCAAAAGATAATTCCGTTATGAATGCTATATCTAATGAATTGAACTCATAATTTTTTAATACCTTTTCTAGAGCATGATCTGAATAAATTCCAGAACTTACTTTTAATAGAATTTCCCAAGATGCTTTTCTTTGAAGGTACCCTTTAATCAACGTATGAAAATCTTATTTAGTGATATATGCTAAATATACTATTAATTATGAAAATTGTTCTTAGCTATTAATTGAAGTATTAAACCAAATAAAACCAAGAACACTAACTAAGGTTAAATTGAATCCCAAAAATATATAGATGTTAAGAGAATGGACTTTTTCTCTTGAAAATAATTTATCTTTTTTATTTTTTTTCATTTGTAATTACAACAAAAATTTAAAGAGGTTAAAAGTGAGTCACCAATTGTTTTTTTAAAATCAATAATCTTTCTAGCTTTGAAAGAAATTAATTCTTTTAGAGAACTTAATTTTAAATACAAATTATTATCCAATCTGAATTTTAAAAAAGTAAGAAAAAGAGTAAAAATCGTACCTAGAAAACTTTATCTTAGATTAAATAATTATCTATATACCTATCAATCTAACACTTGTTTTTAGTATTTATTAATATCATTAGATTCTCTTAAGTTTTAAAATTAGCCATGAATTTAGTATTTACTTTAATAAAGATTATTAATAAATTCATCAGCTATTCTTAAATGACTATTTAACTTTTCGTCACTCATTTTATCTAAATTTCTCGTTAACATTGCAAGTCTATATTGTTTTCTAAAATAAGTTTCATTATCTTTTATAAATTTCCAAAACAAACCATCCCAGATTGAACACCAAGGACCACTTTTATAATCAGACATTTTTTTCACATAATTTGAGCTAGAGATATAAGGTTTTGTTGAAAAGATCCCTCCATCGCTAAACTGACTCATTCCATAAACATTAGGGACCATTACCCAATCGTAAGAATCTATAAACATTTCCATAAACCATTTATAAACATGATCAGGATGTATACGACATAAAAGCATAAAGTTACCTATTATCATAAGCCTCTCAATATGATGGCAATAACCGTATTTAATAATATTATTTATGACGATATCTACTGGGTCGATTCCTGTGGTTCCCTTATAAAAACACTCAGGCATAGGCTTATTATCAAAATTCCAAAAATTAGTAGTACGCATTTGGGTACCATATTTTTCATAAACTAAGCAAATAAATTCTCTCCATCCAACTATTTGACGAATAAAACCTTCTAGAGAGTTAATAGGAACTTTATTTTTTTCACCATAAGTTAATGCCTTATTTATAACTTCTTTTGCAGTCAATAAACCGCTATTTAAAAGAGGCGCAAGTAAACTATGCCATAAAAAAACTTTTTCCTTACTAATTGCATCTTCATAATCGCCAAATAAAGAAAATCTATTTTCAAAAAAATCAAGTAGCCAACTATCAGCCTCTTCGAAAGAAGTTGGATATATAAAATAATTACTTTCACCTATAAACTCTATCTGTAAATTAGAAATTATTTTTTCAGCCTGAATTACAAACTGATTTTTTGGTAATTTTGGGATTTCAGGAATATTTACTTTCTTGGGTAATTTTTTTCTATTTAATTCATCAAAACTCCATTTACCTCCATGAGGTGAGCCATCAGGATTCAATAATATATTTTGACTTCTTCTTTGATTCTCATAAAATCTACCCATCAAGGGTTTTTTGGGATTAGATTTAAAAGATTCTCGTAAGTCTTCATTAGTAATAAACATTGGGGATTTGAAAACTTGTAATTTTAGATTGTTGGCTTCAACAAATCTATTTATCCTCTTCATAATTAAAAAATCATGAGGATTTATAATATTTATCTTTTGATATTTTCCTTGAATAAATTTTGATAAATACTCAACGGTGGACAGATTATTTCTATTCTCACTATAAAGAATTTTATGACCTGAATTTTTCAGATATTTTTTATAGGCAAGCATTGAGGCTTTATGGAAAATTAATTTGTTTTTGTGATTTATTGACCTTTGAAATTTATCATTACCAAAAAATAATGAATCTTCTATCATCAAAATTTCACAACTTAATTTCAAGAGTGGACTTTCTCTAAAAAGTTGATTTGGAAATATGATCGATATCTGATTCATACTAACGACTTCCTATTTCTGCATCTATTAGAACAGTATTTAACTTCCTTCCAACAATCTTTCCATTTTTTGCGCCAATTAAATGGCCTGTTGCAAACAGGGCATATTTTGCTTGGTAAGATTTTCAAAATTTATAATTTTCTTTTATGAGTAGATTTAAATCTAGTTGAATCTTTAAGTTCCATATGTTTTGTTTTTCTTCCAGAAACTCTTTTTCTCCAAACTTTAAATGATTTTGGCTTAAGATTATTTCTCATTATTTTAATAGCATCTTCTTCTTTTAAACCAAATTGATACTTAATGGCTTCAAAAGGAGTTCTATCTTCCCAACACATCTCTATTAATCTATCTATATCAATTATTTCCATTTTTATTGCTCACATTTAGAAGTACAGAGTTTTTCAATATTTGATCTGCCAGTAATTTTAAGTCTGTATTTTGCCCAATATTTGTACAATAACTTCAAAACAGGAGCAAGTAAATCAATTTTCAAAGGATAGTAAACCCACCCTAACCCTATTAATTCATATGAATATGCTAATACGTCTAGCCCTTTAATAATATGTCCATTTTCTAAAATCCCATGAAGATTTGACATTGCTTCTGCATATGAGATGTCCTTAAAAAGAATAGGATTATAATTAACATCATTGATATCAACAAAGTCAATTTTATTTAACTTGTCTTTGTTTTTTAAGAAATTAGTTTCTCTAAGACATAATGGACAACCACCGTCGAATAAAAAGATTAATTCATTTTGCATCTTACCTTTTTATTTAAATATAAAATTTAAATAACTTTTTTGTGGACAATTAAAAATTAAAAGCTTTTTAAAGATTTTTATGCACGTAACTTATAGATCTTTAAAAGAAGCTTTATAAAGCCTTAATAATTTCTTTATCTAATTCAATCAAAATTTTCTTAATGTATAAAATAATAACCATTGATTAAGGGATACATCAATGGTTTAAATTATTAATCGTCTAAAAGATGAACTCCTTCTCCAATATCTGGAGCGAATTTACAATATTTTTCGAACACAATTCCAACTCCTCTCATCTTCTCTCCAAGCTCATCGTTAAATTGTTTCCATTCTTTTGATTCATGCTCTGGTAACGTCCAGCCTTGGGCTTCCAC
>QCUQ01000011.1 GCA_003210655.1 Prochlorococcus sp. AG-679-M10 | reverse complement strand
GGATAAAATTTCTTTAGCAAATGCACATCTACCTCAACTGATAGGTTTAGTATTAATGTCAATTGGATACACTCTTGGAAACAAGTTTTACCTACCTGAGGTAAACAAAAATAACTAATAAATAGATATAGTTGATATAAAAAAACTTTTATATTTATAAACCTAATAGACTATTTATAATCATATATGTGACAATAATGTACCTAAGTAACAAGAAATAACTTCATTTTCGCTTTTATTATTACAATACGTAAATTTTATGTTACATTAGTTAATAATTATTACTTTAAAAATGTCAAAAATTAAATCTGTTGAAAAAGAAAAAATTGTTGCCGAAAAACTTAACGGGAGATTTGCAATGATTGGGTTTATCGCGGCGGTTGGAGCTTATTTAACAACTGGTCAAATCATACCTGGTTTCGTTTAATCTAATGAGCCCACTTACTGGTTTTATAATTGTCGTTATAGCTATAACATTGCAATTTACGCTTTACACCATAAAGAGATTACAAGAACCTTTAGAGCCCAATTTATTTGTAACCCAAAAATCACCTGAAATGAACAACAGAGAAAAAAGCTATTGGAAAAATGCCGAAATAACTAATGGAAGATTAGCCATGGTTGGTTTATTAGCCTTGGTTGTTAATTATGGTTTTTTTGGATGGATAATTCCTGGATTTATTTGAATAGTGAATCTTGCAAATATTGTTTAATTAAATTATAAAATAATTAAGTATTACTTTAAATTACTCAAAAACTAGAAATTAATATTTTTAATTTAATACTAATAATGGGAATTCAAAAATATTTATACAAAAATAATTGGTCATATTAACTTTTTGTAATTTACCTAAACTGTATACTAATAATTAAAAAGTTAATCACAATAGACCAAACAATGCTTATTAGTAGGATGATTTAAACATTCCTTATCCCAATAACTTTTGATTAAAGCTTCTGAATTCTTTTCAGTATTTTTTCTTAGGTACCCAGGAATATAAGTATATGAAACTAATTCTTCGTTAGCGTTATTAAAGTAGTTGTGGAAGTCATTAAAGTACTTTGGTAGAACTGTGAAAGGCGTTTGAATCTTCATGTTTTTCTCCTAATTAGTAATGAAAATAAGGAATTTCTTCTGATGTCTTTTGAACAAAAGAACAAATCCCAAATTGCATGCATTCCATTTTTTCATCAGTTAAAGCACTTGAGTTTGACTCAAGAGCAGTAAAAATATTAAGAAAAGAATTGACTGCATTTTGTAGCATGTGTTTATATGGATTCCAGCAAGACATGATTAACCTCCTTTTTTAGAAAAGTTTTTAAACCCTAGTTATTCAGCAATGCAATAGGGGTCACTTTTTGATTTGCTGCAAAAAATAGTTTTGCGTAAATAGGCTTTTTCATATTGTTCATAAATATTTTGAGTCATAAAAACTCCAAAATAAATAAGTAATACTGTCAATATGAGTAGCTCTAATCCCAAGTTGGTCATTTGATAACCTCCTTTGATTTGAGTGTTATCTAGTACGTACTACTTATAAAAATCAAGCGTAAGAATACCTAAAATAATTATTAAGCGTTATCTGCTAAAAACTTTGAAGAAAAAATAAAAAGTTTGTTCATACTAAGTTTTAAATAAATCAGCATATCTACGCATATACAAAAAAACTTATTCGTACTAATTTCTAATTAATCAAACGGAGGGATTAGAAATGATCGATAGTCCACCAGAGAAGTTCATTAGATTGGTTTAAACAGCCAGTTGTTTACTAATACATAACTAAGTTAAGAGGTTGATTACTAAAGTCAGTAGTCAATCTTTTTTTTCTTTTTTAATGGCGGCTAAATAATAAAAACATTTTTATGTCATTAAAAAAAATGGTATAGATATGAGTACTGCTGTTGCTAGTATTTGGATTAAATGAAAAATTTCCTAATTTAATCCATAATATTTTTAAATATTTAAAACTATTTTTAGATTAATTTTATTAATTTTAATGGTTGGATTTATTACTATCAGTCCAAGAACAAGATTTATAGTTGGAGTATCTTTAAAGCAAATATCTTCATTTGTTTTATGGACAGTTAAATATGAAGACAGAGAGAAATGGATTATGGATAAACCCAGTTGGCTTCAAACTCAAATCTTAACCCCCTCTAAATAAGTAATTTCTTCTAAATCTGTAAAGCAAATCCAAATAAAAGATTAAATTTCTGGGGTTTCTTATAAAAACATTTTATAAATACATTCGTATTTAAAAATTGGAGAAATAATGGAAAATAAAAAAGGCATGAAAGTAGAGCCATTGAATTTCTTTTCAAACGACATGACTGTAGCTAAAGATCAGCTAGCTCATAATCATTTAAAGTTAACTTATCAAAGGGATTCAGTTACAGATCTAGAACAAAAACATAAAGAATGGGCTCAAGAAGATACAGCAAGTTAATACTTAAATAATTAGTTTGTTTTACGATAAATATTTACATTGATTAAAACTAAATAGATTATTAACAGCCTGTCTAAAGTAAATAGATAAAATTCACATCTCTTATGACTGATAAAGAAAGAATTATTTCATTGTTAGATGAGCTCGCATCCCCAGAACAGATGGGTTATTTTTTCATGAAAAATGCAACTCCCGATTTTTTATTTATCAGACCAAGTGGTAATCCTATAACTGCAAAAGGATTTGAAGAGATGATGAGCTCTGGAGATGTAGTACAAGAAAAAGCAGAAATAACAAAAATACACCGATTCGAATTTCTAAGTGATACCGTGGCAATGTGCATTTTCACTCTTGGTTCAAAATTCAGATATAAAGGGACTCCTAATGATGATTTACCAACAGTTACTTCTATCTTTAAAAAAGTTGGTGATGTTTGGAAAATTCATTGGATGCAAAGATCAACAGGGGATTCAGATTTATCTTTATGGGTCTAGCAAAGTTAATAGCTTTATTAATGGTCTTGCTACTTGTAGGAAGTTCTTTTATAGGTTTAATTATTTACTTTATTAAATGAAATCACCTACGAATTGGGAATATTTTAAGCAAGATCAAGATAAAGTTATATGGTTACATATCTGTACTGAAGACTTGGATGGAATTGCAATATCAATAAACAACTGGTGGAAAAGAAGATATCCAGATTACAAAATAAGAGTCGTTTCTAAAAATGAATTTGAACAAATAAAAAATGCCACCGAATTACCGCAACAATAAAATTAATTTTTGGTAAATTTTGATGCTGAATATTTTATTTAAGGGGCTAAATTAGTATTAGAAATAATGAAAAAATGAACTCAGCACTTACAAAAGTCTCGAATCTAAAAGTTAACAAAGCTTCTAAAATAGTCCTTACCTTTGCATCATCAATCTTTTTCTTATATGCATTAGGTCAAGCACCGATTTTTAAAAATATTATTGCAGGAGTCTTTTCTTGTTCTGGCTAAAAACAATTTAGGATTTTAGGTTAATAAAAATTCCAACATAAAAAAGTTATTCAAAGGTGATCAAAAAAGAAGCAAAAAGCTAATTTTTTTTTGAAACTATTTCCAGATGTATTAGTAAATACAATAAAAGATTTTATTTAGAAATTATTATTGAAGTATTAATTATAAATAACTCCATGCTTCAAAATCCCTTTTATCTTGGATGGAATAAAGGTTGGTCCTTTCTCTTTTATCTTGAAGGAGGAACTCCTAAAATTGAGGCGAGTGGATTTGGTATTGCCATGTCAACCGATATTAAGAAGGGAGAATCACCCTCGCAGACTGCAGATAGATTAATTTTTAAAGAGCAAAGAAATAGAAAATCTAGATACTATTCTTGGATACGTTCAATTAAATTCAGAGATGATTTTAACTAATTATGCAGTCTTCACAATCTCCTCATAATTTTTAACTATTTATTTTAACTAAGTAAAAAGTCCTAAATTTTAATTTTTGTACGGTTGATCACTTTTCAGTTATTCAATTAAGTTGCATTATTGTTTTAATTGCAAAATAAATATTATGAACCAGCCTCCAAGAAGTACTCCATACGCGCAAAGACTAGCAGAAAAATTCAGAGAGTCCCAGGCATATTTAAGAGCTAATGGATTTAGTAGATCAACAAGAACTCTTTATGAAGATATAGAAACTTCAACCGATAAATAATGCTAATACCTCAACACTTATCGCAAATGTAATATGACTATAAAATTTTAACTACTATTAAGTCTGGTTTGATTGGAATTGATATTGGTTGTCTTTTTGTATTATTAATTTCTTATTTTGAATTCAAATTTAAGAAGTAGAAATAACAAATCTAAAAATTCAGTCAGAAATTTAAAATAAAAAGCTTACTACTTTCACCGTTTATTAAATAATGAAACCTAAAGAGGAAAAAGAAAAAGCTATTAATAAAATATTAAAAAAAATTCAGCAATTTCAATACAATAGCGAGCTTAGTGATATATACAAAAGAGAAATTTTAGACCAAAATAAAATATATGATTGACAGTCCATCTATATTAGGGAGTATTTAAACACTTTTTATATGACTATTAATACATTTCTATTACTATTATTAGTTATTGCTAACTACACAAACTTATATTTAAATTTCAAAAATAGAAGAAAATAACACATAGGTATGGCATAAGAATTTCTTTTGGAGCCGAAAGTCTATTTATGCTTTGTGGCCTTACTTATTTAACTTTTAAATTGAAAAAACAATGGTTAGTAAAAATTAATGATTAAAGCATCAAATTAAATACCAAATAGTTTTTTTAATAACTACACATTAATGTAACATTTACGTGTAATTTATTATCAATATCTTAGATTTATTCCTTGCATCTATTTACATTCTGTAATACTAGTGTTAAATTGTTAATTATTAGCAATTATTTATGAACCCAAATAAAGATATTCTTAATAGAGCAATTGGAAGACCTTCAATGATGGCTTTCATGAACTTAGTTGGAACATATGTCACATCAGGTTAACTTATCCCAGGCATTTTTAATGAAAAACAAAATTCAACATAGGAACATCGATCCTCAAAAAATAAGTGAAGAAAGTTTAAATGGCAGATTCGCACTTTTAGGAGTTATGGCCTTAGTAGAAGCTTATATATCTAAAGGACAAATTATTCCCGGAATAGTGTAATGCTAGAAGCAGATATTACCACTTGGATCAATACTATACTTTTTCCGTTTATGCCAGTCATAACTGTATTCATAGCTAGTGCAATAATGCTTAGTGATTTACCCTTTAATGATGATGATGACGATGATGATGGAAGTGGTTTGACTACTCCTATTTACTCTTATGCTCCTCAAGGAATGTAGATATTATAAATAAAAATTAATTTCATTTAACCCTTATCAATCGATAACTTTGAGTTTAATAATTGTATTAGAGCCTAATTTCTTTCTTAAGTGAGTATCACCAAAATAAATATTAGATTTTTATGAAAACTTTTCTGCTTGCAATATCACTCTTTAATGCTGTATGAAATTTATTCAATTAAATAGTTTCTTTTATGCAATTTAAAACTAGAAAAAAAAAAAAAAGATCCCATATTCTAGGGATCTTTAAATAGTTTTACTAAAACAAGTGTTTCCTTGTTTCCACTGTGTTAATAAAACTTCTCCTACACACTTTTATAATTTATAGGATATTTTTCTTTTTCGTGAATGAGGATGAGTATTGTTACTTATTTGTTATATATGATAGTTACAACTCTTATATCAAAATTGCAATAAAAACACCCTAATGTTTTCAATCAGCGCGTTTTGTGATTAGAAATGAGTGTGAGAAGATTTCCTATATCGCTAATACTCTGAAAAAATCAATTCGTCCCTGTATTTAAGTTTTTTATGTTTTTTCAATTGGTGCAATAGTTAATCCTTTGGTGACAAGTTGCTCATGATATAGTTCTGCCTGCTCAAAGGGTCCTCTCCATACTTCTGCCGACCCTTCCCTATCAACTTCGATCGCAAGTAACCATGATTTTTTTCACTTATTCCAGGAATAATACTTACAAGACAATTTGAAACATGTTCAAACGTATTAAAATTATCATCAAGAACTATTATCCTTGCTTCTGGATATTTTCTTCTTATCTTTGGATCTACGACTGAAGTAGTTAAATTGTCAGAAATTTTCATATAAAAAATATTAGTATGAATATAGTTGTTCTAGCGTGGTTATTTTCTATTTTTATAAACCCAATGTTAAAACCTCTAATAAATAAAGTTATTACCCATGGTCAAACCTTAAATAGTTGCTACTTTTTAAATAAAGAGATTGATTTTATTATGTTTACAAATTATCTGCCTAGTGAGATGGTTACGGTTTTAGAGGTAACAACGATGTTTTCATTTTTAATTGGAACAATATTAGTTATGTTGTTTACATCAGATCAGGCTAATAAAAAGAATCTCTATTTAAAAAAAGCTAAATAACTAAAAATATATATAAGGCAAATACATTAACTAATAGAAGTTAATTGAGACCTGGCTTCAAATTTATTTTTAATGAAATTAAAAAGAAAAATAACGACTGGTATATGGGCAAGACCACCAATAATTACTTTAGTTTCTGAATAAGGCATTTATAAGGTAATAAGAACTGAAAGATATTTAAGCATAAATTATATTTATTAATACCTTTTGTTAAGCAGCTTCTTTTAGCATCAACTTAAGTTGCTCACTATCTAGCTGTTCTAAATAATTTCTCATTGCTAACCAAGATCTTTGGCTTACTATTTTTCCGCTTTGCTGAAATAAATTTGCGGAAACTTGATCTACTAGTTCTTTATGGGTCATATGCATATTCTTCATCAAGCTTAATTACTACACCATTAAAAAATTCTGCTAATAGTTTTGACGGGTCTTGAACAGAAACTTTTCTATCCTCTTTTGCTAGTTTCTTTTTGATTGGATTTAAGTTAGTCATGCTGTTTCTTGAAATTGGTTTGTTACTTCAGTCCATCCTCCAGCTATTAATTCATTCCATGTTTCAAACGCAGAGTTGAGATCATGAAGTCTTCTGTTTTTAAGTCCTGCAGGTTCTCCTAGATGATTAGCATAAAAGAGATGAGTATAGACATTAATGTTGTTCCTTCTTGATTTCTTACACTTTTCAAATAAAATTAAAAAGCTACTTTGCGGGTTAAGTAACCAGCCATTTGGGGTGTCAAGACGACTGCCATAAGAAAAATTAGACCAAACATTGGCTCCTCCTAGAGTCATTTGCAAGTAATACATTTGTACTATTAATATAACTACATTTAATGTAAATCGTCAAGTATTGAATTTCTTATTTACCTTTTTCTCTTAATTCAGGAAAGAAATTTGCAATATGGATTAACTCATAAATCTCTTCACTATCATATTTTTTATTTGGCACACCACTTCCTACTTCTATTCCTTTAGCTTTCATCTTCTTTAAGATAAGCTCTTGTCTTTCTTGGCTAGACATTGATTTATATTTTTTCCTTCTTACTTCCTTATCCAAAATTAAAAAAGTTATCACTATAGTTCCAATACTAAAAATTAAGCTCCACCCCTGCGAGTTAATCTTAAACAAAACTACTTATATGTATTGAGTAAAAATATATAAATTCCCAAAAAAACCGATATTGCCAAACCTGTACCAAGAACTGTAGCTGGTTGATTATTCCAAAGCTCCTGAAAAAATCCAACAGAAAATTTATCCATAAAATAATAATAGATAAAAAATTCTAAAAAAAATTAATAAAAATTTCTTTGCTCACATATCCACGCAGCAGCTACTCAGAATAATCCCTAATGAGCCTAAAAGCTCCTGTAAGGAGTCTTAATTGTAAAAAAAAATAGCTTAAATAAGTGCAGTCCCTACGCTCTATGCATAAATGCTACTATCGCTCTATTAATAACAAACATAATGGTCCTGCATATTTATATTTTTTCATAAAGGGAAAAGCCTCTAAATAAATATATTTATAATTTAATTTCTTTAAAATTTTTATTTTTCGCGATCTGTATAGCCAGCTATAACTTAATTTTGTTAGCAATCCTTAATATGGTCCTGCACATTGGTCCTGCACCCAAAATTCACTAAAATTAAATACCTACCAAAAGCTAGTTTTAGCATGCTATTTGATAGGCATCACCGAATCCCCGCCAGCCCTCTGTTGCATCGACCTGGAAAAGCCAGAAGAGGAGTCAAAGTGGGCTTTCGTTTCCAATTACAGGATTGGTTTACGTCCACATCACGACAGTCTCCTCAAGTCGAAAAAGAGTCAGATCAGAGCACATAAAGAAGAACTTGACCAAAGATCCAGTAAGTAAATATTAACTTATTTCTTTAGTCATTTGGAGATGGCCAAATCTCCCTTACCTTATTTAAGATTTCTTTTGATTTCTTAACTCTTTCCGATTGATTATCTTCGTTAAGCAAAAACGTTATATGAGCCATTTTTCGTCCAACACTTTCTTTAGATTTACCATACCAATGGAGATTAGAACCCCCGATTTGAGATAACAACTCTAATCTTTTTTTTATGGAAATAGGGAATTTTTTATTTAAACCTAGTAAATTTATCATTAAGGATCCTTGGGAATACATTTTTATTTCTGGAGGCTTGATGCCTGAAGATATACAAACATATTGATCGAACTGGCTTGAAGAACAAGCTTCAATAGAAAAATGTGCGGAATTATGCGTTCTAGGGGCTATTTCATTAATTAAAAGTCCTTTATCACCAAAAAAGAATTCAATTCCCATCACTCCTACATAATCAAGTTCATTTACTATTGATGAGAAAATATTTTTCGCAAAAGTCTCCAAATCATAATCAATTTCAGCTGGAGACAAAACCCAATCACAAATATTATTTTTTTGAAATGTCTCAACAACTGGAAAGAATCTTATTGTTCCATCAAAATCTCTTGATCCAACTAAAGCAAACTCATTTTTATAATCAACCCATTCTTCAATTATCCATTCTTCTGAATTGGTCTCAACAAAAAAAGAATTCAAATCTTCTTTAGTATTGATTTTTGTATTTCCTTTACCGTCATATCCTCCTTTATAAGATTTAATCATTAGAGGAAAATTCCAATACTCAATTTCTTCATCATTAAGACTTTTAAACTCCTCTATTGGTTTCCATCTTGGTGATGGGAGGTTCAATCTTTCTATTAATATTTTTTGAGAGATTCTATCGACCAAAGGTTGAATTGATTCAAGGCTTGGTACAAAAATATTTTTAGACTTAATTAAATTCAATTTTTCAATTTTAATCCATTCATTTTCAAAAATAATTTTTTCGCACTCTTTAATTAAGTCCTTATTCCCTTTTACCTTTAAGGGATCAGCTTCAATTACATAATCTGCTTTTGAACCAGCTGGATCATTAGAAGATTTAGTTTGAACACATACTTTTATTCCTCTATTGTTTGCAGCTTCAGCAAGCATTAAAGCTAATTGACCACCTCCAATTATTCCTATTGAATAATTTTTTTTTATATTTTCAATATTTTTTTTTAGATTCATATGATGATCTTATTATGATTTTTAATTCTTAACAACTGATTATTTTAATCTAATTTTTAAGTCAAGATAAGGTTAGAATAAATAAAATCAATTTTAAAATTTATAAAAAACTCTTCTAAAACATTTATTGTGGATAAGAACAAAATACTAGTTCCTCTTAGTAATAATTCATACGAAGTTATTATAAAACAAGGATTAATTAATAGCATTGGAGAAGAACTAACCCGAATTGGTATTAATAATAATAGAAAAATTCTTATAGTTTCTAATAAAGAAATCTCAACATTATTTGGGAAGAAACTTCTTAATAATTTAAAAAAGTATAATTTTAATGCTGAAATATTCAATATTAAAGCTGGAGAATCTCATAAGAACTTGGCAAGTTTAAGTGAGATATTTAATGCTGCTTTTGAGGTCGGTTTAGATAGGAATTCCTTGATGATTGCACTCGGGGGCGGAATTGTAGGAGATGTCACTGGTTTTGCCGCCGCTACATGGTTAAGAGGTATCGAATATATTCAAATCCCTACAACATTATTATCTATGGTTGATTCATCTGTAGGTGGTAAAACAGCCGTTAATCATCCTAAAGGGAAAAATCTAATAGGAGCTTTTTATCAGCCAAAAGCAGTTTTTATTGACCCTGAAACTCTAATAACTTTACCAACGAGGGAATTCAAGGCAGGTATGGCGGAAGTAATCAAATATGGCGTCATAAAAGATAAATCACTTTTCGAATACTTAGAAAATGAAAAGAATAGAGATAAAATCCTCAATCTCGAGAACGAATCATTAATAAAAATAATTAATAAATCAATTAAAACTAAGGCTCGTATAGTTTCTGAAGACGAGAAAGAAAATGGTATTCGAGCAATATTAAATTATGGTCATTCCTTTGGCCACGTAATAGAAAATTTGTGTGGCTATGGAGAGTATCTACATGGCGAAGCAATATCTATTGGAATGAAAATTGCAGGAGATATTGCGACTGAAAAGAATTTATGGTCAAAAGAGCATTCTTTAAGGCAAGATCATCTTATTGAAAGCTATGGTCTGCCAACACAAACACCCAAAATTAAAACGGACAAAGTAATTAAAATACTAATGGGTGATAAAAAAGTTCGTAATGGGAAAATGAGATTTATATTACCCATAGAGATTGGAGAAGTTGATATATTTAATGATATAAATGAGACGCAATTCCTAAAATATTTCGATTAGCGAATACAGATTGAATTTATTTTAAATTTCTTATTATTAAATTTGCTAAAAACAAACCATTTAAAATCTCCTAAACAGATTGGGTCAACTAATCTCAACAAGGCTTCTCTTCTAGAAAGAGCCTTTGAGATATCATCCTTTAGTTCATTCTGAATTTCAAAAAGTCGTTCGGCTAAACCAAGTGACAACAATGCCTCTCCTTGTTTGACTATTCCAATAGTTTCAAAACCTAAAGTTTCCGAATCATAAATTAAACTTTCAATACAAACATGAGACGTTAAATCACAATCCCCAGGAGACTCAAAAATATTTTCAACAATTTTTTGGTTTTTATACGAAATTAATGTCCCATTACTATTCCCCAATGAATAATATCTTTTAGCTTCTTTGGCATAGTCAATTATTAATAAAATTCCATTATTGATCTTTGCATAAATAGCCATTAACCATTTTTTATTATCTATGTGCCATTCTGTAGCCCATCCTTCTGGAGCATATTTAGGGGGAATATTTATATCTAATTTTTCCTGAGCAGAGGATATACTTTTTTCTAATTCTTTTGTAATTGAAATTGCTTTAAAGAACAATCTTCCTGATTTCTTATCTATAGAGACTCCTTGTCGTTGCATTTTACCTTTTAAATTTATTATTCTTTCTACTGGCAAAGCATCGAGTACCTCATTAGCTAATACAACCCCATTTAAACTTCTATCTTCCAAGTCCTCTAAACTTCTCCATAATATATCAAAACCCAGTTTTAAATATTTTTCTAATTTCTTTTGCTGTTTTTTTATCATTCCTTTATTTGGCTCAATAATGATAAAACAAACATTTTTTATTATTTTTTTATCTTTAATAAAGAAATACTCAAGGAGACCACTCATAAGACTGCCGTCTCCTGCTCCAAACTCAATCACTGATAACTTATCATCACAAATTGATTTACTTTTTACCTGTATCAACCATTCGTAAATTTGCTTCGATAACAAAAATGCGAAGTCATCTGACATTGAAGGCGAAGTAACAAAATCACCCTTAGAGCCTAAATTAGCTTTACCACTTCCGTAGTATCCATAATTTAGGTCATTCAAAACGAAGTCCATATAGTCATAAAAACTTATAGTTCCTCCCTTTTTTATTATTTTTTTTATTAACCATTCTTGATTATTCGCGGGTAGGCTTTTCATCGGCGAAAATATATAAAGACAAAAAAACTTTTATGCATTCAAAGATTAACTATTTCTTAGTAATATTTCTATCTATAGTAATTTTAATTTTTAATGAACCTTCTTTTGCTATTAATAATCCAAATCTTTTACCTGAAGAAAAAACACCTGTTATTGATTTAGCTAAGACATTAAGCCCAAATCAGAAAAAATCTTTAGAGGAAAATCTTAATAACTTGGAAAAAGAAAGTGGTTGGAAGATTAAATATTTATCTCAATTCGAAAGCGTTCCTGGAATTGCCATAAGAGATTATTGGGATTTAGATGAAACAAGTTTATTAGTAATTGCAGATCCTAGAGGAGGTAATTTATTAAATTTTAATGTTGGTGAAGCATATTTTGCTTTCATGCCAAGATTATTTTGGGTGGAACTTCAAACAAGGTTCGGAAATCAATATTATGTAAAAGATCATGGAGAAGATGGAGCAGTCTTAGATGCAATTAATTCAGTAAAAATTTGTCTTAACAAAGGAGGGTGCCAGGTTGTTCCTGGATTACCAAAAGAACAATATATATGGACTTTGTGTACTTCTATCTTAGGAGGATTAGTGGCAGGCTTTGCTGCCGCCCCAAGAAAAGAGGGCCAAACCATATCAATTGGATTTTTGGCTCTTCTTTCTCCTTTATGGGGAATGCTGTTTGGCATTTTTGGTTTAGCACCAATAATTTCTAGAACAAGCGAAATAATACCCTTATTCAAAAATGGACTTGCCTTTGCTGCCGCAGCAATTGCAGGATACCTCTTATCACAAACCGTATTCTCTAGATACGAGAAACCTAAAAAAAGTTAAAAATTTCTAGTTAAAATTCTCCATTACGAAAAAATATTTCTTCTTCAGATATCTCGCCTGACTCTGAATACCATCTGTGTGAAATATGTGAAATTTCACTATCTACAAACTCAACCCATGAAAAGTTTATTAATAAATCGCCCTCTATATTATTTTTATATCTCGGCACTATAGCAGAATTCAAATAAGCTGTACCTTCTTTATCAATTTTGAACATATTTCTCAAACCTTGATTTCTTTTCAGACGATTATGCATATGTCCAAAAATGACAAGGTCAATTTTTCTCTTTTTTTGTATTTCTGAAATTGCAACAGCTAAATCCCTATCTCCCCAGTCACAAGAGGGCTCTTTCCAATCTTTACCACAAATACTTGTAGAGTCTGATCCCAAGCCTGAAGGACCTGCATGTGACATAAAAACAAGAGGTAATTCTCTACTATTTTTTTCTGAACATTTAAGCATTTTATTAACTGACTCTTGTTCGCTTATAGGTCCATAAACAGCTTTAACCTCATTTGAAAGATAATAACCACCTCCTGAACTACAGGGCCTAGCACTTAAAATATTTAATTGATTATTAAATATTTTTAAATCCCAAGCGCAATATTTTTCTTGCAAAATACGAATCTGTTTTAAAAGAGTTTCTCCTGTTGAGTCTTTACCTCGATCATGATTTCCCAAAATCACAAACGTAGGGATTTTTATTAGATTAATCTTCTTTATTATTTTGATACTACCATCAGAAATATCTCCAATAAATAGAACAATATCTGGTTTTATAAGCGATAAAATCCTAATATCCGCTTCAGACCACTGACCGTGACAGTCACCAACAATAGCAATTTTTAAATTTGTCAGAATTTTTTCTATTTAAAGGCATATAATCTATTAAGAGACATTGTAAATCCTGACCAGTATAACTTCTACTGCAAAACAGAAATCAATTCAAAACGAAAAAGATTTAATTTCTGAAATAAAGGAGCTTTGCTTAAAAGCTAATGCGATAATTCTTGCACATTATTATCAAGCGCCAGAAATTCAAGATATCGCTGATTTTATTGGAGATTCATTAGACCTCTCTAGGAAAGCCGCAAATAATGATGCAGACATAATAATTTTTTGTGGTGTCCATTTCATGGCAGAAACAGCAAAAATACTTAGCCCAAACAAAACAGTTTTATTACCTGATATTGATGCAGGTTGTTCTTTGGCTGATGATTGTCCTGCAGAAGAGTTCCAAAAATTTAGAGAAGAAAATCCAGATCATTATGTTGTAAGTTATATAAACTGTACTGCAGAAGTAAAAGCTCAAAGTGATTTAATTTGCACTAGTAGCAATGCTGTTTCATTAGTAGAAAAAATTCCTAAAGATAAAAAAATTATATTTGCGCCAGATAAAAATCTTGGTCGATGGGTTCAAAAAAACTCAGGGAGAAAACTTAAACTTTGGCCAGGCAGCTGTGTAGTTCATGAAACATTTAGTGAAGAGGCTTTATTAAAATTAAAGTACAAACATCCCGATGCAAAAGTAATAGCCCATCCAGAGTGCAGCCAAAATTTATTAGTACTTTCAGATTTTATTGGTTCAACCAGTAAGTTATTAGATTTCGTTAGTAATGATTATTCTGATACTTATATGGTTTTAACTGAACCTGGGATAATACATCAAATGAAAAAGAAGGAACCTAAAAAAAATTTTATTGAAGTACCAGATATTGATGGGTGTAAATGTAATGAGTGTCCATATATGAAATTGAATACATTAGAAAAAATTTTAGATTGTTTAAAAAACAATTCCCCTTCAATTGAATTAGACCCTGAAATAATTAAAAAAGCTTACAAACCCATAAAAAGAATGCTGGATATGAGCATCTAATTTAATGAATAAACGAAATTATTCTCATTAATTTTTAAAACAGCTAATAAATTTGCAGAATTAGGTTGAAAATGACTAACTAATTTAGTTTTTTTAATAATTTTAAGAAGTTCTTTCTCACCAGCTCTATATTGTCTATCTCTTTTAGTACCAATTTCTCTTTGAAGAATTGGATTAGAATTCATTTTGACTTCTACATCTGGAGTAATTCCAAACTTATTTATATCTGTTCCATTAGGAGTTAAGTATTTAGCGACCGTAACTGTTAACCCTGAACCATCCACCAAAGTTCGCATAGACTGAACAAGGCCTTTGCCGAAAGTTTTCTTCCCTACTAATTTACCTCTGTTATTATCTCTTATTGCTCCGGAGACTATTTCACTTGCGCTCGCCGAACCTTCATTGACAAGTACAATTAAAGGTTTTTTTGTTAAAGCATTTCCATTTCC
Source organism: Prochlorococcus sp. AG-679-M10 (assembly GCA_003210655.1). Taxonomy (GTDB): domain Bacteria; phylum Cyanobacteriota; class Cyanobacteriia; order PCC-6307; family Cyanobiaceae; genus Prochlorococcus_A. The sequence goes on along the minus strand of QCUQ01000011.1, from coordinate 7,788 downwards.
TCTTTTTGTTTCTCTCAAACCATCTTTAGATAAGGTGCTCACGATTATGCCTTTATCAATAAATTGACGAGAAATATCAATACTAGATTCTAATAATCCTCCAGGATTACTTCTTAAATCAAGAACATATCCAGAAACTTTTTTTATTTCTAGATCTTTTAATGTATCTTTCATCTCTTTAGATGCATTAGCATTAAACTGTTTTATTCTCACGTAACCTATTAATAATCCATCTTTAGTTTCATTTATTTTGCTTGTCACTGATCTTATTTCTATCCTTTCTCTTAATAAAGACTTATAAAAAGAATTCCCATTTCTTAGGATTTCAAGTTTAACTTTTGTACCTCTTCTGCCCCTTATTAATTTAACTGCATCCTCAATATTCAAACCTTTAGTAGATACATTATCTATTGATAAAATTTTATCTTTAGCTTTAATTCCAGCCTCATAAGCAGGCGTTCCCTCTATAGGAGAAATAATTGTTATAAAATCAGATTCTTTATCTTTAACAATTTGTATTCCGACTCCAGTTAATTCTCCTGAAGTATCTATTCTCATTTGATTAAATTCTTTAGGGTCTAGAAATCTTGTATATGGATCATCTAAATTTGAAAGCATATCTCTAATAGCATCATAAGCTTCATTATTATCTGAATATTTTTTTGCTAAAAATTCCTTTCTTAAATTAATCCAATTAGATCTCTCAAATTTTCCACTTGAATCAAGGAAATCTCTATATACAATTTGCCAAACGTGATCAATAACCTCTTTGTAGTTATTTTCTAAAATTGTCGCCTTTGAATGATTACTCACTAATATCCCAGAAAAAGTAGTCACTATTAAAAAGACAAGTTTATTTTTAAATAATTCTTTTATCTTCAAGGGTCGGTACTAAGCATTAAATTTTCTATTAATTGAATTATAAATTAAAAATAAGTTTAGGGATCAATCCATTTCCCATCATCTTTAATGAGCCGAATTAAAGCATCAACCCCTTCATCTTCAGGTACTCTTTTTATCTCCTCTTTTCTTCTGTAAAGAGCAATTGTACCTTTACCTTTACCTACATAACCGTAATCAGCATCTGCCATTTCTCCTGGACCATTAACTATACAACCCATTATTGCTATATCTAAGCCAGTCAAATGGGAAGTAGCATTCCTCACTTTATCTACAACCTCCTCTAAATTAAAAAGCGTTCTACCACAGCTAGGGCAGCTTATGTATTCAACCATTGTTTTTCGCAATCCTAGAGATTGCAAAATTGAATAGCATACTGGAATCTCCTTTTCAGGAGCTTCAGTTAGAGAAACTCTGATAGTATCTCCAAGACCTTCGGCAAGAAGTGTTCCTATACCTGCAGTACTCTTAATCCTTCCATAATCACCATCTCCTGCTTCAGTAACACCTAAATGCAAAGGGTAGTTATATCCTTCTGCATCTAATCTATCTGCAATCATTCTATATGCAGCTAACATCACTGGTGCTCTTGAAGCTTTCATAGAAATAATGATGTTATGAAAATCAAGCTCATCGCAGATTTTGATGAATTCCATTGCGGATTCTGTCATCCCTAAAGGTGTATCTCCATAAGTAAAAAGCATTCTCTCGGATAAAGATCCATGATTAACTCCAATTCTTAAAGCTTTATTCTCGGACTTTAAAACTTCCACAAGTGGAGTAAATCTTTTGAGAATTGTTTTTTTAATAGTCTCAAACTCAGCGTCAGTATATTCAGTCCTTGTAGGATCTGATTTCTCAAAAACAAATAATCCAGGATTAATTCTTACTTTATCAACATGTTTTGCAACCTCCATTGCAATTTTCATTCCATTGTGATGAACATCTGCAACTAAGGGGGTATCTATATTATTTTTTATTAATTTTTCTTTAATATCCCCAACAGCCTTTGCATGTGCTAAAGAAGGAACAGTTAGTCTTACAATTTCACATCCAACTTCATGTAGTCTTTTAATTGCTAAATAAGAATTATCCACATCCATGGTATCTTCATTTATCATCGATTGAACTCTTACTGGATAATCACTACCAATTGCGATATTCCCAACCATTACTGTTCTAGTTATCCTTCTCTCAATATAAGTTGAATATCTCCTTGAGAGACTATTCACCTCTTTTGATTGAGTAAGTGACATTAAATTCTAGAAATCCAAAAAACTTAATTAAATTATAAAGCATATAGTTTACTACTAACATTCTTAAGGTCTTTTAAAGTTAGATCATATGGTTTTTCAACCTCTTTTGAAGAGAATCTCAACAAATAAGATGGGTGAAAAATAGTAATAATTTCTCTCCCACCTTTCTTAAACCATTTTCCTCTTGTTTTAGAAATTGGATTCTTTATTTCCAAAATACTTCTCATAGCAGTCGAACCGGTTAAAATAATAAATTTTGGATCTACTAGTTTAATTTGCTGCATTAACCATGGTTTATGAATATTTATTTCTTTATTAGTTGGTTTTCTATTGTTTGAAGGACGACATTTAATTACATTGCAAAAATATACATCCTTTTGTAAGTCAATTCCTGCTTCTATTAATAGTTCATCCAACAATTTCCCTGATCTACCAACATAAGGCTCTCCCTCTAAGTCTTCTTTGGCTCCAGGTGCTTCCCCAATTATTAATAAATTTGCAAATACATTACCTCTGCTAATGACTAATCTTTTCAAATCAAATTTAAGTTCAAAGCTTATAAATAATATTAAAACTAAAAAAAAAAATAATAATAATAACTATATAAATCTTCATTCCACATTTTAATTTTTCATAAAAGACAATACGAAAATAACTTAAATTAAGAAAATGAACCAAATTAAACCAATCTGTGATACTTTTACTTATTCTTAATCTATTAATAAAATAAATTTTTAAAAGTTATATTTAAAGAACTTTAGATCAAATGAGGGAAGTAAATTTATCAAAAAGAGCACTCTCTATTGAGCCTTCACTTACTCTGCAGATAAGTGCTAAAGCTAATCAACTCGCAAAAGAGGGGAAAAACATATGTAATTTAAGTGCTGGAGAACCAGACTTTGATGCTCCCAATGAAATATTAAAAGCAACAAGTGAGGCTATATTTGATGGATATACAAAATATGGTCCTGCCTCAGGAGATTTAGAACTTAGAAAAGCTATTGCTGAAAAACTTCAAAGCCAAAACAATTTAAATGTTGAATATGAAAATATAATGGTAACAAATGGAGCAAAACAGGCAATTTATAATCTTTTCCAGGTTTTATTGAATGATGGAGACGAAGTGATTATACCTGCTCCTTATTGGTTAAGCTATCCTCAGATGGTTAGATTGGCAGGGGGAAAGCCTGTCTTCCTAAATTCTTCGGCTGAAGATGGATTCAAAATAAATATACAAGATTTAAAATCTAAGATATCTCCAAAAACGCAATTTATAATTATTAATTCTCCCAACAACCCAACTGGTAGAGTAATGTCAAAAGAAGAGTTGTTACAAATTGCAGAAGTAGTAAGAGAAAATAAAAATATTAAAATTCTTTCAGATGAAATTTACGAATTAATTCTTAAAAAAGAATTTAAGCATTTAAGTTTAGCTTCACTAGCACCTGACCTAAAAGAAAGAATTTTTATAATTAATGGTTTCGCAAAAGGTTGGGCAATGACTGGTTGGAGAGTGGGTTATTTAGTAGGACAAAAAGATGTTATTAAAGCATCATCAGCATTACAAAGTCAAAGTACAAGTAATGTTTGTTCTTTCGTTCAAAGAGGTGCTTTGGAGGCTTTAAAAATAAACCAAGAATTTTTCTTGAAAATCAACAGCCATTATGATCTAAGAAGAGAAGCCCTTTATAAAGGTCTAAAAAATATAGAAGGATTATTTTTACACCCACCTGATGGAGCTTTTTATGCATTTCCTAGATTACCTAATAATTCCATTACCTCAGTAGAGTTTTGCAAAAAAATTCTTAATGATTTTGGTTTAGTGGTCGTGCCTGGAAAACCTTTTGGAGATGATCAATGTTTTAGAATATCTTGCGCTTCTTCAAAAGAAAAAATTCTTGATGGTTTATCAAGATTAGAAAAAGCCATTTCAAATTATTACTTAAAATGAGTAAAATTTTTTATAATTTCAAAAAGATTGTGATATTCTCTTCACTTTTTTTTTCAACTCTCTATTCACCGTTAAATGCAAATCCAAAATTTTTAAAGATTGGGGCAATTCCCGATCAAAATCAAGAGGTGTTAGATAAAAGATTTAATTTATTCTCAAAAGAATTATCCAAAAGTCTAGATGTAAAAGTAAAGTACATTCCCGTTATTAACTATATTGCTGCGGTTACTGGATTTAGAACAAATGATTTAGATTTAGTATGGTTTGGTGGTTTATCCGGAGTTCAGGCAAGATTACAAACCCCTAATGCAATTGTGATTGCTCAACGAGATATTGATAAAGAATTTAAAAGCGTTTTTATTGTGAATAAGAAATTAAAACTTGATTCAATTTCAAATAAAAATGGACTTAAAAAGCTCAAGAATCTAAAATTTACTTTTGGTTCTGAAAATTCAACATCTGGAAGGTTAATGCCAGAATATTTCCTTAATAATGTTGGAATAAAAATAAAAGACTTTAAAGGAAAAAGAGTGGGCTTTAGCGGTAGTCATGATGCAACTATCGCTTTAGTTAATAGTGGAGCCTTTGATGCAGGAGCTTTAAATAAACAAGTGTGGGAAAACAATCTTAAAAATAATCCTAAAAGAACAAATAATGTAAACCTTTTTTGGATAACTCCTAATTATGTCGACTATCATTGGGTTTCTCAAGGAAATCTTGACAATAGATTTCGAAAAGGTTTTACTAAAGAACTTAAATCTACAATTCTTAATTTAGATATTAAAAATACAGAACATAAAAAGATATTAGATATGTTCAACGCAAAAAAATTTATAGAAGCAGAATCTAGTGACTATAAAAATATTGAAGCAATCGCGAGAAAATTAAAAAAAATCAGATGAATAATCCTCTTCTCGAATTAAAGGAGGTAAGCTATAAAAATAAAAATAATTTCACTCTAAATAAGGTAAGTTTACGAATTAACTCGGGTGAAAAAATTGCCTTATTAGGCAAAAGCGGCGCGGGTAAAACTACTCTCATCTCTATTCTTAACGGAACAATAAGGCCTAACAAAGGCAGCGTCAAATTATTTAATACAGAATTTGATAAATTAAACTTATATCAAAAGAGTAAGATCTCAACTATCTGGCAAGATTTAAGATTAATAGAAGATCTATCAGCAGAACAAAATGTTAATTGTGGACTTCTTGGAAAACAAAGTATCCTTTTTGCTTTTAAAAATTTACTAAATATAAGTTCTTTTAATAAAGCTCACCAATATATGCAAGTTTGTAATCTTAAGAAATCTATTTTTTCCAAAAATATTAGAAAAATATCTGGAGGCCAAAAACAAAGAGTTGCTATTGCAAGATCATTAATTCAAGAGTCAGATATCCTACTTGCTGATGAGCCTTTTAATAATTTAGATCCAAAACTAGCTTCTAATATTAAAAATCTATTGTTAATTACTAAAAATAAAAATAAAATAAAAGTTCCTTGCACTACTTTAATTTCTTTGCATAGATTAGATTTATTAGATGGTTTTAATAGAATTATTGGTATGAAAAATGGTGAAATATTATTTGATTTAGAAAAAACTAAATTAAAAAAATTTCATTTAAACAAGATTTATTAGATAATTGAATAAATTAAAATTAAATCCTTCTTCAATAACTTTTCTACCAATATTAGTTTGCATACCTTTAGCCTATGAACTATTTATTAATTTTCATATTGGAGGAATTGAATTATTTAAAGAATTTATTATTTCTGCTTTAAATCCAAGAATTAATAATGAAATCATTTTCACATTAGTAAAAAGATTAAATGAAACTATTTTTATTGCATTTTCTAGTTGGCTAGTAAGTATTATATTTGGGGTTATTTTTGGAATATTTTCTTCAGAAATTTTTTATAAAATATTAAATTTACCTATATTTTTAAAGAGATTTTTAAATTTATTTTTAACTTTTATAAGATCCATTCATGAAGTAATTTGGGGACTTATATTAATGCAAATATATGGTATTAATTTTTCAATTGGGATAATAGCTATTTGCATTCCTTATGTTGCGATAAATGCAAAAGTTTTTAGTGAGCAAATAGAAAATATTAATCCTAAAACTATTGAATCAATTAAACAAATTAATGGTATTAAATCTTCCACCTTAATCACATTACTTTGGGCTCCAGTGATAGAAATCTTTAAAAATTTTGGGTTATACCGTTTGGAATGTGCCATAAGAAGTACAGCTGTTTTGGGATTATTTGGAGTTGGAGGAATAGGTACAAGTATATTTTTATCCTTTCAAACTTTAAATTTTCGAGAGCTATGGACTTATCTTTGGGGTTTAGCTTTTTTAATTATTATCTCAAAAGAACTATTAAAGAAATTAAACCTCTCTAAAACTTCTAAGAAATTTTTGACCTCTTTTGTAATAGCTTTATTTTGTATTAGTTTATTTTCTTTATCCTTCTTTTTTTATTTTATATTTAATAAAAATGCAATACCTTTTAATTCAATCAACAATCTTTGGATATTAAACTTTAATTTTATTTCATACGATTTTTTAAAGTTATTATTAGAAACAATAGTTTTATGTCTTTTATCTACTGGAATAGCTATAAGTTTTCCTCCCATTTTTATATTGATTTTAAATAATAAAATAGGAATTACAATTATCAGAATAATCTCATTTTTATTTCGTTTAATACCTCCGCCTGTATTAATTCTAATACTCTTAATGTTTAATGATCCTTCAATATCTTTAGCAGCAATAACATTAGGATTACATAATGCAGCTATAACAAGCAAATTGCTTTTGTCGAATTTACATAACCAAGATAATAAACAATATATTGCGATGAAATCATTAGGAGTTGCAAAGAGGTCTAGTTGGCTTTTCGGATTATTTGTTATACAAGCAAATAGTTACTTAGCATATTGTGCTTATAGATCCGACATCATAATTAGAGAAACAGCCATTCTGGGAGTAATTGGTAGTGTTGGTTTAGGTTGGCAACTTCAAGAATCATTGAGTTCATTTGCATGGGAAGAAGTCATAGTGATTTTGTTTACTTATAGCTCAATTGCAATAATTGGAGAATTAATAAATGGTAAAATCAAAAGTAATCTAACTTGATTACTAATAAAAATCTTCTCAAATCAAGTGAAATAATTTAAAGGAAATTAGTGCCTGTTTTACGAAAACAATTGGTTGTAATTGGAGATAGTTCAGTATATGGATGGGGGGATACTGTAGGAGGAGGATGGTGCGAAAGACTAAGAAAAGATTGGTCTAAATTTCATAATTTTCCAATTATTTATCCACTAGGGGTAAGAGGAGATGGAATTGAAAAGGTTTCTTTACGTTGGGAAAAAGAATGGTCATCAAGAGGAGAAACAAGAAGAAATAAACCCAAAGCTATCATCTTAAATGTGGGTCTTAATGATACTCCAACAATTGGGCAAAAAAATGGGCGGCACCAATTAGAGATAAATGGATTCGAGTATGGATTAGAAAGATTAATTTTTGAAATGAAGTCACAAACCCAGGTTTTTGTAATTGGGCTAAACCCAGTTGATGAAAACAAAATGCCATTTGCTGGATGTTTATGGTATTCAAATGATTTCTGTCATTCTTATGAGAGAAGAATGGAAGAAGTCTGTATAAATCAAAA
>QCUQ01000010.1 GCA_003210655.1 Prochlorococcus sp. AG-679-M10 | reverse complement strand
ATCATTCTCAAGGTATGGTCTAAAGTTTCTTGTAACCTCTGAATGGAATCCAGTAAAAGATGAATATGGTGCATTTACCGCAATATATGGAACATTAATAACCTCTTTTCTTTCATTATTGATAACTATTCCATTGGGGGTAGGAACCGCAATATTTATAACAGAGGATTTTGTTCCTAAAGTCTTTAGAGAAATAATAGGATCTTTTGTTGAACTTTTAGCTGCTATACCTTCAGTTGTCTTGGGATTATGGGCAATATTTGTGATGGAACCTTTTTTTAGAGCCTTTTTTGTCTTTTTACATAATTTCTTTGGCTGGGTTCCTTTACTTAGTACAGAACCTACTGGCAGGAATTCCTTGCTGGCAATATTGATTTTAGTAGTAATGCTTTTACCAATCGTGACCTCTATTGCTAGAGATTCGCTTAATCAAGTCCCTAAAAAACTTAGAAATGCTTCTTATGGAATTGGAGCTAGTAGGTGGAAAACAATTTTTTCAGTAATTTTGCCAGCTGCATTATCAGGAATTATGGCTGGAGTTTTGTTGGCTTTAGGGCGGGCTATGGGGGAAACTATGGCTGTCACTATGATTATTGGAAACTCTAATGCATTTAGTTGGTCTTTATTATCTCCTGGATATACTATTTCCTCCATGCTCGCAAATCAATTTGGAGAAGCTGATGGAAGTCAAGTTTCCTCATTGTTTTACGCAGCATTTGTACTAATGATTTTGTCTTTGGTGGTAAATATCTTTGCTCAATGGCTAGTTAAGAAATTTAGTCTCAAATATTAGATATTATGAATTCACTTTTTTACCAGAAAAATTCATCTCGAAATATAGGAGATAAAGTTTTTACTTCTTTGTCTTTAATTTGTGTAGCTATATCGATACTTCCTTTGATATTCTTGGTAACTTATATTCTAATCAAAGGTGGAGCTCAGATAACTCCTGAGCTATTTACCTTAGAGCCTAACCCTCCAGGAGATGATTTAGATGCAGGTGGAATTAACCCTGCATTAATCGGGACATTAATAATCACTACCATTGCTTCAATTATTGCTATACCAGTAGGTGTTGGTGGTGGTATATATTTAGCTGAATATTCAAAAGGAGGACCTTTTTCAAGGTTTATTAGATTTGGAGTTAATGTTTTAGCTGGTGTTCCTTCAATAATTGCAGGTGTATTTATTTATGCCCTAATCGTTTCTACTAAAATTTTATTTGGAAGTATGTACAGTGGCTTGGCTGGAGGGATGGCACTCTCAATATTGATGCTGCCTACTGTGATAAAAACAACTGATGAGGGTTTAAAGTTAGTACCAAACGAATTAAGGTATGCCTCTCTTGGAGTTGGAGCGAGTATGTATACAACAATATTAAAAATAACTTTACCCTCTGCTTTCCGCTCTATAGCTACTGGTGTTGTACTAGGTATAGCTAGGGCTGCGGGGGAAACAGCTCCATTAATTTTTACGGCTTTATTCTCTTACTACTACGTAACCGGATTTGGTGATTTGTTCTATGAGATGGGATCTCTTGCAGTTTTGATTTATAATTTCGCATTGGAACCATATGATGCTCAAAATCAACTCGCATGGGCAGCATCTTTCATCCTTGTATTATCTATTCTTTCAGTAAATATTTTTTCAAGAATCTTAGCCGCATTAACTGAGCAGACTAAGAGGGTATGAAATGATTAAAAATACTAAAAAGGGACAAAAGAATAATATTTTATCTCTTGAGGATGTTTCTATTAGTTATGGAAAATTTGAAGCTGTAAAAAATATTTTTTGTAATTTCAAGAAAGGAGATATAACTTCTCTGATTGGACCTTCTGGTTGCGGTAAATCTACTGTTTTAAGGTCTTTAAATAGGATGAATGATCTTATTCCTAATTGTTCTTTAAAAGGTACGGTTCTTTTTGATGGGACGAATATTTATGATAAAAGAGTAGATCCTGTAGAAGTTAGAAGAAGAATCGGGATGGTTTTTCAGCAACCTAATCCTTTCCCTAAATCTATTTACGAGAATATTGCATTTGGAGCAAGAATTAATGGATATGTTGGAGATATGGATGATTTAGTGGAACTTTCGCTTAAAAAGGCTGCTTTATGGAGTGAATGTAAGGATAAATTAAATGATAGTGGTTATTCCTTATCCGGAGGGCAACAACAAAGACTATGTATAGCAAGAACAATAGCAATTGAACCTGAAATCATACTTATGGATGAACCTTGTTCAGCATTAGATCCTATTTCAACTTTAAAAATAGAAGAAACAATGCATGAACTTAAGAAGAATTACACAATTATAATAGTTACTCACAATATGCAGCAAGCTCTCAGAGTTAGTGATATGACTGCTTTCTTTAATGCAATTGAATATGAAGAAGGCGATGGAGGTAAGGTTGGATATCTAGCAGAATTCAATTCTACAAAGAAGATTTTTAGTTCTCCTAAGGAAAAAACTACTCAAGAATACATCTCAGGGAAATTCGGATAACTTTTATTTCTTACCTATAAAAGACGAATTTAAACTATTTGAGAGAATTAGGACTAGACAAACAGTATAAATACCTATATAGTATTTTCAAATTACCAAAGTTGAACTTGAAAAACTTTCCTTATCTTCCTTTTTTAATCTTTGCAGGTGCGTTAATAACAACAGCTACTATAGGCTTACCAGTATTCATGTCATAATCCTGAATACTTTTTTAAAGATCAGATCTTATTGTGATTATGAAAAAAGAAGATTTAACTGGAAGTCCTTAAATAACATCAATTGATAGAGATTTATTTGACTTTATAAAAAACAGAGTGAAGATAGGTTATGTGTGAGTGAAAATTTGTTTTAAAACCATTATTTCAAGTGATGTATTTCTAACTAATTAATTATGAATAAAACACGAGAACAATTGGAAAAACTAAGAGAAGTCGCCGAGGCTTCTCTAACAAAGACAGAAGAACTGCATAAAGTTTTAGCTCAAATAGAAGCTCTTATGTCTAGAGAAGAAATGCAAAAAGTATCCAAAAAAAATAAATAGAGGATATAGGATAAATATTAAAATTGTACTTTTTATTACATCTGTATAATATAAAATTCGTTATTAATTAATCAACAGAACCCGTTCCAAAGTTTCTGTCAGGTCTCGAGGTCTTACCTTCTTTTAGTAAAAGACCTCTTTTTATTTGAAATTACTTAAGAATAAACTTTTACTAAATATTTAAGGAATTAATTTATAACTTTACTTACTTCTTTCTTGCAAACATTTACATCGAACGATTCAGTACCAACAATTTCTAGGCCTGTGTTCTCAGTGACTTTAACAGTGGCGTTGCATTCATCTTGTTTAAGAGCCATATAGCTAGGCTTTTTATTATTTAGTTCTAGTTCAGTTTCTGGTTCAACATCAAAATCTTTTTCATATTGCTCCATTACTAATGTAAGGGCTTCAATCTCTACAGAAAAGTTTTCATTAGCATTTAGTCCCAATGGTACTAAAAGTACTTGAAATATAAGAATAGTTATTAATTTTTTCATTATTAAAAGTTAAGTCTATTTTTTTTATAACGTAGTTATCAAGTTAAGGAAAGGGTAAACAAGTTTATATTCGTTTCTTGAGGGCTTATTTTCTATCATTTACTATTCAAAATATATATTTAATTTACTAAATAAGAAATAATAATGAGATTTATATGTATAAATTATTACGCTCAAAGGAGGAATTTAATTATTATAGTTTTAATAATTTTGTAGAAATCAAATTGCAATAATTTCATTTTCAGAAATAATTGCCCATTTTTTAAATGAGCTCTTACATAGATAACCTCCTGTTAGATCTCCAAATGCTGGGAGATATAGTATATTATTTTTTTCATCCATAGCAAAACATTTAAACGACAATTTGTCTTTTGAATTTTTTAAAAATGTTTTCGGATGATAGTGTCCGCAAATATTTAAGATGTTATTTTCAAATTTAACTATTGGCTCATGACTAAATATAAAATTACTAGATCTTTTATAATCAAGAAAGGTTATATTTTTGACTTTGCAACCGATATCATGATTACCAACTATTAGTTCAATTTTAATATTTAATGATTCTGAAAGATTTTCTACTTTACTTTTTAAATATTCACTTATTGAATATTTACTATGAAATAAATCTCCTAAAATAATTAATTTATTAGGGTTATGGTTTTCTACAATATTTTTTATGTTTAATAAGTTTTGTTCATCTGAATTATTCGTAAGAGGAATACCATTTTGCTGAAAATATTCTGCTTTACCTAGATGAATGTCACATATTAATAGTTCATTTGTTTGAGGCAAAAGTAATGCATTTGAAGGGAGCATTTCTAATGAAGAATCTCCCCAACTTATTGAAAAAGATTTTTTTTGCATTTAACTATTATATTTTTTTATAAGTTTTTCAACTCTTTTTTCTATAGATTCATTGCTTAATGTATTTTTTAGTCTTTCAACTAACAAAGGAAAAGCAAATGGGCTTGGAGTTTTAGTCTCTTTTAATATTATTTTTAAATTAGATAATCTTTCTAAAGTATTAGTAATTCGTTTATTTTCTAATTGGTACTCTTTTACTTCTTCATGTGCTTGTTTGATTAGTAGATGATCTTCTTCATATCTAGTGAATACATCATAAAAAAGACTAGAGCTTATTTGTAGTTGAGATGAACTTTTTGTTTTGGTGGGATTATTTTGATTCACCAATCCACTAATTTGAGCAATGTTTTTAAATCTTCTCTTGGTTAATTCTGAAAAATTTATTGCATTTTCTAAATCTTCTTCCAAGTTTCTATTTTCTATAAAATATGAAAATTCTTTTTCAATAATTGAAAAGTCATAATTTTCTGAAGTGGTTAAGCTAAAACCAAAATCATTTGCAGAAATACTAAATGTAGATTGCTTTTTACTAGCAAATCTTAAAGCCCAAAGAAAGGCGATTCCTTCATTAACAAATTTTCCATCAAGTGTAAAAACAAAAAGACTTGTTAATTCTTTAGTTTTATAGATTTCAATAAGTAGTTGATTCCTTTTAGGTATATCTGAAAGATCTTTCTGTTTTTTTAAAATTGGAAGTAATGCGATTAATTCTTTATTAATATATTCATCATCATTTTCTAAGTTATTGCAAATATCTATTTCGCTTCTTAAATTATCACTTAAAAGATCAGAGATAGCCATTTGACCTCCAACCCATGCTGGAATTAAGGAACATTTTTTGGAGGATTTTTTTACATATAAAGTCATATCTCTAATTTTTATAAACTGAAGCATTTTGCCAGCAAAGTAAAAAGTATCACCTGATTTTAATTTACTGGCAAAGTTTTCTTCTAAATTGCCTAATGATTTTCCTTTTAAATATTTTACATTTATAAATTTATCGCTTGTTATTGTTCCAATATTAAACTTATGCATCCTTATTAAAGATTTATCTTTTACAACATATTTGAAGTTATGTTCATCCCCTTTTGATTTTTCTCTTTCTATCTTTTTATATTTTGGATAAGCTTTCAAACATTTTCCTCCATACTCCAAAAAATCAATACACCAATCCCAATCTTTATCATTTAGATTTCTATAACTCCAGCAATCTTTAATTCTTTCTCTTTCAGTAATGGGATTAAAACCTGGTCCACAAGCCAAACTAACCAGATGTTGAAGAAGTACATCAAAAGATAATTCAGGAAGTTTAATTTTTTCAGATATTCCACTTTTTATTATTCTCCTCATGGCACTAATTTCGAGTAATTCTAATGAGTTAGTGGGCATAAAAATTATTTTTGACTTTCCTCCAGGTCTATGAGCACTTCTTCCTGCCCTTTGAATAAGTCGAGCTAAATTTTTAGCACTTCCTATTTGTACAATTTGATCAACAGGTTGAAAGTCAATCCCTAAATCTAATGAGCTTGTACATACAACCCATTTTATAGATCCGTTTTTAACCCCATCCTCAACTATCTTTCTCTCATCTTTATCCAATGACCCATGATGTAAAGAAATCTTATCTTCCATTTCTGGTAAACAGAATCTTAAGCATTGATACCATCTCTCAGACTGATTCCTAGTGTTAGTGAATAGTAGTGTACTTTTGTTTTTATCTAATACTTTGAGAAGTAAAGAATAACTCCTAATTCCTAAATGTCCACTCCATGGAAAGGTTGTTTCTTCTTCAGGTAAAACACTAAGTATTTCAATTTCTTTTCGAATATTAGTACTTATTACTGTTGGTAGTTCCCCTTTTATTCCAACAATAGCTCTTGCTGCTTCTTTAATATTACCGATAGTGGCAGACATTCCCCAAATTTGTAAATCTTTTTTATTTCCTCTAAGCCAACTTAGTGATAATTCACATTGATTACCTCTTTTACTACCCATTAACTCGTGCCACTCATCAATAATTATTGAAAATATATTACTAAATATTTTTTTAGATTCTTTATTAGATAAGAGGAGAGAAAGTGATTCTGGAGTCGTAATTAGAATATTTGGAGGTTTAAGTATTTGCTTCTTCTTTTCATATGGGCTTGTATCACCATTTCGGATTCCAACTGTTAGCTCTTGATTAAAAAATTGAGCGGCTAAATACACTGCATTTTTTAAATCTCTACTTAATGCTTTTAATGGAGTTATTAGTAAAATACTCAATCCAGTTGGTTTTGTAGAATCTTTTAATTTCGAAAGAGGTCCCATTAAAGCTGCATAAGTTTTACCGCATCCTGTAGGAACCTGAATGATTCCATTTTCTCCATTCAAATATGCTTCCCATGATTCAATTTGATATGGCAGAGGTTCCCATCCATTTTTATAAAAAAATTTTTCTATATTCTTAATTTCATTTTTATTTACAAAGCTTTCCATTATTTATTTAACATTAATTTCTGAGCGTTTTCTAAGGTATCAGCATCTTTAATCAGTTTATCTTTCCTCCATTTAGTTATTCTTGGAAATCTTACAGCAATTCCTGATTTATGACGTTTTGAAATTTGAATATTTTCGAAGGAAATTTCGAAGACCATTTCTGGTCTTACTGATCTAACAGGTCCAAATCTTTCAATAGTATTTTTTCTAATCCATCTATCTAACTCTTTAATTTCAGTGTTGTTTAATCCAGAATAGGCACTAGCAAATTTGATTAATTCTCCATCTTTCCAAAGAGCAAAACTATAGTCAGTATATAAACCTGCTCTTATCCCACTCCCGCCTTTGGCATAAATGAGGACTGCATCAAGTTGCATTGGATCAACTTTATATTTCCACCAAAGACCTTTCTTTCTCCCTGGGGTGTAGATTGATTTTTTATTTTTAATAACTAATCCCTCTGTTCCATTATCTCTAGAATTTTTTTTAAAAGTTTCTACCTCTTCCCAATTTTTTGGATATATTAAATCACTTATTTTAAAGATATTAGATAATTCTTCTTTACTTTCACTTAACCAATTATATAAATGTTTTTCTAAAGTGTTTCTTCTAATTTCTAAAATTGAGTCTCTTTGATCTTCTCCATTTATTTCTAAAAGATCATAGGCAATAAATATAATAGGTAAACTTTTTTGAATTGATCTTGATGGTGCCTTTCTATTCATTCTTTTTTGAAGCAAAGAGAAATTAAGAGGAAGATTTTGCTTAAAATCCCAGACTAATAATTCACCATCTATTACAAAGTTATCTTTGATAGATGAAATCTGTTCTACTAATTCAGGGAAAGATTTATTTACTAAATCCTGACCTCTTGTCCATATTGAAACTTTTCCTGACCTTTTTATTAATTGAATTCTGATTCCATCCCATTTCCATTCAAACTGAAAATCGTTAATTGATTTATCTATAATTCTCTTTTCAAAAGTATTAGCTAGAAGAAAGGGGTAAGGTTTGTAATTTAATTCTGAAGGATTTATTTTTTTATCTATTAATAATTTATATGATTCTTCAGAGGGAATAAAATCGCCCATTAATCTATGAGAAATTATTGCTTCATCTAGATTAATTAGCTTGGCTATTGACTTTGTTATCAAGCCTATAGAGACTCCAACTCTAAAAGTACCAGTTAAGATTTTATTTATAACTAGAAGGTTTTCTATTGGAATGTTTTCCCAAATTTCTTTTACTCTTAACTTCTTATCATCTTCTTTAAGAATGGATAACTCTGGAAAAGATTTGTTTAATAATTCATCCAGAGAAACATCTTGATATTTTATATTTTTTCCAGGGATCATATTCCTTAATAATAAGGTTATAACTTCTGCAGAATCTCCAACTTTTAAATAACAAGAATCAATTAACCATAAAGGGTATTCATAAATTTCGGAAAATAAACTTTTAAGGGATCGTCCACTTATAAATCGCTTATTTTTTTTTCCTGTAAGTAAATATATTGTCCATGAGTTTTCTAAAGCCTCATTTGAATAAAAATAGTTTTGTAAAATTCCAATTTTTTTATTTTTGCTATTACAAGAGTCTAAATCTATAAATAATTCTGAAAACTTTTTTAGGCTCATTTTTTATATTCAAATTCAAGAACATTTATCGAATTTTTTTCTTTTAAATATTTATTTAAAGATTCACTATCTCCATGGTGAAAAAAAACATTTTTAGCTTTAGATTCTTTTATAGTCCTTAAAATAGCAATCCAATCAGCATGATCTGAGATAGAAAAACCTTTATCATACCCAGACCTTTTTCTGAGAGCTCTAATTGACATCCATCCACTTGCAAATCCAGTTTGAATGTCTTTGAAATTCTTTAGAGAAGAACTTTTATTTAAAGCAGGTGGAAGTAATATTAGACTTCCTTTAAAATCCGTATTATTTTTAGTTTGTTCTAATTTCTTTGTTTCTAGAATATCAATTCCTAATTTTTTATAACAATTATTCATCCTATAAATACTGCTGTGCGTATAAATATTATTTATGAAATTTGTTTTACTAATTTCATTCAATAGTCTTTGTGCTTTTCCAAGCGAATAGCAAAATAAGATAGAGGTTTTTTCTTGGGAGGAGTTCACCCATTTTGTAATATCAGTTGCGGTTTTTTGTGGTTCATCCCATTTAAATATTGGCAAGCCAAAAGTTGATTCACTTATCAAATAATCAGTTTTTACTATTTCATATTCTTTGCAAGTTTCATCTTTTTGACGTTTATAATCACCAGTGATTAACCATATCTCTTCTGCGAAACTAAATTTAATTTGACTTGAACCGAGAATATGACCTGAAGGATGAAAGGAAATTTTGATACCATTAATCTTAAATTCTTTTTCATAATCGTAAGTTTTAATATTGATTTCTTTTCCTATTCTTTCTTTTATAATTACGGCAGTTTCATAGGTTGAAATATATTCATTGCACCCTAAGGTGAAATGATCCATATGTGCATGAGTAATTATTGCTCTTTTTACTGGTTTATTTGGATCTATCCAAACATCTGCTACTTCGCAATATAAACCGCTACTTGTGTATTTAATTAAATCTGTAATACCCTCTGTCAAGAATTTAATTATATTTTAATGAAATTAATTTAACGAATTATGCCCACGCTTGCTTAGTTAACGCTATTGCTGAAATAGCTAAAAGTGATATAAATACAAATTTATTACTCCATTTCATCATGAATAACCCTAAATTAAATGATATTTTTTTAGGTTGTACAATATGTTTTATATCTTTTTCATTTTTTGATGAATCAACTTTAGTGAAACTGTAATTTTTAATTTTATTTATTAGTTTTGACTCTATATTTGATAAATCTTCTATTTCACTTAATAGGACTTTGTCCTCTGGATTAATAAAATTAGTTAGAGTTGCGATCTCTTGATGTTTTAAAGAACAAAAGTCATTTACTATTTTTTCAGAATCTTCTCCATTCTTTATTTTTAAAAGGATCTCTTCTCTAGACCAAGAAGTTTCCAGAGATTTTAAGGCCTCAGTGATTTTCATTTTAAGTATTTTTACTTATGATAATTTATCAGGTATTTCTTTTGTGGTTTTGAATTCCTTAAATAAGGAAAATATTTGTTTTTTTTAAGATTTCGCAATAAGTCTATTTGGGAAATAACTTATTATTTTTTCACTATTAATTTTTTTTGTTGTGCTTTTATTTGAAGAATTCTTTTGGTTAACTTCAATTATTTCTTCGGAAACATTTTTACCTGTTTCAAAGTAATTTTTAACTTTTTCTAATTCTTCTTCATTTAGTCGTTTTGTTGCTCCTTTGGCATTAATGCCTATTGATTTACAAGCTAGTATAATTCTATTACTATTAATATTAAGTTCCTTTGCAATACTATAAATAGGAGTGTTCGAAGCCATTATTTTTTCGTAAATCTATATTTTTATTATATCTTGATTAATTCAGAAATTATTAAATATGAAATTTTTATGAACTTTCTGTAGTTGAATTAATTTTATTTTAAGTCGTCTTCATTTTTTAAGTCATTAAATTTCTTCTTCATTGTAGGATTATTTTTAGTTAACTTTTTAACTGTTAAATCTTGTGATTTACTATCGGCAGATAAAAGATGTTTTTTTGATATTAGTAATGCCTCTTTTGTTTTTTGTAAATGACTTATTGATTTATCTATTTCAGAAATTGCGTCGTTAAATCTATCTTGTGCTAGTGAAACGTTTTTCCCCACAGCCTCTTTAAATTGATCAAGAGTGCTTTCAAAATTTGTTATGTCATAATTCTCGCGTTTCATTAAATCTATTTGAGTTTTATATTTTAATGTTTCAAAAGAAGCATTTCTAAGAAGAGAAATAATAGGCAGAAAGAATTGTGGCCTTATTACAAACATCTTTGGATATTTATAAGAGACATCTACTATTCCGGAATTATATAGTTCACTTTCTGGTTCCAATAATGAAACCAATACTGCATATTCGCACGATTTCTGAGTCCTATCTTTATTTAATTCTTTAAAGAAGTCTTCATTTTTTCGTTTATTAAAACCATCAGCACTTTGGTTTTTCATCTCAAACATGATAGAGACGATCTCAATTTTATTATCATCAAACTCTCTGAAAATATAGTCACCTTTGCTTCCTGAACTTGAATCATTATCTTTTTCAAAATATGAGTTTTTAAAAGCAGTTGCTCGATTTAGATTGAATTGAGTCTCACAATGTATTTCTAATGTTTCCCCAACCATCTTTGTTGAAAGTTTAGATTTCATGTCTCTTAGTTCTTGAATCGTCAAATCACGTTCAGTAATTTTGTTCTTAAATTTTTCTTCGATTTCCCTCTCATTTATAGATTGTTCTAATTTCATTTTTTCAATAGAGTTTATTAATGAAGTTTTTTCTTTTTCTATACTATTTACAGCTTCGGCTACTTTATTCTTTGACGATAATTCACTGATTACGGATTGCCTTTCAATATCCTCCTTTAATTTTATTACTTCATTATTGAGTAAATTGATTTTGTTCGTTGCTTTATTTTTTAGTTCATTTAAAGCATTTAACTTCTTTTCTTCAGCGATATGCAACTTAGATTCAAGGTCTTGAATTTTTGAATCTTTTTTTTGCCTGTCTTCCATTAATTTTATTTTTAATTCTTGTTTGGCAATTTCTATACCTTTATTCTTGTCCTCTTCGGCTAGTTTAAGTCTTTCTTCTATTTGCCTGTTAAATTCCTCGTCTTTAATTTGAAGAAGTATTTCTTCAAAGCTGCTGGGATCTATTCTGAAATTTTTTCCACATGATGGACATTTTATATCTTTCATCTTTTAATAATAAGGATTTTTTATTTTAGAAAATGACATAATACGTAATTGTTTTTAAGAATTTAATTATGGTTATAGCGTAATCATAGATTGAATATTATGATTCAAATACCCATAAGAAATAAAAATAATTTGACTCCTTTTAAATTAAACCAGATTCTTTTAAGATATTAATCTTATTCGCTAGTTCAATATCTGCAGATGATATAGATCTTTCTGAAGTTTTGTGGGAGGATATTGTATATCCACTATCATCAACAAACTCATCCTCCGAATCCGATATATTCTTAATGGGTTGATTTTCAGTATAAATTTCAGAACTAAATGATTTACTCTTATTCAAATTGCTATATCCAAAATTTGCGATGCCTCTAGCATCCAAGGCTTCTTCTACTAGTATGCCAACAACTTTTGACCTACTTATAGATTCACTTTTAGATATTTGATCTATAATTTCCAGAACTCTTTTCCTTGGTAAATATCCTATCCTCTTTACTGGAGTTTCCATTCTTTTACAGTATTTGTCATAATTGTAACGCTTTTGTCAAATATTTCAAAAAATATAAAGGTATTAAATATTTATAACTTTTAAAAATTTTTTATATTGTATTAAAACATTTTTAACCTAAATTATCATGAAATAATATATTATTTTATGATAATTTTCTTTAATTTTATTATTATTATTTTTAAACAATTTGTTTATAAGTAATTATTTCAAGTACTTTGAACATTTAAAAACCTTTTTATGAAAGATAAAACCTACAATAATGCAGACAGTTTTGCTATATCTTTTGATGAGGAATGGCAAAAGGTTGATTGTAAAGATATTGACCAAAAAATAGATAAAGTTATTAAAAGTTTATCTGATCATCCATTTGTAATTTCAAATCTTGATGATGCAAAAAAAATAGCAAAATTTAGAATTTATTCACTTAAAAAATTTTAAAAATTATCTTATTTTTAAATTGTAAATAATTTCTTCTATTTTTAATTTCTTGGTTTTAATTAAATGCTTGGAGAATTAAAAAACCCTTTACTAATTAAAAATATTATAATCCCAATTATTGGGCCAATTCCAAATATAAATAAAATTAATTTGGCTGAATTTTTTGTCTGTCCTAATTCATTATTATTCTTTTTTATTAATTTTTTGGGATTCTTTTTTGATGATTTTTTCTTCATGGAAACATATTACATCATACTAATAGCGAATTAATAAATAATTTAAGTTTTAGTTAATTTGTATTTGTTTGATAGATCTCATTAAAATATTAAATAATACAATATTGTATAATTATTATTAATGATTTGTTAATATGAGTGCATCTAAAAGAGAGGAAGTAAGTTCCCACCTTAGATATATAAGGTTAGAACTTAGAGAGATGCATCAAATGCTTATAAAAGATGATTTATTACCTGATCTTAGCGAAGCAAAAGAAGTACATGCACAACTAGATGCGCTTTATGAATTATTGTCTGATAAAAGAAAAAAGAAGGTCAAAAATGAATTTGAAAATTTCTAGTTCTCAACTTAATATTTTCAAAAAAATTAAGAGCTAAATTCTATTTTTTTACGTTTATCGTGCAACGTTTCTAACTTATTATAAATTTCTTTTATTTGTATTTGTAAGATATCCGTTGAGTTGATGTTACTTAAAGATTCCATCGCTAGTAATAGACTTTCCTTAGCTTCAATCAAATGTCTACACTCTTTACTACCTGCTTCGTAGGACATAACTTTAAATTTTTTATTATCATAAATATAGTAAGAATAGTTCAGTATTGTTTGATACTTTTATTGAATGAATCTTTATTATTGTCATTTGTAATACAAAAATGATTATATAATTTATTAAGCTAAAAAAAATAAAGTTATTTCATGAAAAATGATTCTGTGGATTATAAATCTTGTATAACTATAGCAATTGATAATGCTAATAAAAGAATTAAATTATTAGAAAAAAGAGATCAAAAATGTATTTTGGAAGAATACAAAGAGTGGTTAAAAGATGGTGTTGATTATCAATCAATCTTATTACTAAGGGATGACCCTATTATTTAAAGTTTAAATTTTGAAATTAATCAATTTAATCTTTTGCTTTAAAAGTTACTTTAAATAAAAGATATAGACTGAGAACGAAAATACTTATAAGTACTATAGTTAAAGTTGAAAAGTTATACATTTAATAATATCTCTTTAAAATTGCTAGTTATATTATTTTAACAAAATATTGATTTGTAATTATTTACTATTAATTATTATTTATCAAGAAATTAATAAATTCAGTAAATTCTTTCTTTTCTAAATTAATTTTTTTTGAAGTGTTTTTTAATTTGTTAAATATTATTTCCAACAAATATTCTTTTTTATTAGGCATAATTTTTAACTATTTTTCTAAAATATAGACTTTTTCTTCACCTATCTTATCAGGACTTGTTATTTTACAACCTTTATCTTTTTCCATATCGCAATCTTTAGTCGCAGGAAATGATTTCCATGTACATATTTTTTCTTCTGTATATTCTTCAGAAATATTCCATCCATCATCGAGAAATTCTGAAACGCCATCTTCTCCGCAGGAATATCTAACTTCCATCTTGCTTTTTGCGACCTTTATTTGTTGACTCTTCTGATCTTCAGAATTTCTTATTAACTTCTCTTTATTGGCTGTTGATTTGCAGGAACTTAAAAAAAATAAAAGTAAGAATAATTGAGTAATTTTTATAGAATTTTTCATCTGTTTTCAATTTTTGGAAAATATATTTATTTTTTAAATTATAGTTTATTTTGATTCAATTACTTTCAATAACTGATCCATTTTATGGATAAGAGTTTTAACTTCATCTGGGTGTGGCAATAATAACTCTTCGGTAACTGTAAGATGCATTCTTTTTAATTCTTTTCTAAGATCTTTTAAATGCATCTTCACATTTTCTTTTTTTTGTCTAACGTCAGTCATAGAAAAAAATAATTGAAAATTTAAATTGGAATCAAACTTATAAAATTATATAAGTTTTTAGTACTTATATTTGGAAATAAATAATTAGATCACTCCTTGAGATTTTCAATTTCATATATTTCATCGCCCCCATTACAAAAATTAGTTGAAAGCATTCTTAATTGGTTTCTATTTATATTCATTAGATTTTTATTGTCCACAATATAATTTTGAGCATTATTCTCGCAATCTAATCTATTTTTAGAGTATTTAACTAATGGATAAAAATAAGTGAGACCAGCCAAAATAAATAAAAATATAACTATTAATTTTTTCTCATTTTTAAGTATCTCTGTATATTTTTTCCTTGACTTTAATACTTTAATAAGCCATTTGTCTGGCAATCCAATTTGAACAAATAATAATTCGACCCACCAAGGTAGAGATTTCTCTTTGTTATTATTTGAATTTTTTGAAGCTTTTAATTTTTTATTTTCAAAGGTTGGATTTTTTATACCTTGTACCTTTCCTGATTCTTTTTTCTCCATATCATCAAATGTCTTATTTGGAATATAATGGTTTTATTTTGATTTGAAAACTATATTTTTAATTTTTAAGTTTTAATTTGATTTATACATGATTTTGATTATTGTAAATTTGTAATTTAAATATATAAATTCATAATGCCTAAAAAAAGAAGAAAGTTAAATAAAGATTTCGAGAAACAAATTTATACTTCAAAAAAAAATGTAGAATTAGTTTTGGCTAAAATTTATGATATTGACGATGAGGACATCCAAAAAGAATATATGAGCGCCTTTAAAGATGTTATTTATTCTTATGATCAATTAAAAAATGACTATGAGTTAACTGGCTTTAATGATAATTCTGATAAATTGATTGCTGATTACAATAAAGCCTTTTCACTTTTCGAGTCAGAGTTTGAAATATAAATAGATTTATTTTTTGAAAGGTATTACAGGAATTTCAATTTTATTCCCTTGTAATAAATTTAATTTTTTTAATTTTAAGTTTTGTATACAAGTAGATCTTTTTGGCTTCTTTTGACATATTTCTTTTATTCGAAAGTCAGAAAGCGAATAAGCACTATTCTCAAACAAAAATATAATAAAAAAAAATAAAATGGGATTGAAAAATAATTTCATCAATGATTTTATTTAAAAGAAACGTTAAATCTTACATTTAAGATTAACTATAATTACAAAAATCTAAAAGCTTTTTTAATTCATCTTTACTTAAATCTGTTGAGATAAAAACTTCTTGAGCTGTGTTTCCCCTTCTTGCAATTGCTTTATAACCGTTAATTGTCTTTACAGATACTCTTATAACTAAATTAGGAGATCTCCCTCTTGCTCTTGATATTATTGCTGGAGTTATAGTTTTAATTCTTACGTTTAAGGCAAGTTTTTTAAGAACTGGAATTAATCCTTCTATATGCGTACTATGGTTTAAAACAACTCTTCCCAAGGTAGGATCATAACTTTTGTATATTGTATTTAATAGAAATCATTTCTGAGAAATAAATTTTATTTTTAAAAATGTTTTTGATTAAAATTTTTTATGGAAGTTCTGTTATATTTAGTTTACTGATTAAATTATGATGATTTTTCAAATAGGTTGGGCTGCTTTAGCCGCAATTTTTACTTTTTCAATTGCTATGGTTGTTTGGGGCAGAAATGGTGACGGTTCTATTGATATATGATTTTTCATCATTTAATTATGAAGACTTTTTAAGCAAATTTCTTATTTTTGCCTCTTTTACTTTATTAATTCTAATTACAATCGCAGTTATTTATATTTCTTATATCTCTTGGAAAGATAAAAGAAGAATTGACAAATAATTATTTAAAATGAAAATTATTTGTTCTTATCTTTATTAGCTTTTATTTTCGCTTCTTGAAGAAGCTCTTTTGCTTGTTCAGTTCTTAATATGATATTTTTATAAATTCCTATATCTTTTTCTGCTTTACTAAATGATAAATTTAATTTATCGAAAATATCTGAAATTGTTTTATTTTTTTCAGAATCCTTGATATCTTTAAAATCAGTAGCATTAGAGATAATTAAATAGATACCTAAATTTAACATCCTTGAAGAGTATAAATTAGAACTAGATTTTTCAATTAATAAAATAGATATTTCTTTCAAGGATTTATCTTTGTAATCCTCAAGTGTTTTCTGGGAAATTTCTTTTATTTTTTTTGGCTCAAAATTGGAGGAATTACACAATGATTCAAAAAGAAGCATTAAATGTTCATCTGGTTTATAACCTTTCGTTAATTCTTTGAATGTTTCTGTAAGACCAATACAAAAAAAAGTATCTTGCCTAAATTCATTTTGGTGATTTAAAAGATTTAGTTCAACAAGCATTTCATCAACTATTCTTTTATATAAACCTGGAATTACGTAAGGGAATTGTTCATGAAATAACTTTTTGCTATCTGAGACAGTCAATTTTTCTTTCACTTTTTTATATGTAAACCTTAATAACCATAGCGTATGTTGACTCAATATCGTTAAGATCAAATAAACAAATAAATATTATTATGATTCCTTTAGTCTTAGAAGAATCCGGTGGAAGTGAAAGAGTATTTGATATTTACTCAAGACTTTTAAGAGAGAGGATAATATTCTTAGGTGAACAGGTTACAAGTGAGACTGCAAACAGAATAGTCGCTCAATTACTTTTTCTCGAGGCCGAAGATCCCGAAAAAGATATTTATATGTACATAAACTCTCCAGGAGGGTCAGTTTATGATGGGTTAGGTATTTTTGATACGATGCAGCATGTAAAGCCTGATATTCATACTGTTTGTGTTGGACTTGCAGCGAGCATGGGGGCTTTTTTACTCGCAGCAGGAACTAAAGGTAAAAGAAGCAGCCTAAGACATTCAAGAATTATGATTCATCAACCACTTGGCGGAGCAAGAGGTCAAGCAAGCGATATTAGGATTCAAGCTGATGAAATTTTATATTTAAAAGAACGTTTAAATGCGGAATTATCTGAAAGAACTGGCAAGGAACTTGAAACTATTAAGGAAGATACTGATAGAGATTTTTATATGTCTCCCAATGAAGCTGTTGAGTACGGTTTAATAGATTTGGTCTTAGATAAAAAACCAATTAGAAATACTTAATTTAGTATTTGTGGACTTCTTTCTTTTTCAGGAATTGATGTAAATTTAGACAGGATTTTAACAAACTCTTCACCATCTAGAGTTTCTTTTTCTATTAAAAGATCAACTATTTTGTCCATTGCCTCTCTATTTTTACTAATTATTGAATAAGTTTGCTTATAACAATCTTTAACCATAACCCTTACGCTTTCATCAATTTGTTTGGAGATAGAGTCAGAAACTTCACTTCTAGTCATTAAATCTCTTCCTACAAAAACTTCTTGATTTCCACTTTCAAGAGCGATTGGGCCTAATTCACTCATACCAAACCTTGTAACCATTTGTCTTGCCATTGAGGCTACTTGTTGGAAATCTCCTCCAGCTCCAGTTGTTATTTCACCTTCTCCAAAAACAACATCCTCAGCCGCTCTTCCTCCTAGTGCTCCCATTATTCTTGCTTTTAAATTGGCTCTGCTTATAAGAGATTGATCATCATCAGGAGTAAACCATGTTAGACCTTTTGCTTGACCTCTTGGTATTACAGTTACTTTCTGAACAGGATCATGAGCTTTCACTAAAGTACCTATAATTGCATGTCCTACTTCGTGATATGCAATTAATCTTTTGCTTCTGCCATCTGTTAGTGGAGAACCTTCCATTCCAGCAACTATCCTGTCAACTGAATCATCTATTTCTAAAATGCTTATTGAATCTTTTCTTCTTCTTGCAGTTAAAATTGCGGCTTCGTTTAAAAGATTTGCTAAATCTGCACCAGTAAATCCTGGGGTCCTCCTCGCAATACTTTCTAAAGTTAAGTCTTTCTGAAGAGTTTTATTTTTTGAATGAACTTCAAGTATAGATAATCTCCCTTTTATGTCAGGAGCATCAACCGTGACTTGTCTGTCGAATCTCCCTGGCCTCATTAAAGCTGAATCTAAAACATCTGGACGGTTAGTAGCAGCAATAATAATAATTCCACTATTTCCTTCAAATCCATCCATTTCAGTTAAGAGTTGATTGAGGGTTTGTTCTCTTTCATCATTACCTCCACCAATTCCAGCACCTCTTTGTCTACCTACTGCATCGATTTCATCAATAAATATTATGCATGGACTATTTTCTTTAGCTTTTTTAAAAAGATCTCTAACTCTACTAGCCCCTACTCCAACAAACATTTCAACAAATTCTGAACCTGCAAGAGAGAAAAATGGAACCCCTGCCTCTCCTGCAATTGCCTTTGCTAAAAGTGTTTTACCTGTACCTGGAGGACCTACAAGTAAAACTCCCTTTGGTATTCGTGCACCAACAGATGTGAATTTTTCTGGTTTTTTTAAAAATGTAACTACTTCCTCAAGATCCTCTTTTGCCTCATTAACACCTGCTACATCGTCAAATACCACGCCGGTATCTGCATTCATGGCAAATTTAGCTTTTGATTTTCCAAATTGCATAGCTTGTCCTGGACCTCCAGGCATACCATTCGATCTTCTCGCTAAAAGAATTAAACCTCCTATCAAAATTGCAGGAAAAAGAAGATTGCCAAGAATTCCTAAGGCCGGTGGAGCCGTTTTGACAGGGTGGACATCAAAACTTATACCTTCATTTTTTAAATTATTTATTAATTCTGGAGTAAGGCCTGGTAAGTCAACTCTTAATCTTTGAACTTTATTGTCTAAATCCGAATCAACAGTTTCGATAACAGCATTTCTACCTCCATCAAAAATATCAACTGATGTAACTCTACCTGACTTTATGTAGTCTAAAAATCTTCCATAACTAACTCTTGCTACTGCTGAATTCTTTGGAGCTATTGTGGTGCCGTTGGATTTTAATGAATCGATATTACTTGTCGAAAGGAATTGATATGAAAGAGCAATAACCAAAACGATGGGAAGAGCCCATAAAATTATTGTTTTTAATTTTTGATTCATTAACTTATTTCATATAAATATGTTCATAATTCTAGAATGGAACGATCCATTTCGTTGATATTTTCTTTCTAAATTTTTATTTTAGATTAAACTAATGATAAAAAATTCATGATGGACTTCAATATTCAAGATAAGGTTAAACTAAAAAATCCATTGTCTTATCTTAAAACTTCTGACAATATGCCTATGCTTAGGCCGCCTGATTTAGTAGCTATTGACGAAGTTGGAGAAATAATATCCATAAAATCTCCTGATACTGTTGAAGTAAAATTTAGAAGAGGATCTTTCTTGATTGATACTGACAAGATTGAAAAAACAAAAACTTAAAAATTTTTTATCCAAAGTTTATTGATTTCATTGCATATTTTTTCGTCTCCGTAGATACTCAAAAAGGGTTTTGATAAATATTTTTTAGTCGTGTTCAAAATATCTTCCGCAGTTATATATTCGATTTTTTTTAGTAAATTATAGTTTTGATCTAATTTATATCCAAGATATCGAACCTTTCTCTGTAATATTTCATCTAAAGTTTGATTAGATGATAGAAATGAACTTTTTAATTTAATCTTTGCTAAATAAATATCATTATCAAAAATCAAAGAAGACAATAATTCCCCCCATAATTGGGATAAGATTTCAAATGCTAAAAGAGCATTTTTGTTTGAAACAGAAAGATAAACTAAAAAAGGAGAATTTTCTTTCCTAAAAGGGTTATAAACTCCAACTTCATAAGTTAAACCATTCTTTTCTCTAAATAATTTGAACAATATGGAGCTCATACCATATGAAAGATATGATTCTAAAATTTTTAAAGGTAAGTAATCAGCGTTAGATAACGGACATGTTTGGTTACCTATCATTAATATTATTTGATTTGACTTTTGATTTGTACTTGCAAACCTATCCAAAATATTAGATTCATGCTTGTGATTTTTGCTTTCTAGGTTATTAGTAATTTTATTTTGGTCAATATTTTGATTTATTAAACCAAAACTTTTATTTTGGATTATTAAATTATTAGAAATTAGATACTTATTTCTATCTTTAAAATTTTCATACTCAGATAAAATATCATTATGAGTAATTTTTGAAATATCTTCTTCATATCCATATGAATTAAATGCGTAGGAATGTTTTAAATAAACAATTTTTCTCCATTTCTCAAAGGTAATATTGAAAGGGTTTTCTTTATCTTTTTTTAAAGTATTAATAGTTGATTCCTTTACATTTTGGAATTGTTTATTTAGGAGTGATGGTTCATTTATTATTAAATTTAATAAAGGTAAAAGTTTATTAAAATGTTCATCTAATGATTTGAGGCTTATTAACATACCGTCCTCTACTGTTTCTATATTTAGTTCCGCTCCATGAGAATCGACGTAGTCTGAAAAAGCTAAATTGTCAAAATCTTTACATCCTCTGGTTAATAATGAGCAAAGAATTTGATTGATCCCTTTTTTCTCTTCAACATCCATATTGCTTCCACCATTTATCCAAACCATCGCAATTGAAAAATTCCTACTATTTTTTGTTTCGCAATGTGCTTGTATCATTTGCCTGTTGATGCTATCAATGTAAACTTATTCTTTGATAAATAATTAATGATTTTCTTAAAATTTTTTTTATTATTCCAGTACTCTAAATGATTATTTAATTCATTTAAAGAATTTTTTCTACCCCACAAAAGCTCATTTCCAAAAAATGAAGTTAATTGTGTAGACGTTTCTAAATTAAAAATATAGTTGCTTTTAACAATATTAATTGCTTTTCTAATCTCATTTAAAGTTAAATTTTTACAACTTATAACTTCTTGAATGGTTTCATTAATTTCTTCCTCAACGTTTTTTAAATTTATTTCATCGCAGCAAGCTTCTATGACTAATAAACTGCCTAATTCTCCAGCATTTACATCTACATATATTGACTCAACTAGGTTACTTTTTTCTTTTAATACTTTTACTAATCTACTATTTCTTCCAACACAGAGTATAGATGCTAATATTTCAAAGCCGATATTTATTTTTTGATACTTTAGGCTGGGTATACTCCATGCCATAAATATTCTAGACAATTCAATATTCTTAAAATTAATCTCTTCTCTTCCAATGCTTGAGACTGCAATAAATTCATTATTATTTTTTATTTGAGAAGTTTTTTCTAGATCTAGATAAGAAAAGTTATTTTCTTGATATGTTTCAAATGTTTTCTCAGATAGATTTCCAGCAATAGCAATACAAAAATTATTATTATTATAGAATCTTTTGTGAAATTTTTCTAAATCAGCTATTTTCAATGAATGGAGATTTTCTTCAGTGCCTAATATCGTTTTGCCATATTTATTATCCTTCCATACTCTGCTCAAAAAATAATTAAAAAGTTTTTCATCAGGCTGATCATTTTGTTGTTTTATTTCATCAATGACAACACTTTTCTCTTTTTCAAATTCATGAATATTAATACTTGGAGCAAAAACAATGTTTGTCAAAAGAGCCAGTGATTCTTTAAAGTTGTTCTCAGGTATTAGTACATAGTAATGTGCATCATCATATCCGGTTGAAGCATTGCTCATACCACCAAGAGATTCGATCTTATAATCAAATTCTCCTGGCATTAATTTATTACTTCCCTTAAAAATCATATGTTCCAAAAAATGAGCTGTTCCGTTTCTATCTGATTCCTCAAATGCAGATCCTGCTTTAAACCAAAAATCTATGCATACAAGAGGTAATTCTTTATTTTCCACAAAAACGCATTTAGGTTTGCTTGAATGGTTAAAGTACTTAACTTCTCCTGGGTTCATTGAAATCCTTCTCTTACTTTTAATTTTGATACTTTTTAATCTTGTTGTCTAAATCTTTAACCAAAACTAAATTAATTGATCCACTTTTTGTGACTTTATTGCAAAATATAAAAGCTCAGAGGTCCAAACTTAAGGACCTCAGTTGTATAGAGGTAGATAATAAACTTTTAAAGATAATTTCTAATATAAAAGGTAAGGAGTTACATATAGAAAATGAATTTTACAAAGCAAAAGGATTTAGAAAGTTACATATTGAGGTGGCTGAATTTTCAAAAAGTCTAAAGATTCTTCATTGTGTATTCTTCCCAGACCCAAAGTATGACATTCCAATATTTGGAATGGATTTAGTTAAAGTCAATGAGCTAGTTTCAGCGGCTATTGTTGATTTATCACCTTCATCAAAGAACCAAAATTTAAAATATGATGATTTATTATCTCATATTGATAAAAGTGTTTTTAAATCTAAAAGGGAAATTCCAGCATGGGGAGATATTTTCTCTAAAA
>QCUQ01000009.1 GCA_003210655.1 Prochlorococcus sp. AG-679-M10 | reverse complement strand
GAACAAAAAAGAGACTCATCTGGATTAGAATCATCTCCAATAGAAATAAGTAGCCCAAAAGGTTTAACAGTACAAATAGGAAGAAATATGAGGCAAAATGATCTAATAAGTTTTAAGTTTTCAAAAAAAGGGGACCTTTGGTTCCATGCACAAGAATCACCTGGCAGTCATGTTGTTTTAAAGTCTTCATCTCAAAAACCATCAGATGAAGACATTCAATTATCAGCAGATTTAGCAGCTTTATTTAGTAAAGCAAAAATGAATATTAAAGTCCCTATTAGTCTTGTAAATATAAAAGACCTCCAAAAAATCACGAAAGGAGGACCAGGTTGCGTTTCGTTCAATAATGTAGAAATTCTTTGGGGTAATCCTACAAGAGGAAAAGATTACATTAAAAAAAATCTTAAAAGAGTAAATTAGCTTATAATAAGAGAAATAATTTTGTTAAATGTTAGATTTTCTACTTGGAACTCACGAATTTTTAGGTAATCATAGTTTCCCAGAGTTTATTGTAGGGTACTTATTTGGAGCAGCCTTAATTATTGGAGCTCCAACTGTTTTTCTATTACTTGCTTTCGTAAGCGCTTTGATGAAAACAAATGGGAAAATGGGTGGTTACAGAGAATACGAAACATATGGAGAATCTTCTTTAAATGACGCTCCTCCATTTTTATTACCTGATCCGACGAATCCAAAATTAAGTAAATAGTTCTTGGCTACTAACAATCAAAATTACGCTTTTTATAAATATAATCAATCATTATCTATTAAAAATTAGAAAATAAGCTTAATAATGAAGAGTAAAGGAGATAGTAAGAATAATAATTATGATTCGATGAGTTTTACTGATCATTTAGAGGAGCTGAGGCAAAGAGTACTAAATTCTATTTATTCGATATTAATTTGCATTTTTTTTAGTTGTTTAATAATTAAGCCTTTAATTTCTTTTTTAGAGATTCCTGCAAGTGATATACATTTATTACAACTTGCTCCTGGGGAATTTTTATTTGTTGCCATAAAAGTAGCGGGCTATAGCGGAATAATCGTCTCTATTCCATATATTTTTTATCAAATAATATTATTTATTTCTCCAGGTTTAACTAAAAAAGAAAAAAACCTTATTTTACCAGCTGTTTTTGGATCAGGTTTATTATTTTTTCTTGGCTTGCTTTTTTCCTGGTGGATATTAGTTCCCGCGGCAATAAATTTCTTTATAAATTTTGGAGCTGATATAGTTGAACCAACATGGTCCATAGAGAGATACTTTGATTTTGTTTTATTGTTAATGTCAAGTACTGCCATAGCATTTCAATTACCAGTTTTACAATTTATTCTTGGTTCACTTGGAATTATTACTACAGAAAAAATGCTATCAAATTGGAAAATAGTCGTAATTTCCTCTGCGATATTATCCGCAGTAATTACACCTTCAACAGATCCTTTAACTATGTCATTGCTCTCAATTTCGATAATATTTTTATTTTTTGTTGGAGCGGGGCTAACATATATAACTGAAAGCCTTAAATCAAAAACTCTTTCATCCTCTCATTAATGTGTAGTTGAAGGCTTACAGCTCTTCCTAATCTTGGCCTTGAATTTACTTTTTTAAGCCATTCCCTTACTTCATCTGAATAACCACATCTATTTAATATTTCAATTTTATCTGCTATTGATTTTTTATATTCCACTTCATTTAATGGAAAAGATTCTTGTCCTAAAAAACCCCACATCATTTGAAAATATAAATATTTTCCTCTTTTGAAAAGTCTAAAGTCATATTTTTTACCCCATCGATGAATCAAGTAATGGATAATCTCATCTACTACCAAAGGTTTCATAATTTAATAATAAACAATCTCATAAAAACTTATACTTTAAATTATTAAAAGTCCTATCTATTTGCAACAGAAATCATGCAATCTGATTCATAATAACTAATAAATAACAGTCTCAAGTATCGAATGACTCAATTAAGTTCCAATGACGTCCCATCCATGGGTCGAAGGCAATTTATGAATCTTCTTACATTTGGAACAGCAACTGGTGTCGCATTAGGAGCTTTATATCCTGTAGCAAATTATTTTATGCCACTAAGAGCTGGCGGAGGTGGCGGCGGTACTTCTGCAAAAGATGAGTTAGGTAATCCAGTAACAAAGACCGGTTGGTTAGCAAGTCATCAAGCAGGAGATAGAAGTTTAGTTCAAGGTCTCAAAGGAGATCCGACTTACTTAATTGTTAATAGTGAAGGAGATATAGGAGAATTCGGACTAAATGCAATTTGTACCCATTTAGGATGCGTTGTTCCATGGGATAGCGGTGCTAATAAATTCATATGTCCTTGTCATGGAAGTCAATATGACACAAATGGGAAAGTAGTAAGAGGACCTGCGCCTTTATCTTTGGCCTTGGCGCATGTTGATGTAGATGATGATGCTGTACTTGTAAAACAATGGTCAGAGACAGATTTTAGAACTAATGAAAATCCGTGGTGGGCCTAAGAGAATGATTAATTTTAAAAAACAAATTATGAAAAAAACAACTTTCTTTATCTGCTCACTGCTTTTGATTTCCAGCATTGTAATTTTCCCAAGATCTTCTTTTGCTTATCCATTTTGGGCGCAGCAAAATTACGAATCTCCCAGAGAAGCCACAGGAAAAATAGTCTGCGCAAATTGCCATCTAGCACAAATGCCAACTATTGCAGAGGTCCCTCAATCTGTTGGAGCTGATAGTGTTTTCAAAGCTGTAGTCAAAATTCCTTATAAAGATGACATAAAAGAAATAGGTGCTGACGGATCAGAGGTACCTTTACAAGTTGGGGCTGTAGTTATGCTTCCTGATGGCTTTAAATTAGCTCCTCAAGAAAGGTGGACTGATGAAATAAAAGAAGAAACAGAGGGGGTTTACTTTACTAATTACAGCGAAGAAAAAGACAATATAATTCTTGTCGGGCCATTACCAGGAGATACTAATAAAGAAATCGTTTTTCCAGTCCTTTCCCCTAATCCAGCTACTAATAAAGATTATCACTATGGAAAGTACTCGTTGCATATAGGAGGAAATAGAGGTAGAGGGCAAGTTTATCCGACTGGTGATAAGAGTAATAATGTAATATTCACTTCTACCTCTTCAGGTACAATCAATTCAATAGAAACTATTGAAGATGGTAGTTATCAAATTAATATTGAGAATGAGAACGGGGAAATATTTACCGAGGCTGTTCCAGTTGGTCCTGAACTTATTGTGAAAGAACAAGACCAAATAAGTGCAGGAGATCCTCTCACTAATGACCCTAATGTGGGAGGTTTTGGACAACTAGATGCTGAAGTAGTGCTACAAAGCCCTTATAGAATAATAGGATTAATTGCATTTTTTATTGGTGTAGGCCTAACTCAAATACTGTTAGTACTCAAGAAGAAGCAGGTTGAAAAAGTACAAGCTGCTGAGGGTGTTTAATTAACCTTTAAATGCTTACATATCAAGCTTTTATTCAATCCCCTGGAGACACATTTTTAAATTTAGGTTTTCTAACTATAAGATGGTATGGTCTTCTAATTTCCATGTCAGTAGTAATAGGACTTTTTATTTCTAAAAAGCTTGCAAAATCAAGAAATATTAATCCTCAATATATAAGTGATATTTTACCCTCCTTAATAATATCTTCAATAATTGGAGCTAGAGCGTACTATGTAATTTTCGAATGGAGACAATATAGTGGTAATAACTTTTTTACTTCTTTTGACCTTTTTAATAATGTAATTCAAATCCCCTCTTTTCTTGCAATTTGGCAAGGGGGCATAGCAATCCATGGAGGCTTAATTGGAGGATTTTTATGTATTTTATTTTTTTGCAAATCTAAAAATATTCATTTAAAGACCTTTATAGATATATTAATTCCATCTATTATTCTTGGCCAATCTATTGGTAGATGGGGGAATTACTTCAATAACGAAGCATTTGGAATTCCTACAGATTTACCTTGGAAGTTGTTTATACCCATACAAAATAGACCAATAGAGTTTATAAATTACCAGTTTTTCCATCCAACATTTATCTATGAATCATTTTGGAATTTTTTAATTTTTATATTATTGATTACTATTTTTTACCAACAGAACAATAAAAAATCAGTGAGGCCTGGCTTTATTAGTTGTCTTTATTTAATTGGCTATAGTTTTGGAAGATTCTGGATTGAAGGTTTAAGAATTGATCCTTTATGTATTGGAGGAATTCCACCCTTTTGTGATGGAGGACTACGCATGGCCCAGTTTATTAGTATTTTTTTATTTTCCTCTGGATTAATTGGAATATTTTTTTTAAGATTAAAATCATATAAAAACAAAACAAGAAATAATGGATAGAAAGATCTCTTTTATTGGAGTTGGTCCAGGCGATCCTGATTTATTAACAATCAAAGCATTAAAAAAAATAGAATCTGCAGACGTTATATTTTGGGCTGATTCTTTAATTCCTGAAAAAATTATAAATTTTTCACTTGAAGGTGCTGAAAAAATAAAAACCAGTACGCTTACTCTAGAAAAAATCACTTCAATAATGATAGAAAGATTCAATGAAGGTAAAACTGTTATTAGATTGCATGATGGAGATCCATGCCTGTATGGTGCAGTTAAAGAACAATTAGAAATATTAAAACAAAAAGATATCGAGACTGAAGTCATCCCTGGGGTAAGTGCTTTTCAGGTCGCTGCCGCCTATCATCAGGCCGAGCTTACAATTCCAGATATAACTCAAACTATAATTTTGACTAGAGCAGGAGGCCGAACTGGCATGCCTGAAAAAGAATCACTTAAAGATCTTGCCAAGCACAAATCATCTTTATGTCTTTATTTGAGTGCTAGACACATAAAAAGTTCTCAAAAAACTTTATTAGAATTTTACCCTCCAGAAACTAAAGTAATTGTTGGTTATAGAGTATCTTGGGACGATGGTTGGACATCTTTAATTGAATTGAAGGATATGGAAAAATTTACTCTTGAGAAAGAACTTATTAGAACCACTATTTATATTGTTAGTCCTGCAATTAATACTATTGCAAATAGGTCTAATCTTTATAACCCATCTTACAAGCATCTCTTTAGGAACAAATAAACGAATAAAGTTGATAGATAGATAGATCACACTATAATTGGGGAAAAATTAATTGCTTTGGACGAAATAAAATCTAATGATTCAGACAACAATCCCAAAAATAATTCATCTTTAAAGAGAATTGGCAATTTTATTAAAGAAGCAAGAGTAAGCAGAAATAAATCAATTGAAGAATTAGCCTCTGATTTAAAAATTGGATCTCACCAACTTCAGGCTATAGAGGAGGGTAATGAAGATCATTTACCGGAAAAAGTTTTTATAAAAGCAATGGTTCGTAGGATTTCTGAAAAGCTGAAAGTTGATACAGATTTTATAATGAGCGAATTCAAAACTGAACGGAAAGAAGTAAACATCGAAGAAATTGTTCAAGAAGTCTCAAAAAAAAGCGAAAAATGACCGAAACTTTAAAAATAAGAATTCTATGGTGGTTATTATCTTTATTTTAATTTCAGGAATATTAGGCCTATTAGCTTCATCTTTGATTTTTAATATTTTTTCAGAATCATTCCAAAATCAAGTTCCTAAAGAAGAGCTTATAAATAAAAATTAAACAACTTTCAACTCTAAATTTTTTAATTCTTTAATTACCTTACTACATAACTCTAAGCTCCATTTTTCGAGAATAAGATCTTGACTTGATTTTAAAGGTATCAGTTCAATTGCAATAATATTATTTAGTAATTTAATTTTTATCGAAGATAATACATTTTCAGGTCTTTGATCCAGAGAGGCCGCTAATCTTAAAATTAAGGACATTTCAAGTACTAATGTTTTATCTTCTTTTGAGATTAAACTTTGCCAAGATTCATGTCTTTTTTTTGGTAAAGTCTTTCTGTGATATCTAACAATTGAAGCAATGATATTAGTCTCAGATTGAGAATATCCCAATAATTCGCAGTTTTTAATTAAATACCAAGAATGTTTATGATAAGAACTTATATTTACATATTTCCCACAATCATAAAGGTTACAGGCTGCCCAAAGTAGATCTTTTGCTTTTGAATCAGTATCGCCATGAAAAATATTTTTAGTTTGATCATAGATTTGAAATGCGATATCAGTAATTTTCTCAGATCTTTCTTTATCAACACCAAACTTTCTAGCCTGATGAACTATGGTAGTTTTCCTAATATTACTTTGAATATTAAATTCATTTTTTATGATTCCTTGGCGAAGCATCCAATCAACTACTAATCCTTCCCTTAGGGCCCTCTCACTAATTGTCAACTGATTAAAATTCAACATCTCCATTGAGGTTTTTAGAATTAATGCACCTGGAATTATTATTTCTGATCTTCTTTCACTGAGTGAGGGAATTTTCTTTATTTCAGAAGTTGGCATTTTAATTAATTTTTCCAAGACAATCTCTAAATTTTCTTTTTTAAATTTATAACCATGCATCTTTTGTTTTGGCTGCCCAAGGTCAGATAAAATTAAATTTCCTAGTGAGATTGCAGTTCCACTTGTAGCAATCATTGAGACCGTATTTCCTCTTTGTAATCTCCTTTTAATTTTTTCAATAGATGGTTCTAAGGAGCCTTGAATAAAAGTTCTCAAAAAATTAGATCTTTCTCTATTGATGGGTTCACTATTAAGAAAAAAATCATTTTTGAGCCTAACAGCTCCAACTCTAGAACTTGTAAGAGCTATCGCGTCTTTTTGATCTGCAAGTATTAATTCTGTAGAACCTCCACCTATATCAATAATTACGTAAGACTTATCTTCCAAAACCATCCCAGACAAAACGCCAAGATAAATTAATCTAGCCTCTTCAGATCCGCTTATAAGTTCTATTTGGATATCTAAATCACTTTGAACCCTATTTAAAAAGTCTCGACCATTTGGAGCCTCCCTAACAGCACTCGTTGCAGCAGTTACTATTTGATTAACACCATTACTTTTGCAGTACTCGTTAAAACGCTTGAGGGTCTTTAAAACTCTTTGAATTGATTCCTCAGTAAGATTTCCTTCTTCATCTCTCTCCCCTAGACGTGTTGTAGATTTATCAGTAAATTTTATTGAAAAGGATTTGAGATCTGAATTAATTTCAGCGATCAAGAGATGAGTGGAGTTGGTTCCAATATCAATTGAGGCTACAGAAATATCTTTTTCTTGCAGATTACTTAATTTTTTTTTCTGTATCATTTTTATTCTCTAAAAAAATAGAGATCCTAAATACCGTAATTAATATACTTAAGATTGATTATTAAATTATAGATTTGCCTAATTTCTAGTTAGATTATTTAAAGTTATGAAATAAAGATCCTGTGATAAAGAAAGACCTAAATTCTAAAATAAATATCCTTTTTGAATTATTAAGGTGGAATAAACCTACAGGGAGACTCATTCTACTTATTCCTGCTGGATGGAGTTTATATCTTACGCCCGAATCAAATCCAAGCATTTACATGTTGTTGAAAATTATCATCGGTGGATTATTAGTAAGTGGCTTAGGTTGTGTTGCTAATGATATTTGGGATAAAAGAATAGATCAAAAAGTCTTAAGGACCAAAAACAGACCTCTTGCTGCAAATAAAATCAGTACTAAAACAGCATCCTTAATACTTATATTTTTGATTATATGTAGTTTCTTTTTAACTTTGTCGCTTCCAGAGAATGGAAGACTACTTTCTCTTTCACTTGCTTTTTTTGCTTTGCCTTTAATTTTAATTTACCCTTCTGCAAAGAGATGGTTTAAATATCCGCAATTTATCTTATCAATATGCTGGGGATTCTCAGTTGTAATACCTTGGGCTGCGAACGAAGGTAATATCAATAGTATTGTTTTATTATTTTGCTGGCTCGCTACGATTTTTTGGACTTTTGGTTTTGATACTGTATATGCTTTGGCTGATAAAAAATATGATATTCAAATTGGAGTAAACAGTTCCGCAGTTAACCTTGCTTCCAATACAAAAAAAACTATTCAAATTTGTTATTTTTTAACTTCCAGTTTTCTTGCAATATGTGCTTTCATCAATCAACTAACTTTTATTTTTTGGCCAATTTGGTTAATAACAGGATTTTTAATGCAAAAAGATATTTTGAAAATTTTTCCTGAAAGTAAACAATCCATTAAAAAAATTGGTGATCATTTTAAAAACCAATCTATATATGGAGGCTTAATATTATTGGGATTCATAATCGCCTCATAGCTTATAAAAAGAATGCTAGTTAAATTAAAAAAAGGAGATGAGATTCAAATTTTAGCTCCAAGCTCTTTTATAGATAAGGAAGAGGATTTTATAAAGGGCATAGATATTTTAAAAACATGGGGATTGAAGATTGTTCACAATAATATCCTCTCAAGAAAGTTTGGGTATTTTGCTGGAGATGATCAAACAAGATTTGAAGAACTTGAAAAAGCTCAAAATAAGAAAGTCATCATTTTCGCTAAAGGTGGATGGGGCGCCGCAAGACTTTTAGAAAAAAATCCAAATTGGGGTAATGGGTTGATGATTGGATTCTCTGATACATGTTCACTGTTGTTATCAAAATATTCAAAAGGATCTTTTGGCTCGATTCATGGACCTATGATTACTACTCTTTTTAAAGAACCTGAATGGAGTTTAAGAAGACTAAGAAATTTACTTTTTGAGGGATATGTTGATGATATTAAGGGTTTACCTTTAAAAAAAGGCATCGCAAAAGGAGAAATTGTTGTCTCTAATCTAACTATTGCATCTTTTCTAATTGGTACTGATCATTTCCCTGAATTAAAAGGGAAAATAATAATATTTGAGGACATAAACGAAGACATTTATAAAATTGATCGAATGTTAACTTATTTGAGAATGACAAACAAATTGAATGGTATTTCAGGTATTGGATTCGGAAGTTTTTCAGATGAAGTGTGTACGCCTGAATGGAACGGCTTACTCAAAAAATTAATAATTGAAAGGCTTCAAGAATTTGATATTCCTATTCTTTTTGACCTTCCTATTGGACATTTATCTGGTAATGCATGCATCCCTTTAGGTTGTGAAGCAACATTAAATGGGAACGATGGAAAACTTATTATTCATATCCCTTCTTATTAAAAATCTTTTAAAAATAGTTTTGCTATTTTCAGATCTTGTGGTGATGTAATCTTTATATTTGCAGAATTACCCTCAATTATTTTTACTTGCCAATTTAACATTTCAAATAGTGAGGCATCATCTGTAACCGTCAAATTTTTCTCAATTGCCATTTCATGAGCTTCTCTTAATCTCTTTACTAAAAAACCCTGAGGCGTTTGAGCTGCCCACAAATTTTGTCTATTTGGTGTTTCCTTTATATAACCTTTATTATCAACAATCTTTATTGTGTCGGTAACCTTGGTAGCTAAAACAACTGCATCATTTTGTTCTAATTCTGAAGCACATTTGTTTATTAAGTCGGGACTAATTAAGCATCTAGCACCATCATGAATTAAAACTTTCTCAGCAGTTGATGGAAGAGAATTTAAACCATTAAAGACAGACTTTTGCCTCGTTTCTCCACCATTTATCCATTTAATTTTATTAGAAAAATTTTTTACTGATTTTAATAATTCTTGTTTATCATTTGGCTGCCCAATTATTCCTACCCAGCTGACTAAACTTGCAGATAATACAGATTTTATAGTCCAAAAAATAAGGGATTCCCCTTCTAATTCAATAAGTAATTTATTTCTTCCAGCTTTCATTCTGCTACCACTGCCTGCCGCGGGTATTAGTACATGCACAATAATTTGAGTTTATATTTTCTAGATAATTATAAATAAAAGTAATATGTTTGCACAAATAGTACTACGATTTTAAATTATAAAAATTTCTCAATGTCAAATACAGAATCTTTAAGAGGTAAAGTTGCTTTAATTACAGGGGCTAGCAGGGGCATTGGTAAGGAAATTGCCTTAGAGCTTAGTAAATCAGGAGCAGAAGTCATAATAAATTATTCGTCGTCTGATGAAAAAGCTGAAGAAGTTGTAAATTTAATTAAAGAGTCTGGAGGCAAAGTTCATAAATTAAAATTTGATGTTTCAAAAGAAGAATCTGTTAGTAGAGCTTTTGAAGAAATCATAAAGATAAATGGTGCTATAGATATTCTTATAAATAATGCTGGCATTACAAGAGATGGGCTCTTAATGCGAATGAAATCAGAACAATGGGATGACGTTCTAAATACAAACTTAAAAGGGGTTTTTCTTTGTACAAAATATGCTTCAAAATTTATGATAAAAAAAAGAAGCGGAAAGATAATTAATATCTCATCTATTGTCGGAATAATTGGAAATCCTGGACAAGCAAATTATTCTGCCGCTAAAGCAGGTGTTATTGGCTTTACAAAAACCTGTGCAAAAGAATTTGCTTCAAGGGGGATAAATGTTAATGCTATAGCTCCAGGTTTTATAGAAACAGAAATGACTGAGAAACTAAATAACGAAGAGATTATCAAAGCCATACCATTAGGCAAACTAGGTAGTTGTTCTCAAATAGCAAACCTAGTTTCATTCTTAGTCTCGAGTAATGCTGGCAACTATATAACAGGACAAACTATAAGTATTGATGGAGGCATGAGTATTTAATTATGTACTTTCATATGGTTGAACCAACTCATCCCTTAATCTTCTAATCTTTTGTAGAAGTTTTAATCTTCGACTTCTAGCAGTTAAAGTCAAGAAAAATCTAAGAGGAAAATATATAAGAGTCATTGCAACTGCAAGTGTGGCAGTTAAAGTAAAAATAAGATTCCCTGTTTTGTCCATATCCTTAAGATACTCATAATTTAATTAATTTGGATAGCTATTTAAGAGAAATTCGGCTTTCCCCACTTAATTAAGTATCCCTTAAATAGAATTCCATGGGACATTAGAATAGCGATATAAAGATTTCAATAAACATGCCAAAACAATTAAGCTTTTCGAACGAATCTAGAGAAGCGCTTGAAAAAGGAATAAATACTGTCGCAAATGCTGTTAAAGTAACTATTGGTCCAAAGGCAAAGAATGTCGTAATAGAAAGAAAATTAGGTTCTCCAGACATAGTAAGAGATGGATCTACCGTTGCAAAAGAAATCAACCTTGAGAATCCAATCTCTAATTTAGGGGCAAAATTAATAGAACAAGTAGCATCAAAAACTAAAGAGAGTGCTGGTGATGGAACAACAACAGCAACAATCTTGACTCAAATAATGGTTCAAGAAGGTTTAAAAAATATAGCTGCGGGAGCTAGTCCTATTGAGCTAAAAAAAGGAATGGAAAAAGGATTAGATTTTGTTTTAGAGAAATTAAAATCAAAAAGTATCAAAATAAATGGCTCCGATATTAAAAAAGTTGCGACAGTAAGTGCAGGAGGAGATGAAGAAATTGGTTCAATAATTTCAAAAGCGATGGATATTGTAACTTCAGATGGAGTTATAACAGTAGAAGAGTCACAATCCCTAGAGACAGAGCTAGACATCACTGAAGGAATGTCTTTTGATAGAGGTTATAGCTCACCTTATTTTGTAACTGATCAAGAAAGACAGATTTGTGAACTTGAAAATCCTAAGATCCTGATCACTGACCAAAAGATATCAACATTAACCAACTTGGTACCTATCCTCGAAGAGGTTCAAAAATCTGCTTCTCCACTTTTAGTTCTAGCTGAAGATATTGAAGGTGAAGCTCTAACAACTCTTGTATTAAATAAAAATAGTGGAGTATTAAATGTTTCGGCTGTTCGAGCTCCATCATTTGGAGAAAGGAGAAAAGCTGCTCTGGAAGATATTGCAATTCTTACAGGAGCTAAATTAATTAGCGAAGATCAATCAATGAAATTAGAAGAAGTTACTCTTAATGATCTTGGAAAAGCAAAAAAAATAACAATCTCAAAGGATAAAACAACAATTGTAGCCTTCGACGATACCAAAGAACTTGTTCAAGCAAGAGTTGAGAAATTAAAAAGGGAAGTAGAAATAACTGAATCGGAATACGATAAAGATAAGATTAACGAGAGAATAGCAAAACTTGCTGGAGGAGTAGCTCTTATTAAAGTTGGGGCTGCGACGGAAACAGAGATGAAGTATAAAAAATTAAGAATAGAAGATTCACTCAATGCTACAAAAGCTGCTATTGAGGAAGGAGTAGTTTCAGGGGG
Organism: Prochlorococcus sp. AG-679-M10; assembly: GCA_003210655.1. Taxonomy (GTDB): domain Bacteria; phylum Cyanobacteriota; class Cyanobacteriia; order PCC-6307; family Cyanobiaceae; genus Prochlorococcus_A. Next base: position 13,603 of record QCUQ01000009.1, on the reverse strand, counting down.
AGGACAAACTTTAATTGAAATATCAAATGAACTTTCTAATTCACGTGAAGAAATATCAGATGATTTGACTACAGGTTTTGATATTATTACAAATGCACTTTTAGAGCCTACAAAACAAATTGCAAAAAATGCTGGTTTTAATGGGGATGTTGTTATCGCTGATATAAAAAGACTTGGTAAGGGTTTTAATGCTAATAATGGAGAATATGAGAACTTAAATGAGTCAGGAATATTAGATCCTACTAAAGTTATTCGATTAGCTCTTCAAGATTCAGTATCAATCGCAGCAATGATAATTACTACGGAAGTTGCAGTTGCTGATATCCCAGAGCCAGAGGCAGCACCTGGAGGACCAGGGGCAGATCCAATGGGTGGAATGGGTGGAATGGGTGGAATGGGTGGAATGGGAATGCCAGGCATGGGCGGCATGGGAATGCCAGGAATGGGTGGCATGGGAATGCCAGGAATGGGCGGAATGGGTATGCCAGGCATGGGCGGCATGGGTATGCCAGGAATGATGTAAAAACTTAGCTGGCTTTTTTCTCGTTATTTATCCATTTTCTCAAGTTTTTTATATTAGGTAAAGGCAATTCTTCTGCATCTTTAGATTCACTTTCATTTTTATAAGACCCATAAATATCTTTATCAATAATTTCAGTATTATTTGATTTTTTTGTTTCTTTAGGTTTAAATTCCATATCTTCTTCGTATTCAACATTTTTTAATAATTCCAAATTGATTTGATTCTGATTTACCTCTACCTGATCCTCTTCTGTTAATTCCAAATTGATTTGATTCTGACTTGTCTCTGCCTGATCATCTTCTATTAATTTAAATTGATCTTTATTTTTAACAAATAGTTCATTTAAAGATTCAGGTCCAAACCTATGTGCCCATACATTAATTATATTTTCTAACATCAAATGATTATTATCAAAAGATGCTTGTTGGTAAGTATCTTTTAGATGATCTTTTAAAAACATAAATTTATTAATTTAATTTTCTATTTAACAGTGGTCTTATAATAATTAAGGAAAAAACTGTTAAAGAAAATAAAATTGAGATACAACTCTTACAAGTTAAGTCACCATAAGGTGCGTGTAAAGCCACCACATCTAAATTCATAGTTTGAGTATAAGCAATCCTGATAGGTTCAATCGCAAAAGTTAATGGATTTAAGGAAGCTAACCACCCTAACCAATTTGGCATAAAAGAAATGGGTGCTAATGCAGTACTTGCAAAAAGAAGAGGCAAATTTATTACAAATATAAGAGCAATTAATTCAATATGACCAGGTAAAACAAAAGCCAGACAGAGGCTTATTGATGTCACAAAGAGTACTAATAGTATTAATGTTGTAAAAACAATTCCTAACCCATAAAAGTCAGGCCATCCATAACCCAAAACGAATGAAACAATCATTATCACAATACTTTGAACAAAACTCAGAATAGTTATGTAAAAGAATGAGGATAAAACAATAGACAATCTACTCGCTAGAGGTGCGACAAGTAACCTATTTAAAAAGCCAAACTCTCTATCAAACATTAAAGGCAAGCCTGAATTCAACGCTCCACTAAAAGCAGTAAAAACAATTAGTCCTGCTCCCAAAAAATTTCCATAAGAATCAACTCCTGGTAGAAAACCTTCAGGAGCTTTTGAGAAAAGAGCTCCAAATAAAAAGAGCCAAATTATAGGTTGCAATATGCCCGCTAAAAGAGTAGAAGGTCTTCTTTTTAATTGGATAAATAATCTTTTGGTTAAAGCAACAGTTTCTTGATATAAAAAAAATAAATTATATTGTTTTAATTCCATTATTTAAGAACTTTTAATCATCATTATAATTAATTATCAAAAAATTTATTATTTTTATCTCATTGATTGCTTCGATTCTTTTTTTAGATCTCTTTTACCAGTCATGGAAATTTCAGCATCTAATAATGTTTTGCCAGTCGCCTGTAGATATACATCATCCAAGCTAGGTTGACTTTGAGCAAGAGAAAAAATTTCAAACTTTGAAAAAGCTAACTCTACTTTTAGTTTTGTGAGCAAATCCTTTTCCTTATCTACTACAAAATTAATTGAATAACCTTGCGCCTTATTTATGATAATCTGACTGATTCCATTGATTGAGGATAAAATTTCACTTATTTTTTTAGACTCATCATGAGTACTAAATTCTCTTACTTTTAAAGTTATCCTATCTCCTCCTAATTTATTTTTAAGTTGAGCGGGTGTTCCTTGAGCTATAACTTTCCCATCATCAATTATTACCAAACTATCGGCTAATTTATCAATTTCATCAAGATAATGACTACTTAAAATAATAGTCATGCCATCATTCTTCAAATCTTTCAAAAGTTGCCAAATTATATTTCTACTTTCAATATCCAAACCTACCGTTGGTTCATCTAATATTAAAACTTTGGGCAAATGTAAAAGGCCTGCAGCCAAATCTATTCTTCTTTTCATTCCTCCTGAATATGTTCCGCATTTTCTATCAATCCAATCATTCATCTCTAATTGATTTATTAATAATTTTATTCTTTCGTATTTTTCCTTTTTATTCATATGATATAAATCCGACTGAAAATCTAATAACTCTCGCCCTGTAAGAATTTTATCGAGAGCAATATCTTGAGCCACATAACCAATTAATTCTCTAATTTTTCTTGGATTTTTAATTAAATTGATATTATTTACAAAAACCTCACCACCATCTGGTTCTACTAAAGTAGCTAGTATTTTTATGAGAGTAGACTTACCTGCACCATTTGGACCTAAGATTCCAAATAATGTACCAGCATTAATTTCCATTGATAAATCTTTTAATGCCTGAATATCAGAATATGATTTTGAAAGATCCGTAATTTGTATATAATTCATCAAACTTGAATTTATCCTCTAATACTTTACATCAATCTAATAATTAAAGTATGCCTTTAATGACAAGAACATTTGCATAGACTGATGTTCAAAATCCACGGAAAGTTGAGTTCTTGAAATCAATAGCAACAGACAAATACCAAACATATAAAGTATTGACCATCTGAATAATCCTTTAGCTTTTTCTAAATCGTCTGGTGAACTTTTCAATCTATTTATTAATTGTAAAAGTCTTCCATTAAAAGGTAAAAGCATTATCAAATAAAGGAGTCCTCCCTCAGGTAAAGCAAAAACACCAAGAATACTCATAAAAATAGTTGCCCATCCGTAGCGAGAAATAGCTTTGACGGTAAACGCTGAACCCTTAACGGAAGGGAGCATAGGTATCCCTACAGACGCATAATCATCTTTTAATAAAATTGCAAGAGCCCAAAAATGAGCTGGGGTCCAAAGCATTACCAAACTAAATAACCACCAACCACTAAGTCCTATATGACCGGTGGCTGCCGAAGCTCCTACTAAAGGAGGTATGGCTCCTGCAACACCACCAAAAACAATATTTTGAGTTGTTCTTGGTTTAAGAATTATCGTATATAAAATCACATAACTACATAATCCCAACAATGTTAAACCAGCAGCTAAATAATTTACCCCACTTATCAAAAGCATTGCAGCTGCCAATGTACAAGATACTGCACCTAAAAAAACAGTATTAAATGATAATTTACCTGAGGGTAAAGCTCTATTACTTGTCCTTTTCATCCTCTTATCTAGGTCCATTTCCCATAAACAATTAAGCGCTCCAGCTGCCGCGGCTGCCAGGGCACCTCCTCCTAAAGTACATATAAGCTTAGGAGAGGATAAAGGCCATTCTTCCGTTAATGCCATACCTCCTAAAGTTGTAGCCAGTAATAATGGAATCAACCTAGGCTTGGCAACTTCAAGCCACGCAGGTAGGATTACTTTTTTTCTTGAAGGTACAACTTGTTCACGAATTGAAGTCTGGAAATTTAAGTTTTCTAAATTACTTTTCATCAGTTAAAACCTACTATTACTGAATTAAATGGTTGATTGATTTTTTTATTTAGGTAAGGATTTCTAAAAATCAATGATGTTAGGATCGCAATTAACAAAGAAGCATTAAGTTGATGACCAATAACAAAAAGAGGTTCACTTAAATTAGTTCTAAGGCTTAATACTCCTAGAACAACCTGGGAAATCAAAAGCAAAAAAAGAGAGCAAAGGTATCTCCAATTATTCTGGAACAAATCTTGTTTATATATTGAGATAGCCAAAATAAATAAAATAGAAATAGAAATTGGGATAGCAAATAATTTATGAGTATCTAAAATTAAACATTGTTTATTAAAAGATAAGCAGAGATGTGCAGACCAAGTTGATGAAAGCCTTACTCCAATAAAAGATTGAACTAAAGTGAGTATTAGAGGGAAAAATAATAATATCTTCCACCAAGTCAATGATTTATTAACCCCATTATTGTCTAGATTCTGATTGATAGTTATTGTTGTTATTAGGAGTAAAAAAGCTGTCAAAAGATGAGCAGTAACTGAGTAGGAATTAAGTAAATTAATTACTGTCAATGCTCCAATAGAGCCTTGAACAATTACTAAGAAGACTAATAATGAATAAGTTTTTGGTAACCAATTTGGAAGATCTTTTCTCCAAACTATTGAAAGTATGAATTCAGAAAGAATTAACAGCCCTACTAGGAAAGCATCCAAACGATGGAACCATTCTAGAAAAACTCTTAAATTCATATGATTAAGAGGAAGAAAAGTCCCATAACATAAGGGCCAATCAGGGCAAGCAAGACCTGCCTCCATTACCCTAGTAGCTCCTCCAATAACTATTAAAGCTATTAAGGCCAAAACGCAATGGGTTCCCAATTTCAGAAAAACTGACTTGTATTTTGATTGATATATTTCGTTTTTGAACAAATTATTCAAAGTTCTCTTTTCTGCATACTAATTTAGATTCAATTATCAAACATTAATTAAAAGTAAATGTTTAATTTTTAAAATTTATTTGTTTTTTAATCTTTTTTTCCTGACATAAACCTATAAAAAGTTGTTAATAATACTTCTTTTTTTTTTTAAATCTTAAGAAGTTGTGAATTTCAATAATTTTCCATTAACAAACAATGCAAAATTAAAAAAATTGAATATGTTGAAAATATAAATAACATTTTTTACATCAATTGTTAAATAAAAACTTTTATTTAATTCTTATAATATCAGCTGTATTTGGTATATCTTTTTGGATCGGATTTAATGTTAACTTACTACCTGCCGAAGCAAGTATAAATGCTCCAATTTATGATGAACTTTTTAAAATTCTTTTTATCATTGGATTAATAATTTTCATAGGAATGACTATAGCCGTTATATATAGTTTATTTAAATTCAGAAAAAGAAAAGATCAATATGGAGATGGGATAGCTTTAGAAGGTAATTTAACATTAGAGATCGTATGGACAATTATCCCATCTATTATTGTTTTAATAATAGGTTTATATAGCTACAACATTTACGATCGAATGGGAGGTATGAAAGAACTAAATCATAGCCATGAAATGATGACCTCCAACACAGAAAAGATATGGGCTGGAATCAGCCAGGCATCAAATAATGAGGTTGCTAGCAATAATTTATCTGTTGAAGTTTCAGCTATGCAATTTGCCTTTTTATTTAATTATCCGAAAGGGGAATTTATTTCTGGGGAGCTTCATGTTCCAGTTGATCGCAAAGTTTCTATGAAGATGGAATCAAAAGATGTAATTCATGCTTTTTGGGTTCCAGAATTCAGAATAAAACAAGATATTATTCCTGGCCAACCTACGATATTAAATTTCACTCCTACTAAAGTGGGAAAATATCCAATAATATGTGCTGAATTATGTGGCCCTTATCACGGGGGGATGAGAGCTTCAATAATAGTTGAAGAAGAATCTGACTACAAAGATTGGTTTAATAAAAACACAAAAACTGAGGTTAGCTTATGACGATATCAATTGATCCACAGGATTCTAATCCCAAAAGTCTTCAACCTAAAGGATGGCTTAGATATTTTAGTTTTAGTCTCGATCATAAAGTAATTGGTATTCAATATCTTGTATGCGGGTTTCTTTTTTATTTAATTGGAGGAACTTTGGCAAGTGCAATAAGAATTGAATTAGCAAGTCCAATGTCGGACTTTATGCCTAGAGATGTATATAACCAAGTTTTAACATTACATGGAACAATAATGATTTTCTTGTGGATTGTTCCTGTAGTAAATGGTGCATTTGGGAACTATTTAATTCCTTTTTACGTTGGAGCTAGAGATATGGCATTCCCAAGATTGAATGCTGTAGCTTTTTGGCTGATACCTCCTTCCGGTTTAATGTTAGTAGCGAGTTATTTTGTTGAAGGGGCTGCACAGGCAGGATGGACGGCTTATCCACCTTTGAGTATAACCACCCCTCAATCAGGACAAATCATTTGGATAATGAGTGTTTTGTTGCTCGGAGGCAGCTCTATCTTTGGAGGGATAAATTTCATTGCAACAATTATCAAATTAAGGCGACCGGGGTTAAAGCTGATGCAATTACCTATGTATTGTTGGGCGATGCTAGGCACAAGTTTATTAGTAGTTTTGTCAACTCCAGTTTTAGCTGGAACATTAATATTACTTAGCTTTGATATTGTTGCTCATACCGGTTTCTTTAATCCAGTTTTAGGCGGAAACGTAGTTGTTTACCAACATTTATTTTGGTTCTATTCTCATCCAGCTGTTTACATAATGGTTCTTCCTGCTTTCGGCCTAGTAAGTGAAATTCTTCCAGTGCATTCAAGAAAGCCACTTTTTGGATATACCACAATGGTTTTTTCAATAATGGGAATAGTTGTGCTTGGTCTAGTTGTTTGGGCTCATCATATGTTTACAAGTGGTACCCCTCCTTGGATGAGATTATTCTTTACTATTGCGACAGCATTTATAGCAGTTCCGACTGGAATTAAATTTTTTAATTGGGTTGCAACCTTATGGGGTGGGAAAATATCTATAAATAGTGCAATGTTATTCTCATGTGGATTTATTATAAATTTTGTATTTGGAGGTATTACAGGAGTTGCTCTTGCTCAGGTACCTTTTGATATTCACGTGCATGATACATATTTCGTTGTTGCTCACTTCCATTACATAGTTTATGGAGGGACTGTTTTTATTATCTTCTCATCTATATATCATTGGTTCCCAAAGGTAACCGGTAAGTTAATGAGCGAAAAACTGGGGATACTACATTTTGCCATAACTTTTATTGGCTTTAATTTATGCTTCGCTCCTCAACATTGGCTTGGTCTTAATGGAATGCCTAGAAGAGTTGCGGAATACGATCCACAATTTCAATTTGTTAATCAGATTAGTAGCCTAGGAGCTCTCTTAATGGCTATAAGTACTATTCCATTCTTAGTAAATATATTCTTAAGTATTAAAAATGGGAAGGATTCTGGGGATAATCCTTGGAATGCTTTAACTCCTGAATGGTTAACATCCTCTCCCCCACCTGTTGAAAATTGGGAAGGCGAAGCACCTCTTGTTGAAGAACCTTATGGTTATGGCAAACCAATTTCTCAAGAAAATTAATCAAGAAACACCATGACAACACTAGACAGTTCAAAAGAAATTAAAAAAAATGATAGTGAGGCGAGTGAACATCATGAAGACTTTAGGATGTTTGGATTAATAACTTTTTTAATTGCAGATGGGATGACTTTTGCTGGCTTCTTTGCTGCCTACCTAACATATAAAGCAGTTAATCCTTTACCAGATGGGGCTATTTATGAATTAGAACTTCCTATACCTACATTAAATACGATTTTATTGCTTGTAAGTAGCGCGACTTTTCATAAAGCAGGAAAAGCTCTTCTTAAAAAGAAAAATTCTGATACTCAAAAATGGTTACTAGTCACTGCTCTACTTGGGATTACTTTTTTAATATGTCAACTATTTGAATATTTTAATTTGCCGTTCGGACTAACGGATAATTTATTTGCAAGTACTTTTTATGCCTTAACTGGCTTTCATGGTTTACATGTAACTTTAGGGACATTAATGATATTAATTATTTCTTGGCAAACAAGACCAAAGGAAGGAAGAATTACTAATCAAAATATGTTCTCATTAGAAGCTGTTGAATTATATTGGCATTTCGTAGATGGAATTTGGGTTATTTTATTTATAATTTTGTATCTCTTATAATATAGAATTTATTCTTCAAAAAATCTATTTTTTATTAACTTGTATTGCCACAATTCTCATTATTGGTAAGAATATATAATAAGAAAAAGCTCATATAATGCTTGTAGGAAAAGAACTTCTAGAAAAATCTAAATTACTCAGCAATAAATCTGAGGATGAAATAGCAAGAGGCTGCGGCTATGTAGGTCCTAGTGGAAGAGTCTTAAGAAAAAGTTTTTATAGAGCACTTATTGAAGCTAAGGGGTACAAGTTAAGTAATAGTGGCGCTGGTAGGGCTAGGAACAGATCTTCAAGAGGGAGGCAAGCAGAATTCAAAACAAAAGTTCATGGCAATGGTAACTTATTGATAGGTCATGCCTATACAAAAAAATTAGGATTAGAGCCAGGTCAAGAATATAAAATTGATCTAAAAAAAGATTCTAAAATCATCTCCCTTACTCCATTAAATTAAGAATATTATTTATTCCAGCCATTCTCTTTAAGCCAATTTGAGGAGATTTCTTGCGGAAAGTTTTCTGAATCTATATTCTTATTAAATTTAAGTAGTTTTTCAACGTACTTTATTAATGCATCCCCTTCAAGATTTACACTATCGCCAATTGCTAAATTTTTGAGATTAGTGTTTTCCCATGTATGTGGAATAATTGCAATCGTAAAAATTTCCCCTTCATTTTCAGACTTTGCAATTGTAAGGCTAATGCCGTTGACACATATGCTTCCCTTATCGACGATATATTTGGAAAAGTTTTTATTTTGCCACTTAATTGATAAAAGCCATGATTTTTCAAGTTTTTCTATATTTTCAACTTTTCCCAAACCATCAATATGGCCACTAACTATATGGCCCCCAAGACGATCCGAGATACGGAGAGCCGGCTCTAAATTAACTAATTGGTTAATATTAGATTTTTCTCCTAAAGTAGTCTTTTTTAAAGTTTCTTCACTTACATCTACTTTAAATTGATTATTTGAAATCTCTTTTACTGTTAAACAAATTCCATCAACTGCAATACTATCACCTATTTGCATATCAAAAGGCTGATCTAGAATTTCAATAATTAAGAAGTTTTTTTCTTTTTTAAGTTTTCCTATTGCCTGAACTATTCCTGTAAACATAACTTTAAATAAAGATTATTTGAAAAACTATTATTAACTTTGATTTACTTTAAAACATTTTCTACTATAAATAAATTAAAAAGTTATTAAGCAGGTATTAATCATATAAAGATGCTAATTCATTCTAAGAAAAGATCATTTGGGAAAGCTTGCGATGTAAGTTTGTTTACTTTAGGCACAATGAGAGCGACAGAGAGTCTTGATAAAATGAATTACCTTATAAAAAGTGCTCATAATGCGGGCATTAATCATTTAGAAACTGCTGCTGCTTACGGTAACGCTGAAAAACTAATCGGGGAGTCATTAAAGGAATTAGAAGCTTCCGAAAATATATTTAGGAAAGAATGGATAATTACTACCAAAGTATTACCTAAAGGAGATTTTAATTATCTAAAAGAGAATTTCGAAAATTCACTCAAAAATTTAAAGCTAAAGAAAATAAATAATCTTGCATTCCATGGAATAAATTTAGAAGAGCATTTAGATTGGGTTCTAAATGGAGAGGGGAGAAAGTTTTTAAAATGGGTAATTAAAAAAGGCTTGGTTGATCAAGTTGGGTTCAGTTCACATGGCAGTTATAAACTTATTGAAAATGCAATTAACTCTGAAGTATTTAGTTTTTGCAATCTTCATTTACATTTTTTAGATCAATCAAAAATAAGCCTTGCCCAACTAGCTTTAAAAAAGAAAATGGGTGTATTAGCAATATCTCCTGCTGATAAGGGTGGAAGATTATATGCTCCAAGCGAATCTTTATTAAGAGCATCCGCACCATACCATCCTCTGGAGCTAGCTTATAGATTTTTACTATCGAAAGGAATTACAACTCTATCTTTAGGCGCTACAAAATTTGAAGATTTTAGTATTGCAAAAAAGCTTATAAACTCAAGTCAAAAACTTACATCTTCTGAAATTAGTGCATTAGAAAATATCGAACATTTTGCAAATGAAGAGTTAAAGTCTTCAAAATGTGAGCAATGTAGATCTTGCCTACCATGTCCAAGTGAAATTCCTATTCCTGAAATACTTCGTTTGAGAAATATATCTATTGGGTATGGTCAATTAGAATTTGCTAAAGAAAGATATAATTTAATAGGGAGGGCAGGCCACTGGTGGGAAGAAAAAGATGCCTCTTTATGCTTAGATTGCAATGAATGTATTCCAAAATGTCCTAGCAAATTAAATATACCAGCTTTATTAAAAGAAACTCACAACTTATTAAGTGAAAAGCCTAAAAAAAGATTATGGGGTTAATGATTGATTCCACAACGTTTCTAGACTTAATTTCTCTTCTTTATTTAGAGGTAAAAAAGACCAACTATTTTCCCAACAATTTTTAGATGGTCCATAATTATTTTTTTCAATTTTGATATTGTATTTTTCCTGAGAGTATTTATTTTTAAAAGGTAAATACCAACCTTGATTAGCTAACTTATCGATAGTAGACCTTTTATCTAAGGACTTAATCCAATCAGTTAATACAATATTGTTAATTTTTGATTTAGTTAGAAGAAAATTCCACATTAAAGGAACACCTTTATTTGGGAAAACCATCGAAAGTCTTGAATCAACCCTAAGATATTTTTCGCATAGCGAAAAGGGGATAATCGCAACAGATGCAGGAGAATTAATTAACCAATTTATTGAATTTTTATCCTCAAATAACATTGCTTGTTCTTTCATTTTACTAAGTGAATTTTTTACACTAATTTTTTTTGAAATTGAAATTACTACTCTCGGGCTTTGAGGGAATATAATTTTTCCTTTCAACTTCTCATCAAGAAGAAAATCCCAAGAATTACTAGCATCATAAATTAGATCTTTATTATTTTTTATAATTACTGCATATGGAACAACACCTACCGGAAATAATTTATCACGTTGATATTCTTTAAAACTTTTTAAAAAATCTCGAGATCTATTATCTAATATATCATTTGAAAATAAATTATTTATGTTTTGAAAACTTGTAAAATCAATACTATTTAGCCATCCATCATTAACCAAAATAAAGTCTGAATTAGATAATTTTATTTTATTTTTTTCTAATTTGAGCTTACTAAAATTAATATTTTCTTTTTGCCAGACCGAAGGTAACGTATCTTTTAAAGATTTTGGATAAATCGAACTTTGAAAACCAATTTTAAATTTTTTTAAAGAATTACTACATGAATTTAAAAAGAAAAGGAGAGATAGTTTTCCGTAATTAAGAAATTGCCTTCTTGTAGGATAATTTTTAGGCATTTAACAATCCTTATTTAAGGAAATTTGACCTAAACCCTTCATTCTCTCAAGATTAATTCGACACCTTGAAACTATTTCTTCATTACTAAAACCCTTAAGAAAAGCAAGAATTGACATCCCACCAGCACCAACCCCCTCTTTCACATAACCTATTTCATAATCATTCAGTTCTTTAACTCTAGACGATTTGAAATTCAGAGGACTTGCCAATCCTAATAATTTTACATTGTGTTTTTCATTTATTAAATCTAATAAATCACCCAATGAATTATCTTTAACCAACCATCCAGTAGTAGCTATAAAAACGAAATTAATGAATTCCTTTTTTTCTTTAAAATCAATAAATTCCAACGCAAGTAAAATTAAAGCTAACATTTGGCTCCCTCCAGATAATACAACAGATTGCTTAGCTAATCTTGCTCCAATCAATAGTCCCATAGAGAAGGCTTGAAAAGGGTCTCCGACTGAAGAAATGACATCTAAAGAGTCAAAATTATTTTTTAGATTTGCTTTTAAAAGACCAGCTTTAATTACTTTTGTTTTTAACCTCCTTGGAGCATTAATCAAACTGCTTCCTATTAAATTATTTACATTTAAGCCAAAAGCTTCCATTACTGCCTGAGCAGTTGTAGTTCCTCCTGGTACAGATTCTGAAATGAATATGGGTTGTTTCGTAGATTTTCCAATTTCTAGTCCTTTTTTATAAAGATTCAAAACTCTCTCTTTATTCATAGATTTTCCAGTAGTCAAGCATTTAGCTGGACCTACTAAATAATTTTCCACAGTCAAATGGCTAAAGTAAGGTTTTTCTTTTGTTCCTATAGGAACAACTATTGGACTTGCACTTACAAGTTTCTTACATACATAGCTTATTAATGCAGGAGTTACTCCTGCATTTAAAAAGGGTAATTTATATTTATGATCCTTAGAGGCACCAAAAAGAAGAAACTCAGCGTCTGCTAAAGCGGTTCTCATTCTGGCTTTTGAATTAATTCCTGCTGCGGATATACCTTGAATTTGGGATGTTTCTGTTCCTGCAATTACAAGATAGAAAATAAAATTATTAATTTCTTGTTTAAGAATATCTATCCCTTCAGAAAATAGTTTTTGATTAACTTTACTTCCAATTAACTTTATTCCTAAATACGATTTCTGCATTATTTAATTTTATATCAAATACCTAAATCCACAAATCCATTAATTATTTTTGGAGGATCAGGAATATTTGAATTTAATCTAGGGAAAAGGGAATATGCGAGTATATGTATAGTTAAAACATATACCATTTCTTGAAAAATTATTAATAATATTGCAACTAATTGGATAATTCGGATCGAAGGAGAGAATGGCAGATTAAATAGTTCGATAAATTTATCTATAAGGCCATAACTTGCTCTTGTAATTATTATCCAAAGATTATCCCCAACTAAAGTTGATAATGCAAATACCCTTATAAAAAATCCAAGTGTCCCAAGAACAAAACCTACACACCAACTAAGCCACCAATTTTTTTCCATAAACCAAGACCACCCTAGCCAAAAAGCTAATATCCCATATGGGAATAAAAATAAAGTTCCTCTTATTGGACCCATAAGTATCATTAACAAAAGAAATTGTATTATGAGACCTTCAAATGCAGTTTTAGTTCCTCTTCTCAAATGCAACAAGATTATAGGGAGAGGTAATATTAATCTCAACAAAGCTCCTCCTATAGGTAGATAATATAAAGCTATCCAAAGTAATGAAGAGAGAGAGGCTAAATATGCTGGTTCAATTATATTAAGTGCCTCATTTTTTTTTGAAAGTTTCATATGAAATTTTTGTATAAATATTTAATTACTTTTTATAGTTTTATTTTTTGGATCAAAATAACGTTCAATCTTTTCTATTTCAAAATTTACATCAGAATTTCTTAAAATGGTCCTTAAATCTTTAGTGGGATCTTTTGGATCTACATCTTTTAAAATAAAAATAATTTTATATGATTTAGGCTTATATTTACTATTTTGAAAGGATATATTTTTATCAGAAGTTATTTTATTGTTTTTTGATTTCTTCTCAGACTTTTTTAAAACCTTATTTTTTAAATTATTTTTAA
>QCUQ01000008.1 GCA_003210655.1 Prochlorococcus sp. AG-679-M10 | reverse complement strand
ACAAAGTTAAAACTTTTAACAGTACAGCTCAAGGGAGTCAAAAATGGGTCAAATTAAATAATCATGAGTCAACAATTTCTGCAGTATCTGAACTAAAAAAGAAAGGTTTTAAATTATATGGAACAACACTAAATGAGAGATCAACTGATTACAGGAATTTTGACTATTCAGAAAATACTTGTTTTGTTTTAGGAGCAGAAAAATGGGGGTTAAGTGATCAACTAATTTCAAAAGTTGATAAATCAATCTTCATTCCAATGTCAGGAATGGTCCAATCTTTGAATGTTTCAGTAGCAGCTTCTATTTTACTTTTTGAAGCTATTCGACAAAGAGAAATTAAGAGTTTACTTCCTCTTAATGGAGAAGGTTTAAGTGCAGAAGAATATGAAAAGACATTATTTGAATGGAGTTATCCTGAGTTAGCTTCTATATACAGAAAGTCTGGAAATAAATATCCAAAGATAAATCAGTATGGAGAAATTAATAAAGTTCTTAATAACTAAAAAACATTAAAATTAACTTTCAATTCTCAAAAATATTTTCTAGTTCTTCTCCTATAAAAGAAAGACCTAAGACTAAAAAAAACATTGCTAATCCAGGGAATAATGCAGTCCACCAAATCCCAGTTGGTATAGCCGCAAGCGCAAGATTAAGATCACTTCCCCATTCTGGAATATTTGCAGGAACTCCTAACCCTAAAAAGCCCAAACTTCCTAATACCAAAACAGCATCCGCAGCATTTAAAGTAAGAAGAATAGGTAAAGGAGTTATTACATTTGGAAGTATATATTTAAAAATTATTGTTTTAACATCAGCCCCCGAAACCCTTGCAGCTTCAACATATGTCTCTGATTTTATTAACATTGTTTGATTTCTTATTAATCTAAAATATTGAGGAGAATAAACTATACATAGGGCTATAGAGGCATTAATAATCCCTTTACCAAGTACAAAAGCTACTACTACTGAGAGCAAAATAACAGGAATTGAAAAAATAGTATCCATTACAAGTGATAAGCATTTATCAATGATCCCTCCAAAATATCCACTCAATAACCCTAATGGAAGGCCTAAAATTAAAGCAAAGAAAATTGCAAGGAATACAACTTCAATAGCTATAGATGACCCTTGTAAAGTTCTTAAACAAACATCCCTTCCTAATCTATCCGTACCACATAAATGTTCTAAGGAAGGTGGTGCAAAAATGTCATTACTAAATGATGATAAAGAATAACCAAAAAAGTTATTAGCCTCTAATACTTTCATAATTAATACTATTAAAAGATATGAAAGTACAATTAAAAATCCAGTCCTTCTTATGTTCTGAGCAACTTGATTTGATGAGTTTGAATACACAAATTTATGATTATTCGAATCAATTAAAATATACCTATTGTTTCAAAGATTAAAAAGCTTTTAGTTTTTAAATTGAAATTAATTACTGATTTAATTTCAGAACTGCCATAAAAGCTTCTTGAGGTACATCAACTTTACCCATGGCCTTCATCCTCTTTTTCCCTTTAGCTTGCTTCTTCAAAAGTTTCTTTTTTCTAGAAATATCTCCCCCGTAGCACTTAGAGAGGACATCTTTTCTTAATGCACTAATACTTTCGCTTGCAATAATACGGCTACCTATTGAAGCCTGAATTGGTATTTTAAATTGTTGTTTTGGTATTAACTCCTTTAATTTCTCTACTAAGCCCCTACCAATTCCATAGGCCTTATCTTTATGAACAATAGAAGTTAAAGGATCAGCTCTTTCAGAATTTATAAGAACATCTAACCTAACGAGATCATTTTTTCTATATCCAATCAAATGGTATTCCATTGATGCATATCCTTGAGTTCTACTTTTCATTTGATCAAAAAAGTCAGTAACGACTTCTGCTAATGGTATTTCGTAAATCAAAGTCACTCTATCTGTAGTGATATATTTCATATCAATAAAAACACCTCGTCTTTCTTGGCATAAACCCATTAGTGTACCGTTAAATTCATTGGGAGAATAAATTTCCATTTTTACATAGGGTTCTTCTATTGATTCTCTTGATTGAGGATCTGGGATTGTAGAAGGATTATCAATTAATATATTTTCCTGATCGTTCAAATTAACTTTATATATTACTGAAGGCGCTGTTACTATCAAATCCAAATCATATTCCCTCTCCAATCTTTCCTGAACAATTTCCATATGAAGAAGTCCTAAAAATCCACATCTAAAGCCGAATCCCATAGCACTACTTGTCTCAGGTTCATATTTAAGAGCTGCATCAGATAATTGCAGTTTCTCTAAAGACTCTCTTAAATCTGGATATTGATCAGCATCAGTTGGAAACAATCCGCAAAACACCATAGGATTAGCTGTTTTATATCCAGGAAGAGGATCTTTAGCCGGAGAATTAATTAGTGTAATTGTATCTCCCACTCTTGCATCAGCAACTGACTTAATAGATGCAGCCAGATAACCAACTTCTCCCGCATGAAGTTCATTAACTTGCTTTTCATCAGGAGCCATTATTCCAATTTCATCTAAATCATAGTTTTTCTTACTTGCCATAAGTAAGATCTTGTCCTTTTTATTGATTGACCCAGCTATTACTCTGAAGTAAACAATTACACCTCTATATGGATCATAATAAGAGTCAAAAATAAGCGCCTTAGTAGGAGATTTCACTTCATCTTTAGGATGAGGAATTCTACTCACAACTGCTTCTAATATATCTTCTATACCTTCTCCAGTTTTAGCAGAACAATTTATTGCATTAGAAGTGTCTAATCCAATAATCTCTTCAATTTCTTGCTTTATTTTTTCAGCATCAGCACCAGGCAAATCAACTTTATTTAAGACAGGAATTATTTCTAAATTATTTTCAAGGGCAAGATAAACATTGGCTAAAGTTTGAGCTTCTACACCTTGACTTGCATCAACAACTAATAAAGCACCTTCACAAGCCTGCAAAGATCTACTTACTTCATAAGAAAAATCAACATGTCCTGGTGTGTCAATTAAATTTAAAATATAGTCTTGCGAGTCTTCTGCTTTATATTTCATTCTTGCAGCCTGTAATTTGATTGTTATACCCCTTTCTCTTTCAAGATCCATACTATCCAAAAACTGATCTTGCATATCCCTTTGCTTCACAGTACCAGTATCTTGAAGCAATCTATCCGCGAGAGTAGATTTACCATGATCTATATGAGCTATTATACAAAAATTTCTTATTTTTGAAACAGATATATCAGTCATATAAATTAAAGAACGATTCCAATATTTTTTCTCTTAATTAATAATAGCTAATTAAGATTATGGATGGAAACCTAAAATAGAATTATTTCTTTTTTTAATAATTTCTAAAAAATTATTATCACTTTCATTTATTAATTCAGATCCATAAAGAAGATTACTTAATTTCTTCTCAAGATCAAATTTATCACCATTAAGAAGGCAAGATTTTTTTAAAACCTCAATCATTATTGAAACTGCTGTACTAGCTCCAGGAGAAGCACCTAATAAAGCAGAAAGTGAGCCATCTTGCGAGTTGACAATTTCCGTGCCAAATTGCAAAGAACCTCCTTCTTTAGTTTTTTTGATTATTTGAACTCTTTGCCCAGCATTCTCTAAATACCAATTCGAAGGCTCAGCTGATGGCATCATATTCTTTAAGTTTTCAACTCTAGAATTATGACTCTTAAGAGATTGTGAAAAAAGATAATTAATTAATTCGTTATTCTTAATCCCAACATCAAGCATAGAAAATAAATTACTTTTTTTAATTGAACTGAATAAATCAAAATAAGAGCCTTTTTTTAAGAATTTAGTCGTGAACCCAGCAAAAGGGCCATAGAGAAGAAATTTCTTGCCTTCAATCCATCTTGTATCTAAATGCGGCACTGACATTGGAGGTGATCCTATATCTGCTTTCCCATAAACTTTTGCATTATGTTTTTCCGTTAAAGACTTTTCCTCACAAATAAGCCATTTTCCACTAACAGGAAAACCACCATATATTTTAGCTTCTGGAATTTTAGATTTTTGCAGAAAGTTTATTGTTTTGCCACCAGCTCCAAGGAAAACGTATGAAGTGTTCAGGGAAACGATTCTACCTAGTGAACGAACTTTTAATTTCCATTGTTTTTTACCTGTTTTCTTTAAATCTATTAATTCTGTGTTATAGCTAATTTCAACATTTTTATTCTTAGAAATATAAGCTAGATATTCTCTTGTTAAAGCTTCAAAATTGATATCTGTTCCTCTTTTTATTCGAGTAGCTGCAACTTTATCTAATGGATCTCTACTAGTAGTAATAAGTGGTGCCCATGATTTTATTTGATTAAAAGATGATGAAAATTCCATGTCTGCAAACTCTGGATATTCAGACATTGCTTTAAATCTTTTTTTTAAAAAAGAAATATTTTCAGTACCTGTGACAAAGCTTATATGAGGAATAAATTTTAAAAAATTTTTAATATCTATCTTCCCGTTCGCATACAATGAGGCCCATAAAGACATTGAATTTTCAAAAGAACGATTTATAGAAAGGGCTTTATCTATTTGTAAATCTCCATTTTCATCTACGGGGGTGTAATTTAATTCGCAATTTGCAGCATGACCAGTTCCTGCATTATTAAATGCACCAGTACTTTCACTACCTGGTTTATTTAACTTTTCTATAATTAATATTTTTATTGCAGGTAAAATCTCTGTAATTAATAACGAAAGTGTTCCGCTCATTATTCCTGCCCCTACCAATATCGCATCATAACTATTATTTTTATCTAAGATGTTTTTAGAAGTCACAACAGATAATTATTTTTTTTTGCAATTAATCGCATTTCTTTCTAGGCTTATTATAAAGTTAATTCAAAATTATGAGTACTGAAACATTACCACTTACAAATGAAAATGTAGAAACAGTTTTAGATGAACTAAGACCTTTCTTAATATCAGATGGAGGTAATGTAGAGATAGCAGAAATTGATGGACCCATTGTTAAAGTAAGACTTCAAGGAGCATGTGGAAGCTGCCCAAGCAGTACCATGACATTAAAAATGGGAATAGAAAGAAAGCTTAAAGAAATGATTCCTGAAATCAGTGAAGTAGTCCAAGTTTTGTGAGCTATTTTTTAAAAATCTTTTTTACGACTCTTTGCTTAATTCCTTAGTCAATGATGATTTAAAATCTAAGCAATTTACAGGAAGACCTTGACCTATAGCTATTAAAAGAGGAGCTAGAATTCCTAATGTAAATACTAAATTTGACTGATTAACTTCATTTTTACTTAATGTAAAAGTTATCAAATAAATAATAGTAAAGTATGCATGTAAAGAAAAAAATTCTTTTGGTTTTAAAGCGGGCCATCTCAAAGTATTTCCCAAAAAATATAAAAACCCTGTCATAAATTTAAATTAATTAGTAAAGCGGAAATTAAATATAAACCTAATCCCTTTTAGATATAAATCACACCAAAATTTACTTAAGATAATAATTAAAAAAAAATTAAAAAATAATTTCTATCTGTAATATCTGGACAGTAACACAAAAATAGGTTTATACTTAAAGAGTAGCTATGGCTACATTTCGTTCACCTTCATTAGAAGGCGCAGTTCGAGTCATACCAGGGAACGGGGGATGGCCGTTTTGTCACATCGAAACATGACTACTTTAACTTACAGAGGTAAAAACTACGTTCAAAACAAAAAGGTTGCTAATAAGCAACCTGTTGAACTTACCTACAGAAGAAACGTATACACCAACAGAATGGATGACGCTTCTTCAAGTAATGAAAAGGCAGAATTAAATTACAGAGGTGCTAACTACACTAAATAATTTAATTCCAAAAGAAAAAACCCCTTCTTGGGGGTTTTTTTTTGGTTATATTTATTAAGAATTAGGATTACCTCTATGTCTAGCGATTGCTGCAATACTGATGAGTCAAATAAAAATTTAAAAGGTCTTGATCATAAAGATGCTATTCAAGAAAGGTATGGTTCTGCTGCATTAGAAAAAGAGAGTTGTCTTTGTACACCTGTTGGTTTTAATCCTATTTTACTTGAAGCAATTCCTGAAGAAGTTTTAGAAAGAGATTATGGATGTGGTGATCCAACAAAATATGTACAGAAGAATGATATTGTTTTAGATCTTGGTAGTGGGAGCGGCAAAAATGCCTTTATTTGTTCTCAAATTGTTGGAGAAGAGGGGAAAGTAATTGGGGTTGATCAAAATCCTGATATGCTTAAATTATCATTATCTGCTTCCAAAAAATTTTCAGAAAAGATAGGTTTCGACAATACCGAATTTATTGCAGGGTCAATTGAAAATCTCGATGAATTAAATAAAGATTTAAATCCATTAATCGCAGACAAATCAATTGATATTATTTTAAGTAATTGTGTTTTAAATTTAGTAAATCCTGAATCTAGAAATAATCTTTTAATAAATATAAAAAGAGTTCTAAGAGGTAACGGAAGAATAGCCATTAGCGATATTGTCTCAAGTAAAAAAGTTCCTTTAAGATTGCAAAATGATCATGATCTATGGACAGGATGTATTAGTGGAGCATGGTATGAGCCGGAATTCCTAAATGATTTTAAAGATCTAGGTTTCAAAAACTTAGAATTTGCGGAGAGAAGTAATGAACCTTGGAAAGTTATTGAAGATATTGAATTTAGAACAGTTACTTTAGTAGGGAATATTTAGCCCTTCTAAAGAAATTTAATTTAAAAATTTGAATGACAATTAATTTAAGAGATCAAATACCCGCATTAAAAAACAAATATTACTTCAATTATGGAGGTCAAGGACCATTACCAAACTCTTCTCTCGAAGCAATAGTTAAAACCTGGGAAATCATTCAAGATTTAGGACCATTTACAAATAATATTTGGCCTTTTATTTATAAAGAAATATTGACCACAAAAAGAATTATTGCGCAAAATTTAGGTGTTAATTCAAAAAATATAGCTTTAACTGAGAATATCTCTTCTGGAATGATTTTGCCTTTTTGGGGTATAAAAGTAGAAGAGGGAGAAGAATTGTTAATAAGTGATTGTGAACATCCTGGAGTAGTAGCTGCAAGTAGAGAATTTTGCAGAAGAAATAAATTAATATTCAAAATTTTACCAATCCAAAAAATTAAAAATCTAAACGACGAAAATATAATTTTAGAGATTTCAAAAAATCTAAATAGTAAAACTAGGATCCTAATTATTTCTCATATTTTGTGGAACTTTGGATATAAAATTCCTTTAAAACAAATTTCTATCGAATTAAAAAATAATCGAGAAAATTCTTATCTACTTGTTGATGGTGCTCAAACCTTTGGTCATATAAAAATTGAAGAAGAAGTTTTTTATTCTGATTTATATTCCATAACTTCTCATAAATGGGCATGTGGACCTGAAGGACTTGGAGCTATTTATGTCTCAGATAGATTTATTCATAAAACAGATCCAACAATAATTGGTTGGAAATCATTAAAAAAAGAACAAGGAATTTATGAGCCGTCAGATAATCTTTTTCATGAAGATGCAAGGAAGTTTGAAGTAGCTACTTCTTGTATTCCTTTACTTGCAGGTCTTCGAACTTCTTTAGATCTTTTGGATAAAGATTGCCCTGAAAAAGAAAAAAGAAAAAATATCAAAAAATTAAGTGAAAAACTTTGGGATAATTTAAATCAATTTAACGAAATTGAATTAGTTTTAGAAAAAAAATACTTGAATGGGATAGTTAGTTTTAATATCGAAAATATTGAAGATAAGGAGAAATTTGTGAAGAAACTTGGAGAAAAGAAAATTTGGATTTGAGTTTTAGAAGACCCAAAATGGTTTAGAGCATGCGTGCATCAGATGACAACAGAAGATGAAATTGATTTACTTTCTGAAGAAATAAAAAAAATTACCAAGAAATTTCTGAGCTATCCCATGCAATAAATTTTCCGGTTGATTCTGGTGATTGATTTTTAATAATATTGATCAAGAATTTAGATGATTTTTCTGTACTAAATAATTTATGTTCTGGAACAAATTTATGAAAAGGTCTAGATAAATTAGTATCTACTGTACCTGGATGAAGCAATGTAATAGTAGCTTTTGGGAAACGTCTAGCCCACTCAATACTTAAAGATTTAAAAAACTGATTCTGCGCAGATTTTGCAGCTCTATATGAATACCAACCTCCAGTTTGATTATCTCCAATACTTCCAACTCTTGCACTTATACTAGCAAAATTAAAGTCACTATCTTTTGGTATAAATTCTTCAATAGCTTTAGCTAATAAAATAGGAGAAAAGGCATTTATTGAAAAACTTTCCATCATATTTTTTTTATCAAGATGTTGTAATCTTTTTTCTGGCTTAAGAGTTTCACTATGTAGTCTTCCAGTAGCGTTAACTACTAATCTTAATTTCGAAGAATGATTCGAAATTTTACTTTTAAACTGCAAAAGTGATTGAGAATCCTCTATGTCTAATTCCCAAAAAGAATCAAATTGACTTTTTCTTCCACACAAAACAACATCCAATTCTTTTTCACTTTTGCTCAGATCTGTAGCTAGTTGGGTACCAATTCCACCAGAGCCTACAACTAAGGCTAAACCTTTCATTTTTGAAGAATAATATTTTTTTAATTCTAAGAAACTTTTCTTGTGATTTGTGCAAATATCTCTCTTATTTGCTTAAGATATTTTATTTGGATTTACTTTTTTCTTCTAAAAATTTATAAGCAATTTTTCTATCATCAAAATCAATTATCTTATCATTAAGAATTTGATAATCCTCATGTCCTTTGCCTGCGATTAAAACAATATCTTCTTTTTTTGCAAATTCAATAGATTCCTTTATTGCTATAGATCTGTCAATTTCAATTTTTATTTGATTTCTTTTTTCAATACCCTTTAAAATCTCACCTACTATTTTTTCAGGATCTTCTGATCTTGGATTATCTGATGTTACGAAAACGTAATCAGAAAACTCTTCAGCTATTGATCCCATTAAAGGCCTTTTACTAGAATCTCGATCTCCACCACATCCAAAAACAGTTATAAGTTTTCCTTCACAAAGTTTTTTAATTGATTTCAAAACTTTCTTTAACCCATCAGGTGTATGCGCATAATCAACAATTACAGTTGGTATTAATGCTGAAACATCATTATTATCAATATCAATTTTCTCCATTCTCCCAGGAGTACCTGGAAAAGATTTTATTGATCTTGATAAATCTTTTAAAGAGAAATTAAGTTTATACAAAATTGTTATTGCTTGAATAGCATTCATTAAATTAAACTCTCCAACTAGTGGAACAAAAAGGTTTATTTTTTCTTCAGGGGTATGAAAGATGCATGAGGAGCCATTTCTAGTAAAATTTTTATCTGTTACATAAAATAATTCTTCATTTTTAAATGCGCTCTTAATCTTTTTTGTAGAAACTAAAGACGATCTTTTTTTAAGATGAGTTGGCAATTTTGAGATCCAAAGGTCATCGCAATTTAAAACAGCTGTACCATTTTTTTCTGATAAGTAAGGCTGGAAAAATAATCTTCGTTTTGTCTGAAAATACGATTCCATATCGGAGTGATAATCAAGATGATCTTGAGTTAAATTTGTAAAAATAGCTGCATTAAATTCACAACCTGATATTCTATTTTGAGCAATAGCATGGGAACTTACTTCTAATATTGCAAACTCAGAGTCAGCTTCAACTGCAGCATTTAATTTCTTTTGAAGTTTATCTGCAAAATCAGTTGTATGTGAAGAGACCTCTGAATATCCTGGCCACCTATTAAATAATGTTCCAAATAAAGCTGTCTTTTTTCCTAATTTATTAAGTAGATATTCTAATAAAAAAGTTATTGTTGTTTTCCCATTAGTACCTGTAACACCAATTAGTTTAAGTTTACTTGAAGGTCTATTCCAAAACTCAGATACTATTTGACCACAAAAAAGATCCCCTAAAGGCTCGTCGATAACAAGAACTCTTTTATAATCAATAGTTTCATTTAATTCTTTGGCTTTTAAACCAATAATGGCTGCCTCTGCACCATTTTCGATAGCCTCTCCCCAATATTTACCTCCATCGACATTTAATCCTGGTAATCCCAAAAACAAAGTTCCTTTTTCAACTTCTTTGGAATTAAAAGATATATTAGTTATTTCTGGATTTATCAAGCCAGATGTTGGAACAATTTCTACTAGAGACAGAAGTTTATGTAATTTTATTGATCTCATCTTTCAATCAATTCTTATTCAAAGCAATATTTATATTTTTTTCTAGCCATTTTTTTAGTTGGTCATCTTTCAATCTTGGAGAGATCCTAGGTAATTCAACAACTTTTTGAGACTTACCTTCTTTAATAGCTACCACAGGAACTTCATTATCAAATTTTTTATATTTATCTTGGTACAAATCAAACCTATCTATATCAATTTCATTGATTTCTAATTTAGGTTTTATTTCTTCAAGATTTATTTTTGTTATTTTATTTTTTAATGTCTCGCAAAGGCAACAACCTTTCCTAACAAAAATGAATATTTTCATTCACTTAATCAGGAACAGGATCACAACCGCAGGGAGTTAACGGATGACATTTACTTAATCTTCTTAGGGTCAACCATCCACCTCTCCAAGGACCGTGCCTTGTAATAGCCTCGTATCCATAAGAACTACAACTTGGTATAAATCTGCATCTTGGTCCAAAAAAAGGCGAAAACCACTTTTGATAGAAGGAAATCATCAAAAGAAGTAGAGATGTAAGTAATTTGTTGACGCTTTTAATCACTTTAATGATGTAAAATAATAATCCAGTAGTAATTAGTTTAGTTGAATTTAATCAATTATCCAATTTATTGCAAATCTCAATTTTAATTTAAACTTATGTCAAGATACCGCGGCCCAAGATTAAGGGTTACGCGTCGCTTGGGAGAACTACCAGGTCTCACTAGGAAAGCTTCAAAGAAGTCTAATCCTCCAGGTCAGCACGGCCAAGCCCGTCGCAAGCGATCAGAATACGCAATTCGTCTAGAAGAAAAGCAGAAACTTAGATTCAACTATGGAGTTTCTGAAAGACAACTAGTTCGTTACGTTAAAAAAGCTAGGGCTCAAGAAGGCTCTACAGGAACCAATCTCCTTAGACTTTTAGAAAACAGATTAGATAATGTTTGTTTTAGATTAGGCTTTGGTGGAACAATCCCAGGTTCAAGACAATTAGTAAATCATGGGCATGTAACCATTAACGGAAAAGTGCTTGATATTGCAGGTTACCAATGTAAACCAGGAGATGTAATTAGCATTAAAGAAAACAAAGCGAGTAAAAAACTAGTAGAAGGTAATATTGAATTTCCTGGTTTAGCTAATGTTCCACCTCATATAGAGTTAGATAAACCTAAGTTAACAGGCAAAATCAACGGAAAGTGTGATAGAGAATGGGTCGCGCTTGAAATAAACGAGTTATTAGTTGTTGAATACTATTCAAGAAAAGTATAAAAATCCTTCTCTTGAAATTATTAAATCACTCACCTTATTGGTGAGAGGTTTAATTAATTCTTATTTTAGAAAACAATGGGAAATAAGAAAAATATTATCAAAAAGCCAGGTGTTAAAACCTTATCAATTCATCATGGAGAAACATTTTCTGAAGAGACTGGATGTGTCATGCCACCAATTTTTTCTACCTCAACATTTAAACATGGCAATAAAGGCAATTTCGATTACACCAGATCAGGTAATCCAAACTTTAAAATTCTCGAAAATATACTTAAATCCATAGAAGAATCGAAATATTGTACAATTTTTGGATCTGGCATAAGTGCAGTAACTGCAATTACATCTTCATTAAAATCAGGAGATAAAATACTCTGCGAGTCAAATCTATATGGTTGTACAGTAAGAATGTTCGATAAGATTTTCAAAAAATTTGGAATAGAAGTTTTATATAAAGATTTTACAAATAAAGAAAATTTTAAAGAAATTAAAGACTTTCAGCCAACTTTAATATGGCTCGAAAGTCCAACAAATCCTCTTTTAAAAGTACTTGATATTAAACTTATTTGTGAAGAAGCTAATAAATACAAAATACCTGTAGTTCTAGATAACACCTTTTCTACAGCTCTCATTCAAAAACCTCTAGAACTTGGCGCAACACTATCTCTTATAAGTACAACAAAATTTATAAATGGCCATAGTGATGCACTTGGTGGAGCAGTCCTAACAAATAATGAGGAATGGAATAGTAAGATGCTTTTCTCTCAAAAAGCTTTAGGACTTCAACCCTCTCCTTTTGATTCATGGTTAATTACAAGAGGAGTAAAAACTCTACCTCTAAGAATCGAACAACAAACAAAAAGTGCAGAGACAATTTCTAAGGAAATTGAAAATCACAGAATCGTTGATAAAGTTTTTTACCCCTTTAATCAAAAACATCCACAATTTGATTTAGCAAAATCACAAATGAAATCTGGTGGTTCAATGATCACCCTAAAATTAAATTTAAATAAAGCTGACACTTTTAAATTTTGTAAATCTCTTAGATATTTCTCATTAGCAGAGAGTCTTGGAGGAGTTGAAAGTTTAATTTGCCACCCTGCAACAATGACTCATGCATCTGTTGATGATAAAACAAAAAATTTCCTAGGTATTGATGATTCTCTTATAAGATTGTCGGTAGGTTGTGAAGATACAAATGATCTGATTTCAGATATCTTATTTGCCTTTAATAAATTCAAAAATTGAGAAATTTACTTAAAAATCCAATATGGAGAAATATAGAAATGGGGTATTCGATTCCTGATAATGAACATGCAGTTTCTGTAGCATTACCAACTTGGAATGATGTAATTAATTATGAGGAGAAAAATCCAAAATGCATAGAATTATTAAAGTCAATCTATCCTCGTTTTGGACTCAACCCTTTAGTAAAAAGATTATGTGAAAAGAAAAAAAAAGAAAGTCACTTAAATGATCAAAGTATCTGGCCCTATCCCGATGAAAGAATAGCTTTAAAAGCAAAAAAATACTGTGATAAAAAGACTTCTAAAGGATGTTCATATATCGAAAGAAGACATAATTTATTCTTTTTAATTACTAGAGAATCAGCGAGCATATATGCAAAATCTTTTTGGCAACATACGGGTCTTGGATTATCTTCAAGAGCGGCTGCAATTGAATTAGGCCTTGAGGATTGCCCTTCAAAATCTTTAGTCAATGAAAGTTATCAAAGAATAAAAGATAGAATTTCCAAGTTTACAAAATCAAGCTCCAATGATGTCCACTTAACTTCATCTGGCATGTCAGCACTATACACATCATTAGAAATAATATATAAATTGTTTCCAGATAGACCTACACTTCAAATTGGTTTCCCATATGTAGATGTACTTAAATTACCAATGCATATCTTCCATGGAGCAAAGTTAGTAACAGAAGAAAATTGCAAGGATATTGAATTAGAAATAATAAAAATAAATCCAGCAGCCTTGATTATTGAATTACCAAGTAACCCAATGCTTAAATGCGTGAACATAAAAAAAATTTCAGAAATAGCAAATAAATTAAAAATACCAGTGATAGTTGACGATACTATTGGTTCAAATATAAATATAAATTCTCTAGAGCATGCAGATATCGTTTTCACTTCACTAACAAAAATCTTTTCCGGTAGCGGTGATATTCTTGCTGGCTCACTAATACTAAATCCAAAAAGCAGATGGATTGATCAGTTTAGAAATACTTTAAAGGAAATAAACCTTCCAAAGCTTTCAGATAGCGATATAGTTTCTCTAGAAAAAGTTAGTAGAGATGTAAAACAAAGAGTTTTTGAGCAAAATAAAGCATGTTTGGAATTAAAAAAAAGATTAGAAACCCATAAAGAGATCAAAAATATTTTCCATCCCGAAGATTGTCCTAATTTTAATTCCATACTTACTTCTGATGGGGGATATGGTTGCTTATTATCGTTTGAATTAAAAGGAGGTCTAGAGAAAGCAAAAAAATTTTATGATTATCTTCAAATATCAAAAGGACCTAGTTTAGGTACAAAATTTACTCTTGTATGTCCTTATGTTTTATTAGCTCATTATGACGAACTAGATTGGGCTGAAAGTTTTGGCATTCCTTCGCACCTTCTTAGAGTATCCGTTGGACTAGAAGATAACGATCATTTATGGAGAACCTTTTCTGAAGCATTAAATAATTTTTAAATTCCTAGTATTTACCGTATAAAAACCTATGTACTCTTTTTATTAAATAATAGTTAGTATTAATATATATTTTCTCAACATATAAATGGCAAAAATTTATGAGGACAACAGTTTTGCTATTGGAAACACTCCATTAGTAAAATTAAAATCAGTTACTAAAAACGCTAAAGCTACTGTATTAGCAAAAATTGAAGGTAGAAATCCTGCCTATAGTGTTAAATGCAGGATTGGTGCAAACATGATTTGGGACGCGGAGAAAAGCGGAAAACTTACAAAAGACAAAACTATTGTTGAACCTACATCTGGAAATACTGGAATTGCCTTAGCTTTTACAGCTTCAGCAAGAGGTTACAAATTAATCCTTACAATGCCAGAATCTATGTCTATTGAAAGGAGAAGAGTGATGGCAGTATTGGGTGCCGAAATTGTTTTAACAGAGGCTTCCAAAGGTATGCCCGGAGCAATAGCTAAAGCTAAAGAGATCGCAGAAAGTAATCCCTCTCAATACTTCATGCCAGGTCAGTTTGATAATCCAGCAAACCCAGAAATTCATTTCAAAACAACTGGGCCTGAAATTTGGGATGATTGCGATGGTGAGATTGATGTTTTTGTTGCAGGGGTTGGAACAGGTGGAACAATTACAGGAGTCTCAAGATACATCAAACAGGAGAAGGGCAAGAATATTGTTTCTGTAGCAGTAGAACCATCACATAGCCCTGTTATTACACAGACAATGAATGGCGAAGAAGTTAAATCTGGACCACACAAAATACAAGGCATAGGCGCAGGATTTATTCCTAAAAACCTTGATTTATCAATTGTTGATAAAGTTGAACAGGTTACGAATGATGAATCAATCGAGATGGCTCTTAGATTGGCAAAAGAAGAAGGGCTTCTCGTCGGAATATCTTGTGGAGCTGCTGCTGCTGCTGCTGTTAGATTAGCTGAGCAAGATGAATATGCAGGAAAAACTATAGTGGTTGTTTTACCAGATTTAGCTGAGAGGTATTTATCATCAATTATGTTTACTGAAGTTCCAAGTGGAATAATTGAGGAGCCAGTTATAGCTTAAATTTATTTTTTCACCAGATATGAATCTGGTGAAATGTACATAGCATCGCCATAAGAGAAGAATCTAAATTTTTCTTTTATGGCTTTTTTATAAAGATTTAGTAATCTTTCTCTACCAATCATTGCGCTTACTAGGAGTAATAATGAACTCTTTGGAAGATGAAAATTAGTTAATAATCCATCAACTGCTTTGAATTTGTATCCTGGCTTAATTACTAAATCAACATACTTATCTATAGGAATTAGGTCTTCCATTTCATATGAATAGCAACTTTCAAGAGCTCTTACGCTAGTAGTTCCAATAGCTATTACTCTTCTGTCAGTTTTTTTAACCCTTTTTATTTCTTCTATCACTTTCCTACTAACACTGACCCACTCTTTATGAAGTTTTAAATTAGATAAATCTTCTTGATCAATTGGCTTAAATGTTCCATAACCTACATGCAAAGTAATTGGCATAACCAATATACCTTTGTTTTTTAAATTTGAAATAAGGTTTTTACTTAAATGTAAGCCTGCTGTTGGCGCAGCAACTGCTCCAGGATTACTTGCATACTCAGTTTGATAACTATTTTCATGAAAAGATTCTTCTTCAGCGCTTTTTATATATGGAGGGAGGGGGATTTCTCCATATATATCAAGGAGATTATTCATTGAAATTAGATCATCTATATTTTCTGGAAACTTGATAAATCTTCCTCCAGTTTCTATATCAATCCCAGAAATATGCAATTTTATATCTTTTGCTAAGGATGATTTTAAATTTAATTGACTATTTATTTTTAACTTTTTAGCAGGCCTTGCTAAACATAGCCAAGTAGATTCATCTGCTTTCTCCAAAACTAATAATTCGACTAATCTCCCATTTTCTAATTCAACCTTTAATCTTGCTTTCATCACCTTCGTATCATTTACAACTACCAAATCACCCTTTCTAAGTTCGTCCAAGAGATTTTTTGTATATTTATTTGTTGTAAAGTCTTCTTCTAATGAACTATCTCTAACTATCATTAATCTAGATTCATGCCTTACTTTAGAAGGTTTATTAGCAATTAATGTTTCATCAAGAATATAATCATAAGCTTCTAGCTTATGATCTATTTCTGCATTATGAATTTCAAAATTCAATTAAAATTAGGCTACAAGTGTTTCTGGCTCGTTTTCAATCAACGAAGATAGGTCTTTTAAGAATGATGCACCATCAGCACCATAAATCACTCTATGATCAGCAGTTAAATTTACTTGCATTATTTTTTTTACAGATATTGAGCCATCATTATTAGCAACAACTGTTGGCTTAGATGATGCAATGGCTAAAATAGCTCCTGTACCTGGTGGAAGTATTGCATCAAATCTGTCAACACCAAACATTCCTAAATTAGACAAAGTAAATGTTCCGGTTGAATATTCATCCGGTTCTAATTGTTTTGCTCTAGATCTTTTCACAAGATCTTTCCACTCTCTAGATAATTCAAATAAATCAGTATTACAAGGTTCTTTTAATACTGGAGTTATCAACCCTCCATCTTCCATAGCAACAGCTACCGCAATGTTTATATTTTCTGGATAAGAAATTCCGTTTTCTGAAAAGCTTGAATTAACTTGGGGATGTTTTTTAAGTGTCTTTGCAACTGCCTTAACTAATAACGCAGTCATAGTAACTCCATTTTGCTTCACTTTCTTATAAAAATTATCCAATTTATCAGTATTAATTGAATAACCAACTCTAAAACATGGAACATTTAAACTGGATTCCATATTCTTATTTACAGCTTTTTGAAGAGTATTAAATTGAACAGTTTCTCCAGGTTTACCAAAACTACTACCTAATGTTTCTGACTTGCTTTCAGCTTGAACATAGGAACTGCCAATAGTCGCTGGAGAACTTCCTTCTCCTATCCATGGAATAGAAACAGGTTGTCCATTTGCCTTTAGTACATCATCAGCCTGAATCCTTCCATGAGGGCCTGATCCATGCACTTTTGCCAATTCAACTCCCATTGTAGAAGCAAGTTTTTTTGCCCTTGGAGATGCTATTACTCTTGAAGAGTTATTACTTGTAGAGGCATTAAATTGAATCTCATTAGAGGTCGTTAGCACTTTTTCCCTTTTGATCTCGACTTCCTGCTTATTAATTTGAGGCACCTCTTTTTGCTTCTCTTCTTTTATTTCAGATTGTTTATTTGGCAATTCGAGTTGGGCATCACTGGTTACTTCAATCTGTTTGCCTTTATTTTGTTCTTGTATAGAAGCTATCTCATCCTGATTCTCTACAATAAGTCCGATGGTTTCACCTACTGGAGCAGTGCTACCAGCTGGCATTAGCACTGCCGCAAGATATCCATCTTGAAAAGATTCAACATCCATATCAGCTTTATCTGATTCAACAACTAAAACAGATTCTCCTCTTTCAACTTTATCTCCAGGATTCTTTAACCATTCAACAATTTTGCCTTCAGTCATAGTAGAACTAAGAGCTGGCATAAATATTTCGTGAGACATCAGATAGATTTTTTAAAATTTTACTAGCTTTAAGAACTTACAAAACTCCTAAAGATCGTTATGTTTATATTTTACAAAAAAATAGCCCCAAAGAAACTATGATTTACATTCAAAAAGGAATTTAAACTTTTAAATTTATTCGTTATTGTTGATCGATTGAATTATCCCATCTTTAACTGTTATTGAAACTTGCATCTTCTTAATAAGATTATCTCCAACAGAAACATCACAAAAACTATCAACTTGTCCTTGATCAACAATTTCATCCATTTTTAAATCACGAACTTGACTTTGTTGTTGCAATAAATTTCTTTTTTGCTCTTCTAGTTCGTTCCTTTTTGCACCAACCTGTTGCTGAACTTGGCCAACTTGCTCTTGAACTCTAGGATCTAATGGGTTTACTGACTGGGATCTTATATTGCTAACTATTTGTTGACCTTCTTGTTCAAGTTGCGATAATTGTTGGTCAACTGCGGAAATCGCATTACTTAATTCCTTCTCAGCGTCTTCTTTCCAAGTAGGGGTAACAATAGCTTTTATTGCTATTGAACGTTTGATAGATATAGAGTTTTTTGTTTCCATAAAAAATTAAGTTACACTTTCAATATAGAGATCTCAAAGAGAATTTTCTTTTTTAATTTATTTTTTATACATTTCTTCTATTTGTGATGAATACAAATCAACTATTTCTCTTCTTTTCTGCTTGAGAGTTTGAGTCAACAAACCATTTTCTAAAGTAAAAGCATCCACAAAATAGCAATCTAATACCTGTTCCTCAAATCTTGCTCCTAATCTATTTTTTAGCAAATAATTTATCTGCGACTTAAAAAATAAACCAATTTTTTTATTTGAATTTAATTTAGAAATATTATTTTCAAAGAATTTATTTTCTACTAATTCTATGTTTGGAGCGACAAGTGCTGTTAAACATTTTTTATCTTGACCAACTAATTGAACTTGATAAATAAATTCAGAACTAAGAATTTCTATTTCTAAGGGATTTGGCTCTATATTCTCTCCACTAGAAAGAACTATCGTATCCTTTGCTCTCCCTGTTATAACCAAAGATCCATTTGGAATAAGAAAACCTAAATCTCCAGTATCAAACCAACCCTCTTTTGATAAAACATCTTTAGTAGCTGAAATATTATTCAAATAACCTTTCATAACTTGAGGTCCTTTAACTAGAATCTTCCCTATCTCTCTAAATTTTAAAATCTTATCTTTTTCTTCATTCGTTATTTTAATTTCAGTAAATGCCAATGGCTGTCCAGAAGATCCCCTTACATTAAGTTCCCTTCTTCTACAAGTTAGTACTGGACTGGTTTCTGTTAATCCATAACCAACGAGAACATCTATACCTAAAGATTCAAAAAACAAATCTACGTGCTCTGGTAAAGCACCTCCACCATTGATTGGGAATTTAAGTTTTTCTCCACATAATTGTTTCAAAATACCTGGCCATAAAAAAGTAGAAGATAGCTTATGTATAAAAAATCTTCCTAATACAGATATTGTCAAAGATATTTTTTTTAAGGAACTCACTTGATTAATTTCTAAATTTCTGATCTTCCTAAAATTTCTTTTAAAAATAGAACTATTTTTTATCAAAATCTTTATGATTTTCTGTTTTTTAGAAGGCATTTTTTTTAAAGCCAAGAAAAAGCCATCATGAATGGCTTCCCATAGCCTAGGAACAGTTGCCATAACAACTGGCTTAACTTGTTTAATATCATCTTTCAGAAATTTTGGATTTGTATAATATTGAGTACACCCGCATGAAAAAAAGAAATATTCTGCACTTCTTTCATACGAATGCCAGATAGGTAATACACTCAAGACAGAAGTTCCAGGTTCTGGATCAGCGATGTAGGCCAGATTTATAATTTGATGTAAAAAGTTTGCATGTGTTAAGGGAACTCCTTTTGGTTTGCCTGTTGTCCCTGATGTATAGAGAATGCTGGCAATATCATTAATTTTATGATTATCTTTTTCAAAAATATTATTTTTTAAAATGTCTTTTTCTCCTGCTTTAATAAATTTAGGCCAATTTATTAAATCTTCAAATTGTTCATCTTCCAAATTAATTATAAATTTAAATCTTTTTTTTAATTCATTTTTTTTATTTAACTTTAACCAAACTTCCTTAGATTGAACAATTAGACCAACAGAATTAGAGTGTTCTATTATGTATTCTAATTCTACTGAAGGTGAATTAATTCCTCTTACAGCATTAATAGCTCCTAATCGCATCAATCCTTGATCAGCTATTAACCATCTTGGGGAGTTTTCAGAGATAAATGTGACAACATCACCCTTAACTAATCCATAATTTTTAAAAGATTTAGAGACTTTAGAGATTAAATTAGCTAACTCAGAATAGGAAAATTTTTCTTTATTTTTTCCTCTCAAATCATTAATAGCTATAGTATCTCCACATTTTAATTTCAAGTATTCCCAAATTTGATCAACATGATCAAAGTTGTTTATATCTTTTCTTTTACTTATAAATTTTTCATTTTTTGTAAGAGATTTTACTGCGGGCCAATATGCTAACTCTTTCATATTTATTAATTTTCCAAATCTTTTTAGTATATATTCTTATACAAAATTAAACTTAAACTCCTTATGAATGATGTTTTTAACAATTTTCTTAACTTCATTGATATCTACATTTTTATTGTAATCAGACATATTTACCATTTGGCAACCCTCAATACCGCAAGGAACAATCTTATTAAAATTTTCTAATTTGCAGTCAACGTTTATTGAGAAGCCGTGGATTGTTACCCACCTTTTACATCCAATACCGATTGACGCAATTTTTTTTTCTCCTATCCACACACCTGTAAATCCATCTTTAGTAGAGCAGTCAATATTAAAACTTCTAAGAGTTTTAAGAATTATTTTTTCAATTTTTCTTAAATACCAATTTAAATCTTTATTAAAGTTACTCAGATCTAAAACTAAATAAGTAACTAACTGTCCTGGCATATGGCATGTAACCTCACCACCTCTATCAATTTTAAATACATCTTGTTCATCTGCTGAGAAAAGCAAGTTACCCATATTCGAACCTCTTCCCAATGTATAACAAAGTTGATGCTCTCCTAACCAAACGAAATTCATATTTGATTTACCTGATATTAATGAGTCTTGATATTTTTTTTGTAATTTATATACATCATCAAAAAATGAAATTTTATCAGGTTCTTTAATTATTGATGTTCTATTAACCATAGTTATGTAGATTTAGGAAGTATGAAAATATTTTTAGATTTATTATGAAAATTTTAATCCATGGAAAGAATCTCGAACTTACAGGGGCATTAAAGAAATATACTGAGGCAAAAATAGAAAAAGCAACGCATCACTATAAGGATATCGTTAAAGAAGTAGATATACACCTTTCAATCGAAAAGAATCCAAGAGTTTCATTCCAAACAGCTGAAGTTACAATTTTTGCTAATGGAACTATTATCAGAGCTGAAGAAAAAACAGAGAATCTATATTCAAGTATTGATTTGGTTTCAAATAAACTTTGTAGAAAACTACGGAAATATAAAGAGAGGCATAATAAAAAATTACATAATAATCTTGTAAAGAATAAAAATTCTTATTCCAATGCAATTGAAGAATCAGATTCTATAGATAAAGATATATTCAATGAGGGAAGAGCGGCAAGATTACCTGAACCATCTATTAAAAATAAATATTTTGAAATGATTCCTATCTCTTTGATAGAGGCTAGAAAACAATTGGATTTTATTGATCATGATTTTTATGTATTTAGAAATAAAGTAAATAATGAACTACAAGTTATTTATAAAAGGAATCATGGTGGTTATGGATTAATCCAGTCTAAATAATATTAAAAATGTTAAATATCGAATATGAATTAAATGAAAAGATACATGCAATAATAATTAATCCTTATTTATCTTTGGAAGAATTAAATGCGAACTGCGATTTAATTCAAAAATATAATATTAGAAATGTTTCTACATCTCTTAACTTTTTAAGTCCTATAAAAGAAGCATTAAACAATCATAAAGTAAATATAAATACTCTAATTTCTTACCCATTTGCTGATTTACCAGTTGATTTTATTGATGAATTTGTTTGCTATGCGAAAGATAATGGTGCGAGAGGAATAGAATACACGCCTAATTTTCTAAAACTATCTAAAAATGATTTAAATAGTTTTGCCAGTGAAATTGAAAGTATTAATGCCTCAGAATTACCAGTAACCATAATCGTAAACAAAACAAAATTAGATAAAGAACTTTTTGAAAAAGCTATAGAAATTTCTCTTGAATTAGGAATAACAAATTTTCAATTTGGAGATGGTTTTGGACCTGCTATTTCTAAAGTTGATATAGTTGAAATATTAAAATTTATTGGTAACCAGAATTCTATAAAAGTGGTAGGAAGCATAAAAACACTATCACAAGTTGTTGATTTATTTGATTCAGGTATAGATTGTATTGGAACTTCAAATTTTAATGAGATTTTTAAAGAAATTAGATTTATTTAAATGTCAGGCGAAAGTAGAATAAAGGGCCTCTGTATTAAAGCTAGTCCTCTAGGTGAGAGTGGAAGATTAATAACTGTTTTAACAGAGGAACAAGGTATTATTAGACTTGCAGCTCCAGGCGCCAGGCGTCCGAAAAGTAGTCTTGCGGCAGCTACTCCCTTAACATATTTAAGTTTTCAGATCTTTGGAAAAAGAAGTCTTAAGTCTGTTCGTCAGATTAAAATACTCAAAAGCTACAACGGGTTGGGGAAAAATATTGAATGTCTTGCTGCAGCCCAAGCAATAACTGAATTAACTTTTTTATTAGTTGGAAACAACGATAAGCAAAAAGATTACTTGTCTAGCGTACTTATTCATTTAGATCGAATTTATGAATATAACATTGAAAGTGAAGAGGACTTCAAAATGCTTTCAATGAGTATTCAATCTTTAATTCATTTATTAGCAATAGGAGGGATAAATATTCCTGTGAATTTTTGCTGTAAAACGGGAGAGCCTATCATTCCACCATTAGGTAACTGGGATTGGCAATGTTCCTATTTTCCGAATGAGGGATTTTCTACTGTAGAAGATATAGAGAGTAATTTAAAAGTGAATGCTTCTGAAATTGCACTTTTGCAAAGACTTCTTTTCGCAGAATTACCAATTAAATCAAATGGGGAATTATTAGGGCCTAAAAAAGTTTGGCTTAAAATATTATCAATAGTTGAAAGTTGGATCTCTGCTCAATTAGAAAGAGAATTATCATCATTAAAAATGTTAAAAGAATTTTATAGATAATTAGGGTTAAAATTGTTACTAAATTAAAAGATCTCGATGATTGTAACTTTGACTGTTAACTTTATAAATAGTTAATTAATTTGACGTGGTTCATGTTGCCTGGTTAGGTAAAAAATCTCCCTTTTGTGGAAATGTAAGTTATGGAAATTTAACTACCGAACAATTAAAAGTGAGAGGTCATAAAGTAAGTTTTATTCATTTTGATAATCCCTCTAATGCAAACGATTCAAAACCTTTATTTTTAGCAAACAATCCTGAGGTAAGTCTTCCTTACTTAATTAAATCACAAGTTTACACGATCCCTTCTCCAAGAGCAGAAAAAGAATTAAGACGTTCATTAGAGAGATTAAAGCCAGATATAGTTCATGCAAGTCTAACTTTATCTCCTCTCGACTTTAGATTGCCTGAACTTTGCAAACAAATAAACCTTCCACTTGTAGGAACGTTTCATCCCGCATTTGATAAAAATAATAGGAACTTAACTGCAAGTACTCAACAACTAACTTATCAACTCTATGCGCCCTCTCTCGCTAAATTTCATAAAATAATTATTTTTTCAGAACCTCAAAAAACACTTTTAGAAAACCTAGGAGTTAGTAAAGAAAAGCAGATTATTATACCAAATGGAGTTGATGAAAATATTTGGCAACCTATGAAAGTGAAAAGTAAAAAATATAGTTTAGTTAAAAGTAAATTAGGAGAAGGAAGAATCTTTATATATATGGGTAGGATTGCAAACGAAAAAAATATTGAGGCTCTTTTAAAATCCTGGCGTCAAACAAAAACTAATAATTGCAAACTAGTAATTGTTGGGGACGGACCAATGAAGCCTACACTGGAAAATAGTTTTTCTAACCTAGGAAAAGATAAATTACTTTGGTGGGGATCAGAAACTGATTTAGAAACCAGAGTAGCAATTATGCAAATCGCAGAGGTATTTTTTTTACCAAGTTTAATAGAGGGACTATCTTTATCACTTTTAGAGGCAATGTCAACTGGTACGGCATGTGTCGCAACTGATGCTGGAGCTGATGGTGAAGTTTTAGATAATGGAGCAGGCATTGTGATCTCTACTGATAATGTTGTAACTCAATTAAGAACTATAATTCCAATTTTGGTAGATCATCCCTCATTCACAAAGGCTTTGGGGGGGAAAGGACGTGAAAGGGTCATTGAAAGATACACAATTAAAAAAAATATTGAAGCACTAGAAAAACTTTACTTAGAAACTATAAAAATATCTAACCCTTAACAAAATTCCTTACTGCGATTAGTTGCAGAAACTACTGCTTCAATTAAAGCAGATCTTAAACTCCTATTCTCTAAAACCCTTAGTGCTGCTATTGTGGTGCCCCCAGGTGAGGTCACCATATTCTTAAGCTCAGCCGTTGTTAAATTAGTTTCTTTAATTAAACTAACTGTCCCTAGAATCATCTCTATAACAAGTTCTTCAGAAAGTTTTTTTTGCAATCCTCCGCTTAAACCTCCATCACTTAAAGCTTCAATAATTAAAGCGATTAAAGCTGGTCCTGAAGATGTTATTGATAAAAAAATATCGAGTAAATCTTCAGGAAATTCGTAAATTTTACTAGAATTTTCAAATAATCCTCTTATAAACTGCTTCTGATCCTCAATTATTTCATCTCCCCAAGAAATTCCAGTTAAACCTTTGCCAATTGTTATCGGAATATTAGTCACGACCCTAACGCATTTATGATTTGGGAATATTTTGATAAGTTTTCCTAAAGAAACACCTGCTAAAATAGATATCAATAAATTATTCTTGTTGTTTTTATTTTCTAATTCAATTATATTTTTAAGTTGCTGAGGTTTTACAGAGAGGAGTTTAACCTTGCAATCCCATATAATTTCGGAACCTTTGGATTTTGCCTGAAAAATATTAATATCATATTTATAGTTTTTTCTAATATTTTCTAAACTTTTTTTTGTATTTACTAAACAATAAACATCCTTTGGATTTAGTAAGTTTTTATCAAATAGCGGAGTTATTATAGCTTTTGCAATATTCCCAAACCCAATGACTGCGATTTTACTAGTCACAGATTAATTAAGAGTAAGCCGATAGTTTAGATTCTCCCCAAGCTGGTTCTGGAGTTGTATTAGTTTCAAAATTATATTGAGATGTCTTTTTGCTTGAAGCATTAGAGGGAGAAGCCTCCTCTGGGAAAGAACTCGTTACGTTTACACAACTAGGAGCAAAAAGAAAAATACTTTCGCCAACTCTTTCTTGATGACCATCTATTGCATATGTACCTCCTGCGACAAAATCAACAGCTCTTTGTGCTTGATCAGGATCCATCATAGTCAAATTTAGAATTACAGTCTTTCTCTCTCTTAATGCCTGTATTGCTTGAGGCATTTCATCAAAACTTCTAGGCTCCATCAAGCTTACTTCTGAAGATGAATTAGCGATGCCAGGCATTCCGACCACATTTGATGACCTATTATTATTCATAAATTCAAATGGATTTGAATTTGAAAGAGCATTCGAGTTTTTTTGATTTTGTTTTAATTCATTAATATCATTAAATTCATCCTCTGTTCCATATTCCAACTCATCAAAATCATCATCCAGATAATCATCTCCTGCAACAACTGCCTTTAATCGAGAAATAAGTGACACCTTTTAAATCCTCTTGAAATTAATAACAAAGGCTAAAAAACCTTTAGTAAGATATCCATCTTTTATGAATGAATAAACTACCTATACTTAAATAACGTTACTTATAGTTTACTGCAAGTTTAAAAACAAGATTTTTATAAAATATAATTAATTACTGACTAATATTTTCTATTCCCAAAGATAATTGATCCTAACCTTAACCAAGTAGAGCCTGCTTCAACAGCCTCCTCCCAGTCTCCTGACATTCCCATTGAACAATCCTGAAGCTTGAGTGAATCTGCAAGGTATCGACATTTTTTAAATAGTTTAATATTCTCTGTTGAACTTAAACCTTTTGGGTTGATAGTCATTAAGCCTTTAATTTTGATACTTTTAAGTTCCTTAATTTGGTCCCATTTTTCTAACAATCCTTCAGGATTAAAACCTCCTTTATTTGGATCTTCACTTAATTTGACTTGCAACATTACCATTGGATTTCTCTTCTCTTCAAATGAAACATTAGAAATTTTTAATAATTTTTCAAATGAGTCTACAGAATGTATATATTCAAAATTTTGAACTATTTTTCTAATTTTATTAGTCTGAACTCTTCCAATGAAATGCCATCTAATATTTTTAAAATCATTTAATAAGAGTTTTTTCTCAATAGCTTCTTGAAATCTACTTTCCCCAAAATCGTTTTG
The DNA here is from genome assembly GCA_003210655.1 of Prochlorococcus sp. AG-679-M10. Classification (GTDB taxonomy): domain Bacteria; phylum Cyanobacteriota; class Cyanobacteriia; order PCC-6307; family Cyanobiaceae; genus Prochlorococcus_A. The sequence goes on along the minus strand of QCUQ01000008.1, from coordinate 27,268 downwards.
TCCTAGATTATTCATAACTTTGATTTCTTTACTGCTAAACCCCTTGCTCACAGCAAGTAAATTTACATTAAGAGGTAATTGTTTTTTAATTTGCAAGTAATTTGAAATTTCCAAATTTTATAAAAAAGTTTGTCTAAATAAATTCTCCCATTTTGGGAAATCTTCTGATCCTTTTCTTCTTGCTCTTTGCAAGTTCAATTCAGACTGATTTCTAGCATCTAAGTAGGGTATAACTTCAAAAAAAACTTCTCGTTGTTTAACTTCGACTAAGAAAAACATTTTTTGTGCATACAAAGTCGCATAAATATCCTTTCCCTCAACACCTAGAGAAACTTGATACAACATTCCAAATGTTGGATGATTTAAATAACGCTCCGAACTCAAACTAAAATTTTATTTATTTATAATGCACCATACTGTTTTCTAAGAAAAATTGCTATGCATATAAAACATATCGATAATGAATTTAAAATAAAAGTGAGAGAATTTTTTTTATCAAAAGTTCTATACCTATCGGTTTTTATAGATATTTCTTTTTTAGAAAGTAATGAATCTGCCCCTTGATCGATTCTTAAGAATATATTCAAAAAAAGTCTTTCAACCATTGTTATTAGAATATTAAAAGATTTCTTTAAACCTAAACTTCTAAGATTAATTGATCTTACTGATATTGATTTGATAATGTTTTGTAATTCTTCCTGAACTAAAGGAATAAAGCGCAAAGCTAACAGTAATTGAAAAAGCCATTTATCAATAGGTAACCCAACTTTTCTCAAAGGTTTCATAAACCAACTTAGGGCCCAGACTATATCCTCTTGTAATGTTGTTAGTAGCATCAAATTCACACTATGAATAACAGTAAATATTAAAGTTGAAGTTTTTATTCCTAACTCAAAAGCTTTCCTAGATAAGTTATAAGGCCCAAGAGTTATGAATCCTATTTTCTTTAATGGAATCTCTAAAATGTTCCAATTTTCCTGACTTTCTAACATCAAATTTAATTCATTCGGATCTCTTAAAGAGCTATCAAGAGATTGAATATCAGAAGATGCTATTAAAGATAATAATCCAACTAATAATGATAATCCTAAAAGAAAGAGGATTGATCGCCACCAAACTCTAGGGGGTATCAAACTTATAAAAGTAATAAATATCAAACAAATAACTAAACTTAGTCTCCACAATGGGCCTGCCCAGATTGGAGTAATAAGAAAAATCAATACTGCAATTATTTTTAATCTACTGTCGACAATTCTTAACCAACTACTATTACCATCAACATATTGTCCAAGAGGAAATTTAGTAAGAATATTCATTAATTTTTTTGAATAATATTAATATTCTTTTTTGATGTCTCCTTTTCTAAGTCTCTTTGCTGTTTTCCTCTCCAAAGTAAAATTATTGGAGAGCCTTCAAACCCAAGATTTAATCTAATTTGTTTTTCAATATATCTTCTATATGTAATTCCAAATAATTTGGGGTCATTTACAAAAAGAGTAAACGTGGGGGGCTGATTTTTCACTTGTGTACCATAATAAAGTCTTCCTTGTTTTCCGCTTCTCTTTGTTGGTGGACTTTTCCATCCAAGAGCCTCCTTAAGAACTTCATTAAAGACTGAAGTTGTAACTCTCCTTCTATGTTGGTTTACAGCACTAAGAGCATGCTCAAAAATATTTTCAACTCTTTGACCTGTCAAAGCTGAAATAAAAATCATTTTTGACCAATGCAAAAAATATAATTTTGATCTGAGTTCTTTTTCTACTTGATAGATTGTGGAATTATTTTTCTCTACAAGATCCCATTTATTCACTACAATTACACATGCTCTACCTTGCTCTTCTATTCGCCCTGCTAATTTCTGATCTTGATCAGTCACTCCATCTATAGCATCTATAACTAAAATACAAACATCACTTCTATCAATAGATTTAAAAGCTCTATTAATACCAAAAAATTCAGTCCCATATTTTACATTTTTTTTTCTTCTTATTCCTGCTGTATCGACTATTTTCCATAGATGGGAATCTTTTTTAATAAGAGTATCTATTGAATCAGTTGTAGTCCCACTTATATCACTAACTATTGCTCTTTTTTCTCCGCAAATAGCATTTAACAAACTAGATTTACCGACATTTGGTCTTCCAATAATTGACATCATTATGTTATCTTCTTTATCTTTAACATTTAAATCTTCAGGAAATCCATCAATAACAAGGTCTAACAGATCCCCCGTTCCAGAGCCATGAATAGCAGAGACAGGATATGGTTCACCTAAACCCAATTTCCAGAATTCAGAGGCTAAAGAAATGCCTAAAGATGTAGATTCACATTTATTTACTGCAACAATTGTCTTACAAGCTGAATTCCTCAGCCATTTTGCTATTGATAAATCTCCGTCAGTTACCCCTTGATTTCCATCAACTACAAATAAAGCAAGGGAAGCCTCTTCTAATGCTAAAAATACTTGAGTACGAATCTCAGGAAGGAATTCACTATCATCATCAAAAACTAATCCTCCTGTATCAACAACTTGGAATTCCCTCCCTGCCCAAGAAGCATTTTGATAAGTTCTATCTCTTGTAACTCCAGGTTTATCAAATACAATTGCATCATTACTTTGGCATAACCTATTAACCAAAGTAGACTTCCCAACATTAGGTCTCCCGATTATTGCTATTGATGGAAGAGTCAATTATTCCCCTAAGAAAATTAGATCTATTACAACTATACCCTCAATACGATCTTTTACTCTAGACAAAAATATTTATTTGATTTCAGGATCTCCATAATGACCTTTTGCCGGATTAGGAGATGAGGGAGATAATTTAGGTAACTTAGAACAATCATCTAAAGAAGAACTCGAGTCAATAGACCAATAGATCAACCAATTCACAGCAGTTGCTCTTCTTGTTCTTCTAGGATAGAGTTCGTTAATTTTATAGCCTTTAAAATTAAGAATTTTTTTTAAATTTTGTTTGTAATCTTTCGGTATAGATCGTGTCAAGTGAACTGAAGCTGATCGTTCTGAAATAATTTGAGGAGCTTTTATAAATTTTTCTGACCAATATGAGGGAGTTAAGGAACTTGATATCCATGTATCCATAGAAGGTTGATTAATATAAAATAGTCTTTCCCAAACCAATTCACATACAAAAATATCACTTAATTTATCTTCAAGTATTAGAAACAATATTTTCCTACTTATCGGCCATTTAAATTCATTTTTTAGAAAATCGTCCTTATTCATTAATTAGCTCTTATCAAAATCAAAGAAAAATAAGGCATTGTTTCCATATTATATTTTGAAGCATATTGGATAATTTGATCAGGCATCCCTACATTTAAAGCGATTAAAGCTTTATTAATTATTTTCTCTTTTTCAAGAATTGCTTTAACTGAACTCCATCTCTTCCCAACTTTCATTACTGCTAAAACTGTTTTATTTACTTTAGTCTGAATAATAAGAGCTGTTAATTCTGATTTAGAAGAGGGACATTCTTTTATTATCAAAGTCTCGCCTTTCTTCACTAAATCAAAATTACTTAAAGCTGCTGCTGCTGAGATAGATGATATCCCTGGTATAGTCCTTGTGATTATTTTAGGATAATTATTATTTATTATTCTCAGAATATTTGAGGAGCTTGCATACAGTGAAGGATCTCCAAGACAAAGTAAAGCAACAGATTCGTTATTTCTAATCGATTTAACAATTATATCCACAGCACTAGACCAGATTTGATCTGGATCATAATCTTGCCTTGCCATTGGAAAAATGATGGGTATTTTTCTCTTGAATTTGATATATTTTTTGACTATTTCCGCAGATGAACTCTTTCTATCATCACTCGAAATTGGGAAAACTATAAGTTTTGCTTTTTTAATTGCTTGGACTGCAGCAATAGTTAGTAAAGAACTATCTCCAGGACCAACACCAACTACTGTTAATGATGCAAGATCACTTTTAAAACCAAGCACATTTTTTAGAGTTTTTTTAATTACCATAAATTAATAATAAAATTCATTTAACTATGAATTCTTGGCAAAGCAAAAGTTTGGGACAAAATCTCCGATTCAATATTGGATAATTCCTTTAATCTTTTGTTAGTTTCATTTTTAGAGAATTTAGTCTGTGCTAGTTTCCAATAAATTCCAAAATGTCTCGCTTCACTTTCAAGCAAAGACTCATAAAGTAATTTGAAAGATTTGTGCTCAGAATTCAATGCTAGTAAACTCAATCTTTCATGACTTCTTGCTTCAATAAGTCCTGCTATTAAGAAACTGTCTAACATTCTATAAGGTTCCTCCTTTCTAACACATTTACCTAATTCGGCTCCATATGGGGGAGGCTTTAGAGTTTTAAGCGAGTGACCAAGATCCTTTAATAAAAATAATATTTTTTCAAAATGTTCTAACTCTTCCCTTGCTATAGGACTCAAGAATTCTGCCAGATCTGGTTCAGATGGATATCTAAACATTAATTGAATTGCAACTCCAGCAGCTTTTCTTTCACAATGAGCATGATCAATAAGTATCTCTATTGGATTAGATAAAGCTTGCTCTAGCCAATCTTTTGAGGATAATGAGGATAAATATTTAATATTAGAAGATGGCCTTTTAAAATCTACTATCATTTACTTATCGCTACTTAAGAATTCAATTATTCCCTCAAGAGCAAGAAAATAACTTGTAATACCAAATCCACTAATTATTCCTATTGCTTTGTCTGTTAGAAAAGACTCTTTTCGAAATTCTTCCCTGCTAAAAATATTTGAGATATGTAGTTCTACAAATGGAATTTTTGATCCAATTAAAGCATCTCTTATAGAAATTGAAGTATGAGTGAAAGCTCCAGCATTTATAAGTATTCCGTGGATAGTTTTAACCGAGTTTTGGATTTTATCAACAATTTCGCCTTCATGGTTACTTTGAAAGCATTCAAGATTAATACTTTTTTCTTTGGCAAATTTGGTTAAATCTTTTTCAATATCATTTAAGGTTTTATTTCCATATATATCAGGTTCTCTAATACCAAGTAGATTAAGGTTTGGCCCATTTATCAATAAAATATTCATCAGCAATTAAGTCTTTTTTTTAAATGCTATCTAGAAAGAAACAAAAAAACCAAAACATTTTCACACAAAGTGACCATTAACTGATAAGTTCAAATAGTGGGGGTCGGTGCCCGAGTGGTTAAAGGGGGCGGACTGTAAATCCGCTGGCTCTGCCTACGTTGGTTCAAATCCAACCCGGCCCACTTATTTCAGCCCTTGTAGCTCAGCGGTAGAGCACTCCCTTGGTAAGGGAGAGGCCTCGAGTTCAATTCTCGACGAGGGCATAGCCCTAAAGCCAACTACCGCATGGCTTAAAAATAATTTAGAGAGGGTAACAACTTTAAGACCGCTAAATATAAACGAATTAAAGCAGATATTTAGAACATTATTTTTTTTATTAAAATAACTTTCTTCCTTTGGCAAGAGAAAAGTCTCGGGTTCAAGTCTCGACGAGGGTATACCTCGAACCCTGTCTAAAAGAAGCATTAAAGATAATCGTAGAAATATCTTTATCAAACGATATCTTTATAATCGAATTTCAATAACCTATCTTCAGGCTAACGAATAATACAAACTTACTTCTTGCTAATAATTATTTCATTTGGCAATATTAGTAACCGACTCCAAAATTGGCACATCAACTTAAGATGTTTCCCTTAATGGCTAAATAGAACTGAAGGATTTGAGATCAGGGGATTTAATATTTTTCTTTCGGTTCAGCTGTTAAAAAGTTCCTACACACATACTAAAAAAAAATGAAAATCATTAAATATCTCAGTTCGCTTCCAGGCGATTCTCTGAGTATTATTCGCCGTACCCCGCCACTCGTATTTGCAATGGCAGTTTTGTCTCTTGGGGGTTTTATAGGCGCATCAACAGTTCTTGTTAGAGGCTTCGGGACTGTGGAGAATACGATCACTGTTACTGGTGCAAGTACAGAGAGCTTTGAAAGTGATATAGCAAAATGGTCAGTCCAGGTAAAGACTTCAGGTAAAACTCAGATTGACTCATTTACCAAACATAAACAGTCTATAAATAAGACAATGGAATTTCTAAACGCTAAAGGAATTGAGGACAGCGTGAAGCAAGACGTTTATCTTGGGCCTGCAAGTATTAGCGAATATAAAACTAAGCATCCAAAGACTAATGAAATCATTAGAACTGAATGGATCACTTATCAGAATATTGAAATTGAAAGTAGGGATGTTTATAACATCCAGAAGACTCATAGTCAGATAACAGAATTACTTGGCAAAGGAGTAAGAGTAAAACCAAGTCGCCCTCAATTTACCTATTCAAAGCTTGCTGATAAAAGAGTTGATATGCTCGCTAAGGCGGCGAAAGATGCAAGAGTAAGAGCTGAGGCAATTGCTTTGCAGGCAGGTTCAGAAGTTGGTGGCTTAAAGACAGTAAATACTGGAGTCTTTCAGATAACAGTTCCAAATTCCACGAGGGTGAGCAGCTGGGGATCTTATGACACTTCTACTATCAAGAAAGATATTACAGCCGTAATGGGAGTAACTTTCGCTGTTAAGTGATAATTTAAGGCGATCTTCTTTTGCCTTGGAGGATCATCAGTAAAGGTAATCCAATAAGCATAAGACTCCCATCTATTCATAAGAAAATATTCAAACTCATTGATCTATTCCCTCTAGGACATTCCATTTAAGGGGTATCCCTTTTTTACTGAGTCCTTATTTAATATCATCCATTTCTTTTTTATTTTTGTTGTAATAAACCAACTTTTAAGGATCTTCAGAACCAAGACCATAGACTATAGTTTCAGCAAGATAAATCCTATACATTTTGTAAGAACTAAAAATCTTATAATGATCATAAACAAATAATATTCAAACTATTGAATATTTAAGTAGGACAAAATTTAATTATTCTAATGGTTAAAATTATCAGAGGACCCAATGGTTAAATTCTGATTTGAAATCTTATAGAACTTCTCATGTACTGAATCACTAAATTCCTTTTCATTTGAATAATTCATCAAGTCCAGAGGTTCAATATTCTCATCAAACCATTCATCGTATTCAATATTATTGGGTTCAGCAAAATATGTCATATTTAATTAATAGCTACCAAAAAATATGTAAACGGTACATGCAATACAAAATCAAAGATTAATTTCTAGAAATAAACATTGAAAAATCTAAATTCAAAGACAAATTAAAGGCTTCCTGAATTATCAGTTTTAAATAAGTGATTACATAATTATTTTTTTATATGGCTCACTATCACGTTCATGGATTAATTCCTAATGGAATCTCTCAGGCTGAAGGTTACAAAATGTTTGAGCAATATATTGCTTCCGGGGCACCTATGGATAACTTTGAAGGATTTGAATTGATAAGTAGACTTCATGCTCCAGAAACCGGAAAGGTTTTTGTCACTTTCAAAGCTGATAATCATCTGGCAATATCTGAACATTTCGGAGTATGGAGAGCAAAATTCGGCCTCGAATGGAATATAACTACTGTTTTAAATGATGAAGAAGTCATTCAAAGAAATAAGCAGGTTGCGGATGCAGTTGCTGCGATGGGATAATTTAATTGATTGACAGTCGATCTATATTAGAGGGATAAAACCCTCTTTTTTTTATGGCTACAAACGAAGAATTAGAAAAAAGAATTGAAATTTTAGAAAAAGAAGTACAACACCTAAAAGCTGTTTTGCAGTATCAAATGAGAAGTAAAAAGAAGTGACGCATATGTATGCGATAGCAATTACTTATGGTGCCGTTAGTTTGTTACTACTTGGTGGCTTTGCGTATTTAACTTTTAGGATGACTAAGAAATAACTAATAAAAATAAGAAAGAGTTAAGTAAATAAGAGAGAGATTATGATGTTTATGATATTGATTGGGAAGTTTAAATAAGCTTGTTTCTAATTAATTTGCTATAAATAAAATGAGGCCAAACCTCAAAGAGACATAAATTGATTACGTATAGTAGTGTTTTCAATTTAATAACCCTTTCAGTAGTGGGAATTTCTGGAAGGGTTTCTCATAGGTTAATTTGATTTTTTTTGTTTCTACAAATAACTTTTAAAGATATTTGTTTTTTTCCAACCTTCTTCTAACAATTCCTTATATTCCTTTCTTGCATCTTCGATAGATTCCACTCTACTTCCTTTCATAACTGGTTTACTACTTCTCTTATACACACATCCATAACTAATCATCATTACGTCAAGACTTGGAGATGCTTTTGTTATGTCTTCAAATGGTTCAAATACTTTTATCCTCGACCTATCCTTATTTATCAAAGTAAACTTATCCATTTTTAACTATTAAGAATAGAATCACAAAGGGTTGAAGGATTTGCCTGTTTAACTATTTTTAGTCTTTTGATAAGTATATCTCGATCTATTTGATGTTTTAAATATTTAATACAAAGATTCTTTTCCCTATTTAAGTACGCTTCTGTTCTTAAACTGCCAGCAATAGAGAATAAATTAATAGCAATAATCGCTAACAAAATGCTCATTGGGTATTTTTTGACAAATGGAATAACTTTATTTTTCATTATTCATATTATTTATTTTGATCTAATGTCATATCAATATTCTAAATTTCGCAGCCGCGATATGAAGGGTTCTCTTCACACTTCAGTTTCCAATAAATAACTTTTATATTTGCTCCATTATCTATATCGTTAAAAGTCTTGAAGTATTTAGGAATGATTGCATAAGGAAGTCTTTTATTCATGATTTTCTCCTACTTACTATATCTATGTTCTAACTAATGATTCGTATTATTTATGAGTATCAACCTGTACGGTTTAAGGAAGAAAAAAGTACGGTAAGAGGACTAAATTTTGATAAAGATATTTAAATGGCAGTCCTAGAATTAATATATGTTTGTCATGAGGCAGTTGAAGGGATACAACTGAAGCCAACCATAAATCATTTGAGATAAAGTCAGGTTATTAAACACACTCATTAAAGTAAACAGATGATTGACAGTCATCTATATTAGAAGGATAAAATCTTCTATTTTTAATGACTAATAAATTTTATCAATGGTGGAAAACCCATAGAAGAGTAGTAACTTTTGGAGGCTTTTTAATTTTATTAGGTTTGTATGTATCGCCGGTAATTAAAGAAGCAAAATATAAGAATACATGCATAAGGCTCTCCGAAAAAGCCGCTTTAAACAAATTCAATGGGGATAATATCGGAGAAGCACTTTTAAAAGAAACTGGTTTAAGTATTAAGGAATTAGCAAAAATAGAAGGTTATAAGAATTGCTTATAATGAAATGCTTACTACTTCTAACAAGGCATTAATTAAACACCTGTTAATAGCAATTAAGTTAAGACTAGAACTATTATTACCAGTAACATAAGCACGTTTAATGCAACTGCTATCCGAAATAAACCCATCCTATCTTTTGCCATTAAACCTTTCAAGTTAGTGATTAACTCTTAGCTCTTATTCTTTTCATAATCTGCAACTAGCGATACCTTTATTAAAGGTGTAATTGTTGACAGTCAATATAAAATAAGGAGCAATTAGATACTTTATTAATGCAAAAATTTAGAAATCTATTAATCTCAGCAATAACAATTTCATCAGTTCTCCTAACTTTGGACATTACTAAAGCTCAAGAAAAGATTGAAGTAATGCCTCTTATTCAAAGTACAAAGGGTCTAGGAGGTAAGAAGATTTCTTACCCTAGAGGGAAGCAAGCCGAGCTTAGATTCTTCAAGGTTATTATTCCTGTTGGATTAAAGACTCCAATTCACACTCATCCAGCGCCTATGGTTGTTTATCTTGCTCAAGGAGAATTGAAGCATATGAGAGGAGATGTTGTTAATTACTTTTCATCAAAGCAATCATTAATCGAGAGTAATAATGGCGATGAACATTTCGTTGAAAATATAGGTAATGAACCAGCAGTTCTTTATGTAGTGGCGGCATCTGCTGTGGGACTCCCTACAACTATTAATAAGTGAAAATCCCAATATTTTTAATTGATAGTCGATATAAAATACTATGTTATTAGCTATTTTATTTTTATGAACACACTTATCATCTCAACTTTTAGCTGTACATTTGAGGAATTTAGAAATGATGTTACTAATTTATTTCTTGAAGAAATGTGCAAAGAATTTGTCACTGATTATGAGTTTGTAAAAGTCAATGACCATAAATCTCATTTATTAATCAACTGTACTGACTTAGAAAAATTAGGTTCAGAGATGGAATCGCCTTTTGCAAAGGAATGGGATAAAAAAAATAATTGTAAGGATACTGTCTATGCAATTGAACTTGTTGGGTAAATGAAACGCTTACTATTTGCAGCGGTACTGTTTATTCATACTGAAATTTCATTTTCAAAAGAGAAACTGAATTATACGGTCACTTCTGATTCTCAGATACAAAATGTTAAAGGTAGTTTTGAAGCTATTGGAAATGTAGTTATCAAAAGTAATAAGAATAATTTTGAAGCATCCTCAAATAAGCTTACTTACGACAAAGATACGAGAACTTTAAAACTAGTTGGAAATGTATTTGTTAAAAATTTAGAGTCTGATGAAGGTTTATCTATCCAGGAATCATATGGCGATGAATTGACTATATTTACTGACTCGGGACTTTTTAAATTTAATTCTGAGAATAAAAATAGAGTAAAAACAAAACTTAAATTTTAAATGAAACGATTATTTCTCTCATCTCCAATAGTTAGTAATTGAAAGTCGATCTACAATTGATGGAATAACACCTTTATCTTTTGTATGTCTTCCTCAAATTTTATGAATGTTGTTCGATTTAAATTGAAACAGGATTGTGTAGAAAAGTATTTTGAAGTAATTAATAAAACGGAGTTCGAAGGAATGACACAAAGATATATTGCGAAAACTGGAGATTATGATTACTGTTTTGTTGGTATCTGGGAAAGTCCAGAAGCTATAGCAGCCCAAAGATCTAAAATGATTGCTCATCTTGATGTAGTTAGAGGATTCATGGAAGAGCTTTCACCAGAATTAGGAGTAACTGATCCTGTTTCTGGAAATATTGTTGCCTAATAAATCTTTATATGAATATTTCTCCTCACTTATTAATTGATGTTGGAATACTAAGTACTGCATTAACTGTAACTCTGGTACTAAGAGCTAAAGGTAACGCAGCAAGAAAAGAGCGAGAAAGTAAATGATTACTAAAAAAGAGGAAACAGAATACGAAAAACCTAAATTATTTAGGATTTGGAATTTTCTAATCTATGGAAGTTTTTTTGCTATTGGTGCTTTCTTAGTTTATTTATATTCGGCTTATATATTTATAAATAAATAATGGAATATTGGCTGATAAATTCAAATAGATCAGAAGTCAAGAGATTCATAAAGAACAATAAGAGTATTGATAAAGTATTCGAGTATATGTTTATTGACTCTGGAAAAATAGTTGGAGTATTAGGGAAAGAACCTCCAGTAATTACTACAACAGTTTCTGTAGATATAGATTTAGCTAGAGAAATTTATGAAAGATTACTTTCTCAAGGTTGGCGTAAAACAAAAGTAGTTTGGTAATAAATAATTATTTACCTCCTTTAACAGTTGTTGCTTAAAATGAAAGTTATTAGATTTGTGATTTGAACTTTGTACGGGTTAAGGAACGACAAGGTTCGGGATTAGGTACGTATAAATACTTAGTGAATAATTAAGACTTCCTAGAATAATTGCATGGTTGTCATGAGACTGCCGCGGAAGCTGCAGAAATCAACCATACTTCTTATATAAAGAATAAATATGAACGACCCAATTCTCTATCTTTCAATGATTTTAGGACTTACTGGAGTGTACGTTTTAATCTCATCTTTTAGTGATGATGACGATGATAGTAATGATGATGGTGAAAGATATATCTATAATCTTGAATACGTAAAAGTAGGAAGGTAGATAGTATTAATTAAATAATTGATTCATTAATAAAGGGATATCTTATTGACCATTGATCTGACAAAACAGCGATGAAGAGGTGGTGATATTTAGGTTTTTTTGCTCTCACGGCTAGAAAGACCTGATGTTAGTATTAATTTACGTTCATCCTAGTAGCATCTGGACGCATGACATGGAAATAGGGAACGGGATTTCCATTAACTGCAAAAGTCATGAATAACCTCGTACTCATTAGAGAGAAAATCAAAAGAGCGGAAAGGCTAAACAAAGCCCAACTTCTTGCCTCAAAAAATGGAGAGATTACTCCTTATAATCCTTGTGTTTTTGAGCTAAGACAAAAACAAGCTCGTGAAGATATGAAAGAATTAAATTCTTAACTTGAATTTGAATTCTTACATTCGACTGAGAGGGGTTTTATAACCCCTTTTTATTAGGAAAGTTGTTTGATAATAAAGCAAATATTGAAACCCTTATCACTTGCAACGCTTTTTCTATGAAAATTAATTCTAGAAAATTAAAATTAATTAGAGAAAAATCTTATGGTTGCTATCCTTATTGTCAGATGGCAATTAAGAACTAATGAAGGAATTACAAGAAAATACTATTGATCAAATAAGAACTCTTCTGAGGTATTTGAGTGAAACAGATTTATTAAAAAATAAGGATATTCTTTTGTGTTTAGATGTAATAGCTAGAGAGTATGGCGGAGAAGTCGTAGATAAAAACTAAATATTAATATCCGATTTTATTTTTTGGATCCGTGATGAAAATTATAAGATTAAGAACTAGATTGGCAGGAAAATTGAGTGGCTTTAGAAGAAGTAAAACCATTCCCTGAGTTACATTAAAATCCATACCTTTTTAGGTCATATTTGTATGATCCCCAAGACTATAGATTGCATCTAGCTGTTCTTATTAAAACTATAGATTTAGATTATGTTTGTATTACATAGTGCAATAAAGTATTAGTTATGTTAGTTGCCGATATAGCTCAGCGGTAGAGCAACTGTCTCGTAAACAGTAGGTCATCGGTTCAATTCCGATTATCGGCATTTAAATTTCAAGTATTAGTTAGTAATTGACAGTCAATATAAAATAAGGGGCAATCAGCTCCTTTATTATGTCCTCTTCAATGAAAGATTTCTTGAATCAATTTTTTGATTTATGTAGAGAATATCAGGATGAAATTCCACCTCAAAAGATGGCTGAAGTTTTGAGAGATTATGCAGATAGGTTGGATGGATAATGTTAAATACAGATGAAGCAAATGGTTTAGCCAAATGGATACAAAACTGGAAAAAAACTTACAAAGAAAATCCAAAGCTCAACGAATGTATTACATGGTTTGAATGGAAATATAAAGACAGAGAACTCACCTCAAGTGACAAGAGTTCGATTGCAACTATTTTGAGATATAACTCAGAAGAATAATTATTTATTATTCTCAAGCGGTTTCAGGTGCAAATATCCTCACATCTTTTTCCCAAAATCTACATCCCTTCTTTAAGTGCTCATCTCCATGAATTAATCTTTGATGAAGAGGACAGGTCTGAATAATTATACAAGAATCTGTCGTGCTGAACCTGAAGTGACTGCATGACACGCAAACTTTTGTTCTCTTTGGTTTCAGTTCTGAGTGGTACTCGAAGTAAGCCCATGACGGTGGATCTTCCATTAGTCATATGCGTATTCTTTATCTAGCTCAATTACAACACCATTAAAAAATTCTGCTAATAACTCTGATGGGTCTTTAACAGATATCTTCCTATCCTCTTGAGATAGTTTCTTTTTAATTAGATTTAGGTTCTTCATGCTGATTCAGGTAATTCAAGTTCTTCAAAAGTCCAACCTTCTAATTGAAGGTCATGCCATTTATCCCAGGCATCGTCCAAATGCATTTGACTTGATGATTTAATTGATGTGGGTTCACCAAGATCATTTGAATAATATGTATGGGCAAAAATCCTGATACTATTTCTGGCAGATTTTTTATTTCTTATAAATAAAATTAGTCTGCTGCGATTGGGGTTAAGAAGCCAACCACTTGGGGACTCATTACGATAACCATAAGAAAAATTAGACCAAACATTAGCTCCTCCTAGTGTCATTCCTAAGTAATACATGCGTACTACTAACATAAGCCAATGGAAATTAAATCGTCAAGTATTTTTATTAAATAAATTAAACTCACTTATCAAAATGGAAATATCTTATTACCGGTCGATCTACACTTAAGGTGATAAAACCCTTCTTTTTTTAATAGCAAAGAACACTATCAGCTTTAATTGATTCTTCAATTAGTACATCAGGCATAGCAAACTCTGCTTTATATCCAGTTAGAAGCTTCTCATCGTAACCTCTTGATTTGGCTGACTTTCCTGAGACATATATGGTAACATTTGAATTCTTTAAATTTTCAAGATGTTCGTATAAGTCTCCAGTACCTTGACCAACTATTTCTCCAGCTTTTTTGCAGTTTAATATATCTACTCCGTCTCCTGCCAGAAAAAGAGTTACTTTATGATCGTTTTTTTCTGCAGTAAGTGCAACAAGTAAACCTAAAGTTATTTTATTTTGGGATTCTAAACCGCTATAAATATGAACTAGCACTGTATTGTCGGTAATGATAGACATTTAACTCTCCCTAGAATTCAATTATTTAATCTTAAAAAAATCTATCTTTTTTAGCTGCATTTTTTCTGAAACCCTTACCACTTGCAAATCTAATTATTGGTAATTGAAATTCAATCTGAATTGAAGGGCATTTAGCTTCTTTTTTTCTTAAAATTCAATTAAAAAGTATTCAAATTCATGAGATCTCTTTTATTCTTACCTTTACTTTTTGGTTTCTCAGGACCAGCTATTGCAGATTCAGTAGTATTTAAAATAGACGTATCAGCGGAGAGTTATCGCAACTATATTCTTAGTGGAACTGATAGGAATGGATCTGTAAGTGGGGAAGATCCTACAGTTACAGTAAATAAAGGAGACACAATTATTTTTGATGTTGAGGCATCTCGTCATCCGTTCTATATAAAGACTGAATTTTCTCGTGGAGGTGGTGATCAGGTAACCACAGGGACAATTTCTGGGGTTCCTGGAACGCAAAATGGAAAACTATCATGGAATACCACGGGCGTATCAGTAGGGAAATACTATTATGTTTGTTCTCCGCATGCATCTTTTGGAATGGGCGGGACAATTATTGTTGAATAAACAAATAAAACGCTTACTACTTACTCCTATATTCAAACGTTTTAAAAAGAGTTCTTTTTTCTCATAACTTAATCAGGATACTTGTCCTGTTAATGATGCTGAAGAAATAAAAAAACAAGAACAAAAAGAAGCTATTAATAAGTTATATCCATAAAAAAGGGCGTTAAGTACGCCCTTTCTAAAAGCTAGATCATCCCCATCACCCAGCCTTTCTAAAATAATAGCACTACATATAGTGTTTGACTGTAATATTTTTTACTTTAGGTGGGGTTGTTTGTTTCTATTTTATTTGCCATGATAGAAATCCCCATCACCTAGACTCGCAAGGGTCTTTTTTTATGTCTAGTTTTGGATCAGATACTCCATTTATGCTTCTTGCTAAATTAAAGATTAAGGAAGATAAAGTTGCCGAATATTTAGAAATTGCTGATAAGACAGATAAGGCTGTTGAAGCAGACGAACCAGGAATGCTTCATCATACTTTTGATCAAGAACCAGACGACCCACTTCGTTTTGTAAGGTCAGAAGTTTATAAAAACGATTATGCTTTACTTGCTCATTTAGCTAATCCAGCAGTAGGAGAATATCTTGAAGCTCATGCTGAGCTAGGGACTAATTTTTCTGTTGAATTTTACGGAACTGTGGGAGATAGAGTGATTGAAGCTATGAAAGGAACTGGGGTTCCTTTTAAAGTCTTCAAAACACAATTCGGTTATAGCAGGGTTTAAGGTTAGTGAAATAAGTAAATAGCTATTATGCCGCTGTTTCTATCTGATCTGTAACTGCAACGAACTCTTCATCAGTAAGGACAGGTGTGACTTCTATTTCATTTCCAAAGCCAGCACTCCAAGGCTGACACCACTGCCAAATTTTTGAATGGTCAGAAGCTTGAACTATTGCCCAACCATTAGCTCCCTGAGGATTTAAAACTCTATTTAAAACTTTGAATCCTTCGAAACTGTCATATGGAGATCCCTCTTTTACATAATCGGTAAATGTTTTTGTTGCTTTCATTGAAGCTTCCATTGTTGGGAACTGCCATTGAACTATGTATGTTTGCATAAAGCTTTTATTGATTAGTTAACTAATTATGAACAATATTTATTAAAAGGAAATTGAAAAGTTAAATAACGAATACAAAAATACAGACAGCTATATTTAACAGCAAGCTTAAAGTTTGAGAATTAAATTTCATCTCTAATTTGCCTGACTAAAGGATCAATAAGAATCTTAGTCCTAGTGGCAGCCATAAACATAGAAGAAGCATTAGTAATAAAGAGATAGCATGGACGTTTGGAATGTACTGCCCTTTAAAAATTTGTGTCTTCATAATCTATCTGGCTTTCCTAAGTTTGATTTCTCTTCTGACAAGTAAACCTAAAACTACAACACACATATTCATTAGAAAAATATCTAATGGCATTAAATAAAAAAGTATCTATTTAATTAATAGCAAGAATATTGGTATATGAATCAAGAAAGGAACAATAAAATATTTAGACTACTTATTCAGATTCTTTATGAAGTCTCTAATAGACCCCCCTCTTCTCCAATAATCTTCATATATAAGGTTTCTTTTTTGATAATCTAATGCGTTCATATTCTTGTCGAGTATGGCAAAAGGAGAATTAGTAAATTTCATAGTAATCCTAAAATAATTGTTTATTAAATATCTATTAGATATGAGATCTTTTATCTCGAATAACTAGATCCTCTATAAGTAAGCTTTATTGTCTTCTCTTCTTGGCTCTTGCAATATACAAATGATTTGCCATTAAAATACATGTTTACCATGATGCAGCTCCTGAGCTTGCTCAAGTCCCCGTCCTTTGGCTTGAGTCGTACTGCGGTCTATCTAGTGGTAGATCGGACGATTTGGTAGCTTTAGCTACACTTTATTTATAGAGTATTTGTACTCAGTTGTCAATACATAAAGGTAAATTCAATATTCGGAGATTAAGCAGATTCTGTTATTTTGTTCTTCATATCTTCAATTTTATTAATTAATTCATTTAACCATTCTGCATTATTTTCTGATATCTCCTTTAAATATGAAATTTTTGGTTGATTTATTTCATGTGTCTCGAAATCTCCGCTCATAAAATTTTTCCTTACTATATTCTTTATGTAATTAGTGAATTAATCAACATCAATAAGTAAATAAATGATTAGATAGATATCTTGTCGATCATCAATACATCTTGGGTTTGGATTGTATCTCTCTTACTTTCATCCTCAGAATCTTTATAAGAATCGATTTCAGCTTGAACTCTTCTCTTATAAACTCCTTTGATGTAATCCAGTTCTCTTCTCTCTTTATTTAAAATTGAGAATGGTGAGGTTTTTAAGTTCATTAATAGCTCCTTTAAAATAATTTTTAATCAACACCAGTTTTTATCAGATTCAATAAAAATATCTATAGTTTGCTGATTTCTGATTTCTTCCTCTAGAAGTTCTTCTTCTGATCTTTTTTTAGTCTCAGAGTTATAAACTTCTTTTTGTGTTGATGTAGACATTTTTTCATGACAACTACACTTACGTTCTAACTAAATAGACGAGTCATGCGATTAATAAAGATGTTCGGTTTGAGGTACTCCAATATACGGATAGAGGATCAACAATTAAATTTTAAAATGGTTAAAATAAGCAAGATTTAAAATATATTAAATAAAAATATTTACTATTTACTAGATATCTTGATAAATATTAATTCGATGAGTTAAGCCTTTATTAGTACTGCAATTTTATTAATTATTTTTCATTAGTAACCAATATTGTTTTTAGGGTTTGTTATGTGAATAATCAAATTTAAAACAAAGTTTGGAGGCAAATCTAAAGGCTTTAAAAGTAGTAAAACCATTCCTTGAGTTACATTAAAACCTTTATTTTTCAATTAGCTAGGTAGCTGGTGGGTAGGTGGTGCGTGAAATCTTCTCTTTTTTCTTTTTGATCTCTTGTAAATAAAAAAAAGTCCTAATCCTAATAAAGGAAATAATAAACCCTCTACAAATAAGGGAAAGTTAATCATAATCGTCAACCCCTATGTAACTGTTTTATGGAGATATTTAGCCTAAAGTAACACTTCTATCATTGACAGTCGATCTAAAATTAGAGGGATAAAAACTTCTTTTTTATAGTTTTAAGTTTTTGACTAATGATAGATCTTAAAAGAAATAGTAAAAGGGAACCTGTAAAAGCTACTGGATTAAGAACACGAGCATCTTCTTCTTATTCTCCTAATCAAAAACAAGATTTTAAAATTAGTAGAGGAAGGTTTTCTAATTTTTTAACCTGTAAAAGATGTTTTTACCTTGATAGAGTTAAAGGATTAGATCCACCAGGAACACCTGGATGGACTTTAAATGAAACTACTGATTTACTATTAAAAAAAGAATTTGACTATTGCCGAGAAAGACAAATTCCTCATAGATTATTTATCGATAATGATTTACTTCATTTAGTTCCTTTTGATCATCCCAACATGGATGATTGGCGTAATTCTCTGCATAAAGGATTGATGCTTCGTCATAAGGATACAAACATTATTTTGACAGGGGGAGTTGATGATATCTGGCAGCACAAAATTAGTAAGCAATTAATAGTTGTCGATTACAAATCTCAGGCAAAATATGGAAAAGTTGATAAACAAGATTATCTAGATGATCCTTACCATGAAGGATATAAAATTCAAATGGATTTTTATGCATATCTTCTCAAAGGAATGGGATTTGATGTCCATAAAACATCTTATTTTTTAGTCTGTAATGCAAAAAGAGATGATGAAGAATTTAATAAAAGAATGAATTTTGACGAATATTTAGTTCCCTATGATTGGAATGTTGATTGGATTGAAGATGAAATAGATGCAATGGTTTCTTTAATGAATAATGACCAGATACCAGATCCTAATACATCTTGTAAAAACTGTGCTTATTCTGAGCAATATGCCAAGTTAGTCTGTAAACCTGTAAAGGTTGATATTGAAGAGATTCAGGGAAATCTTTTTTAGTGCACTTTTTGCCTGAGCTTTTGTTGAAGGTAGTTAGTTTAAAACTAATCCACCATCAACAATTAAATTTTGACCAGTTACTGCTCGTGACCAAGGGGATGCAAAAAATAATACTGCATCTGAAAACTCCTTTGTTGTGGTAACTTTCCTTAAAGGTGTGATACTAGAAATATATTCAAAAACACTTTCCGGAGTTCCCTTACTGGCATCAGTAATTTTCAATAATCCTCCTGACACCATATTCACTGTGATATTAAATTGGCCTAGATCTATAGCTGCTGTTCTTGTCAGTGATAATAATCCGCCTTTAGCAGCTGTGTAATCATGATAAGGAATTACTGGATTTTGAAATAAATTAGTTCCTATAGTTATAACCCTTCCAAAAGAATTATTTTTCATATTTGGAGTGAAAATATTCAGAAGATTCAACAATCCTTTTTGAGTAGTTTCGATTTGGTTTTGAAAATCTTTCCATTCTATGGTATCTATTTTTTTTCTTTGATCACCGTTGAAAATAAAATCATTTATTGCATTATGGATTATTGAATCAACACTGATATTATGTTTTTCTAATTCCTTTTGCATGCTAGAAACTTGATCTTTTTCTCTTACATCACCTTTTATTAAAATCACATTTTCTCCCAGTGAATCAGATAATTTTTTAGCGCTTTCAAATGAGTTTCTGTAATTGATAACAACTTTTGCTCCTTCTCGATGAAATGATTTTGCTATTTCGGAACCCAATCCTCTTCCTGCACCTGTTATTAGAACAGTCTGTTTTTTAATGGGTAAATTCATAAATTTTTTAGTTCAGATCAAAAACTAATCTAATTTTTAATTTGACTTTAAAGTAAAAATATCTCAATATCAAATACTATATTTCGTATTTTTCGACTAATAGATATATTTTTGTGATTTCTATCACATTTACAATAATCAATTATTCAACCTAATTTGAAACATAAAAAATATTTCTACTTGAGGTCTCCTTCTAGTTGTACTAAACCAAGTGTTTCCTTGTTTCCACTATTGCAGTAAAACCTCTCCTGCACACATTTAAACATTCCATACATTTTCCTACAGCTTAAAGAGATGTGCAGGTAGATAAATTGTCACAAATATCAGTTATGAATTTCAGTTTTTATGTAAATAAAAACACCCTAATTTAGAGAAAAGGGTGTTTGATCATCAGAAATTAGTGTGTGAGGAGTTTCTGATATTTATATATTACTAGGAAAAGGCATCAAATATCTAGGGTATTAATTACTAAAAATAATTTTGTTAATAATTTCTAATATAGATAATCTAGAGATAAAAAATTATGGACGGAAAGTAACTTTCTCATTGTTGGTATTGGACTCTTAATTAAATTAATCCTTAAGGATTTTGAGATCTTCAAGGACTTGCTTATCTATAGTGATTTGGTTCTATATAAATAGGTATCTTTTTATAATGCAAATTTCAATTTTTGCAAAGGCAGTTTTCTTTTTAACTCTTTATGCAATTTCTGACCTTTCCATAAAAAATCATATTTTAAGGAAAACAATACGCAGATTTAATAGAGCTAAATCAATTTTTTAATGCATAATATTCATATTATTTTATCGTAAATAATGCGTTACTAATTAATTTTGCATATTTAACTTTTAAAATGGCAAAAAAGATAATGAATTATTATCCAGAGTTGATGCTTTTAAAATTGACATTCGATCTATATTAGAGGAGTAAAAATCTCTTTTTTTGGATAAATGTATGCAACTATTGCATCAAATTTTTGCACCATATCACATCTACTTAAATGTATTCTTACTTGGAAAAGGCATTTATTTATACTTAAGAATTACTAAAAACATAAATAAGAAATAAAAGAAAAAGAACCTTTATTATTTGAGCCGCATGTAATATTAAAATTTTAGAAAATTACAATTATTGCAAGAAAAATCTTAAGAAAGCATGATGAATAGTAATGGCAATTAATTATTAGTTATGGAACTTTCATATTTTACAAAAGAAACAAGGGCAAAATTAAATGATCTTCTTAAATATTGGAAGAAATGGGAGCATGTTAAAGATGATGATGTGCTTCAACTCTTAGATTCAATAGCCATGAGCTATGGAGGGAAAGTAGTAGATAGATAGATTAGTAGTTGATATAATCAAGTAAATGTAAATTTTTCCATTATCTTCCTTTCGATAAGAGATAATTCAAAAAAATACCACCAAAAACTAATAAACCTCCTACTGCAACAAAAGAGAGTAAATCTAATATTGATTTTTCTTTATTCACTTTTAAAAATGTTAAACCAAAAACAATTAGAGGGAATAATAATATAGCCTTAGGAATAAGTGATTGATGCCATTTTTTTAAAACAGTATCTTCTTCTTCATTTAATTGTTGGTATATTTTTTCTAACTTTTCTCTATCTTCCTCCATTACTGTTCTCCTGATGATAATGAAGTATATAATTCTAAGATTCTAACTTCTTAGAAAGTATATGGAGTGCAGGCCAGATTGTTATTTTTTTATCTGAGGCAAAAGGTTAAGTTAGCGTTTATATTATGAAGTAAATTAAAATTTGTTTGAAACTTTCCAAAAAGCTATAGAGTTAATATTGCGAGTATTCATTCTTCAAATTCAGCTTCAAAACTTTTCATATCCTCATAAAGAGTATTAAAAGACCTTTCAATTAGATCTTTGCCTTTTCTTGTAAGTTTCAAAAGTGTTCTTCTTTTATCTTTTGGATCTTGTTCTTTAGAAACCAACCCTAATCCTGCCTTTCCTAGCCTATGATATCGGCTTATGTAATCCGTCATCCTTGAAGCACTGGCTTTACTCATATCGAAATATTTTTCTATATCCTTCTTAGTACAATTTTGATAGGTTGCCACGTACCAAAATACTGCCATTGCCTGAAGTGGAACGTCCTGAGAATTATCTAACTTCATGAACATTGTGAGGACTCGTAAAAGGTTATATGATTCGTTATCAATCTTTAATAAACCCTCTAATTTTGCCTGTGTCATTCCTATTTTATACCTGTACATATTTTGTTGATTTTAATATTAAACGAGACTACTTGTAAATATAGATCCATAAGTGGAATGATTTGATTATATTACCAATTTTAAAAAAATAATTTATAAATAATAAAATAGGAAATATAACTCAGTCTTAATTTTAAAAGAATTAATATGGGAAACAAGATTATTTTTCATAAATGTTGCCACCAAAACAAATAATGTAAATATAGATAGCTGAACCATAAGCTAGGCAAACAATTTATAGTTTGGATCTTTTGTAAGAAAGTAAATTTTTTTTTTAATAAGCGAATTAAGATGAAAAACTTCTGGAGTTTCCTCTTTAAATTCATCTTTTTGTTCAAATAAATCTTTACTTGAAAATTTCTCTAAAGACTCTACAAATTCTTTTTGTTTTGAAGAGAGATCATAATTAAGATTTACCATACTCTTCATTTAGTCGATGTAAGTAATAGCTTAGTTTCACTTATTCATCTTAGAGAGGGTAATTTTTAACAACTTTACGCTGAATATGTACCATCACTTTCTCTTCTGGATTTAGCTAATGCAATTTCTTGGGCAACCTTTTCGATCATATAAGCAGTTTTGATACCGTAGCATTTCTTATTTGAAATTTTTTCTAAATCTCTTTTACTTATGAAATTGTATTCACAACAATTACATTTAATATCAATTTTCTTGCCTTTATAAATATCCATAGCTCTTTCAAAAATCCATTGCTGAACTCGAATATTCTCCCAACTGTCAAAATCAGACCATTTCGAAATATCCCTATCAAAAGTTTCAATCAATCCTTCAATAGAACTAACCTGGTAAAGAACGGCTTCTTCTCTTGCCGTCTGTTTTATGCCGATTGTATTAATAAGATCATGATTCATTTAAATCAAATCATAAGATAACTTTAAAATATTAAATAAGTTCCGGAAACGCCTTGGCTGGCCTTAGAGAAGGATCTATATTTTTTAGCATTTCAAAATCCTTGAAGTCAAATCCTGGGCCAACACAACAACTTGTGAGTGTAAATTCTCCAGTAGTGCAAGCAGCCTGCCAATATCCAGAGGGAATCATTTCAATAGGATTATTTGAATCTAATCTTATATTTTTTAATTCTTTATTATTATCATCTAAAAGATATAAATTAAGGGGAGCCCCTTGAAGATAAATCCATATCTCATCGGAAGAATTTAATCGATGCCATTTACTTCTTTCACTTCTACCAAGTAGATAATAAATACTAGTTATAGTATTTCTTTTTTGACCATCATTTCTAGTCACATGATTTTTACTGCGTATAATTTCTCTAAACCATCCTCCTTCAGAATGAGGAGATAATTTAAATTTATTTACGATTTCAGAACTACTTTTATTTAAATGCACTTTGAGAGTTTTTTTAAGATTACTTCAATATTTTAGAGTCAAAAAGTAAAGCTTAAAAAACATCCAAGAAAAAAATAGATTAATTAGAAATCATTAAATAATATGTGAAACTATAACTAGCCAAAGATTTTCCGATATTTGCTCCAAAATATAGAGCTGAAAAGTAAAGAAGTAATTTATTCATTTCTTGGAAGCTTTAACTAATTTCTTATAAAGTTTCTCTGAGATAGGCCGCATAAGAGGGAAAATTTCTTTTATTAAATTAATTATTTTTAAATATATTTATTGTCACTAGATATACCAATAAAAAGTCATAACCATATACCTTTCAAATAACTTATATAAGTTTATCTAATACAAAAAAGGCCTTTCATAGAGCTTATATAGGCCTTAAGCGATTGACTTTCAATAATTGAATTTATGCGCACAAAACTGATAGATCCACAAAATTCTTACTTTCATCTGCAAGTTCAGTCATTATTCTATTAAGCCACTCAGAAGTGCTCTCACAATAACCGACATTAACAACTGTTTTTGAGGTTGTTTTTTCTTGGTTTTTCATAAAAAATTTCTGATTTATTTTTTAAAATACCTAGAAATACAATCTATGAGAATAAGTCTTAATTACTATCACTACAAAATAGTTGCATTTAATACAAATTACATATTTAAAAATATAAAAAAAGAATAATTTCATTGACAATAATTATCAATCAAGTTTATTTAGATAAAAATTATCTGTTTTAATTGTGAATAACATCAAAATCGAAGAGTTAATGAAAGTAAGATTTGATGGAATTGCAAATAGACTAGGTCATTTAACAAAGGGAGAAAGCGAATCTTTATTGCTAGAACATCTTGAGTGGTTAGAAGGTGGGTGGGAAACAGAAGAAATTTTATTTTTAAAAAATCAAAATAAAAAATGGTGGTTTTAATTAGATTTTAAAATAAAAGATTTTAATAATTTAATCTTTTTTTTTAATTTTCATATAGCAAATTATTTCAGAGTGATTGGTAGTGGCCAAGTGGGCCTGGGCCTGATCCGATTTGATAAGAATTCTTCAAGGCTCTTTCAATAAATAATTTTGATTTTTTAATTGACTCTATAAGGTCAAATCCTAATGCTTGATACCCACAAATTGCAGCACTTAAAGTACATCCACTACCATGGGTGTTTTGAGTATTAATAAATTTATTTATAAACCACTTTTTCCCTCCATTGACATCAAGATAAAAGTCCCTTCCCTTCATATCCTTCAATCCACCACCTTTGATAAGAACTGCTTTAGCGCCGAGTTTAATAATACTTTTTGCAGATTGCTCTACATCTTCCTCATTCTTAATATCCAAATTTGAAAGAAGATTAGCTTCAAAAATATTTGGAGTTACTAAATCAGCAATTGGTAAAAGTAATTTTTTATAAGCATTGATTGCAGAATCCTCAAGTAATTTAGAACCAGTTCTACTCACCATTACCGGGTCAATAATCTTTCTAATAGAAAAAGATTTCAGTTTTAAAGCTGTTGCATTAATAATCCTATCGTTTAGCAACATTCCAGTTTTTAAAGATTTGATATCAAAATCTGAAAATAAAGTATCAATCTGGCTTGTCAAAGTATCCTTATTTACAGCTTCTACACATTTTACTTCTACACTATTTTGAGCAGTAATGCATGTAATCACAGAACATCCATGGACTTTAAGTGCCATAAAAGTTCTTAAATCGGCTTGAATACCTGCCCCTCCTCCTGAGTCACTACCACCTATTGAAAGAGCAATATTAGAGTACATAATTTTTGTAAAATTAAAAAACTTTCTTAGATTTATTAGAAATTTGAATAAGTATTAAAAAAATCTAATTCCAGTTCCATGGCTTTTTTATATAAGTTATTTGCCTGATTAATGTCAAACGGTTCTTGGTAATTATCAATTATTTTTTCAAGAGATTTTGCTAGATTATCAAAACTTTCATTAGAGTAAGTAAGAATCCATTCTTTATAAGGATTATTTAAAATCATATCCGATAAATTCTTTCCTATCCAAGAATATAAACGCATGCAAGGAGTCATTGCAAACATTATTTCGACTGAACTTAGTTTTATGGAGACATCATAAAGGAAATCCGTGTAGTTCTTCGTAGCAGGTTTTATATAGTTAGTAGACAAATCAATCTCCCATTCCTTTGCATACGTCTCATGAAGTATTAATTCATCAGACACACCCTCTAAGAGTTGGCTTAAAGACTTAATTTCACTTTTATCTTTTGATTTAGAAATAGCTAATCCATATGCCTTAGCAAAGCTCTCTAAAAAAAAATAATCTTGAGCTATATAATCTTTAAAAATATTTCTTGGTAAGTTTCCATTTCTTATCCCTTGAACAAATTTAGTTTTCAAGCTAAGCAAAGCTAGATCGGAGTTATTTGCCCACAATTTCTTTGTGATTAACATTTTTTTATTTTTTATTTTAAGTTAACTCAGATTAGATATTCTTTATCTAAAAAGTAAAGTTGAATTTTAATTTATAAGAATTTTAATTAATTTAATTATTTAGAAGAAATATCCATTTCACTTTTAATCAGTAGCTCTTCTGCATCAGAAAATATTTCTTCTGTTATTAATCCCTTTTTTTTTAATAAAGAAAGACGTTTAATACCTATCTCAATTGGCATTCCCTTAGTATTTTTTGCCATTTACTATTAGTCTTGAGAAATTCTTGGCTGATTAAATAATAACTTTTTTAGACCAAAGAAATAAATAAATACCCCTAAACCAGCAAGCATAATATCAATAAGGAAGATCTGGGTCATAAATATTTTTTGTTTATATATCTTTTATAGCTGATAGGCACAATTTGAGATGTGAGTAATTCGACTTAAATGTAGATAATTTAAAACAAATTATAAAAAGAATAGGAACATTATTATGTATATTTTGAATTCTTATTATTAAAAAAGACTATTTATTAGAATGATTTTATACATCAATTATTTATCAAAATTAGCTATAAATAAACCAAAAGTAAAAGCTATGTGGGTAAAAATTAGACTTTTAATTTATGGTGCGACTTCAATAGCAGGATTAATTTGGCCATTTTATTTTATTCTTCAATTTATTAAATTAGTAAGGAATGGAAATATTCAAGGTTCTGTACTAGATATAGGAACTGCATTTTTTGATGACGCATGGATAACTCCTACTTCTGGATTTATATCTGCTGATACAGCTATTCTTCTCATATCAGTATTCATATTTTATGTTGCTGAGGGAAAAAGATTAAAATTAAAATTATGGGGCATTTATTTTCTTCTAACTTTTTTAATCTCACTTGCTTTTTCATTTGGTGCATTTATGTTTATGAGAGAACTAGAACTTAATAAGGAGGATTAGTTGAATGAAACTAATCAAAGATTATACTGATAGATTTCATAATTACACACTCCCTTCTCCTGAAAAATGTTTTGAATTAGAAGATGGAGATGAAATTTATATAAAAAAATGGATAACTAACGGCAAAATAAACGGAAAACTTAAAGATATTTTTGAGTGGATAGAAAAAAAATATTTAAGTAACAAAGAGGAGTTAGAAAAAACCGACAAAAAAAAATATGAAGAGATAGTTAGGAGATTTTATATAAAAAATTGGCGTATAATTCTTTTAATGAG
>QCUQ01000007.1 GCA_003210655.1 Prochlorococcus sp. AG-679-M10 | reverse complement strand
AATATTGGAATACTTTCCATTGGGAATATATCTACCTTAATTTAAGAACCATTTTTGATAATGAATTTTGGTTCGTTTTGGAAAGATACCTTTTAGGATTTGACATGGGTTATTGGATAGAGGAATTATTAAAGTTTTTATCATATGAGATACCAAAAGAGTCCTTTAAATATGTCCCAATATTCTTTTTTTTAAAATATATTTGGATTAAAAGATAAAAACAATTTAGAGAGACTCTATAAATTCTTGAAACCTTTCAAATAAGGTATTACCTTCAATTCTTCTAAGAATAAATAAAGTTCCTTTATCTCCCCTGCAAATTCTAAGATCTTTACTTAAAAATGTAATTTCTAACCATCCTTTTTGTTCTTTTTTAATCTTAGTTAAAGCGTTTATCTTCCTTATTCCTAGATAAGGTCCAATAATTCCAGCATGAGTAAAACTAACTCCAATTTTCTTTTGATTTAAAGACCTCAATTTTGCTACTATTCCCGTTCCAATAATTGCATTAATTCCTTTAGGTTTGAGTAAATTCAAACCATCTAAATTTAAAGGATCAAGAATTTGAAGATTATCAACAAAAGGAGAGTAATTTAGAAATGGAGCTTTTGAACTACTCCATCTAAGCTCCCATATTCCTTTTAACTTCTCAATATCCTTGCTAAGAGTAAATTTTGATTCCTGCTCTAGTTCTTCAGCCATATTTTTAATCTTTTTACTATTAGGACTTGAGAGGAGTAAGTCCAATAGTTGTTGTTCTAAATTCATTTAAATAGATTAAAAAAGGACTTAAGCAAAAATACTTAGGTTGATGTGCTATATTCTACTCAAAATGTTTTGATTCCATGACAAAGAGTTACTGGCTTAAGAAAATATCTATTCCAAATGCTGATTTGTTTCTTGAATACCTAAGAACAGTATTGCCATGGATAAAATCAATGGGTGGGGTTGTAGTAAAAAAAGATATTACCCAAGACTCTAATTCACACAAGTGGGATGGGGGTCAACTAGGTATAGTAATAGAATTTGATTCCAAGATAGCTGCAAAAAGAGCTTTTTATTCTGATGTATTTCAAGACTATTTGAGATCAAGAGATTTAATGGAACTAGTTACAATAAGCACTCTTTAATATTAAAAAAATAAATTTCTCAAAATAATATATGCCGGCAAAAAAGCACAAGTCGATATTTGCAAATTAAGTATTTACTACTAGTAATCATTTTTTGTAATGGTTATAACTTCTCTATTCATAAAATATTCAGCACAATTTAAGTAAGCCATAATTAACAATTTAAATTAAATGAATTACTCCACTGAACAAGAAGATTATTTAATGACAACCCCTTACACCAAAAAAATTCAAAAAAAATTTAAGGAAGTTAAAACTTTTCTTGAGAAGAATGGATTCAACTCATCTTCCCAGGGTCTAATGCAGGATATTATAAGTTCTCAAGAATATATTTCCAAAAATGATTTATGAAAAATGTTTTTATTCAAAGCGTTTTAAAATAATAAATCCCACCAATCAAGAAAGGTAATAATATCCCTATAAATAATAAAAACGATTTCTTTGATTCTCCCTGTGTTATTTGATTAATTTCTGGTTCAATTGCAAACCCGTTTTGTCTTCCACCGCTTTCAGTTGTATAACCTTTTTTATTCATAACTAAAAAATTTCATATGATTATCGCACGAATATTTTTTTGTTTAAATAAATTTAACATTTAGAAAAATAATTTTTTCTAATAATTATTACTTAATTTCAATTTTGGATTTTAATTTAGCAGCTTTTTTAAGTAAACCAACAATTTCTTTTCTACCATTGGCTTGTTCTGCTTTATCAATTAAATCACTATATCTTTTTGTAATTTCTCTATGGTTCATTAAATTGAATTTATTAATTTAAATTATAAAAATAGAATTAAAAATTTTTTGTATAAAAGATATCAGAATCGTTTTTAAATTCTCTTAAATTGTCTACCTAAACCAACCTTTCTTTTTAGGTTCTTCTACAACTTTTACTGGTTCTAATTTTTTACCAAATAATCCTTGTTTCTTTGGTTTCACATCCTCAGTTATCAGTTCTTTTTTTCTACTAAATAATCCTTGCTTCTTAGGTCTATCATTTAAATCTTTATTCTGATTTACTTTTTTGACAGGAGATTTAGATTGATTCTGTATTGGTTTTTTACCATCTGATAATAGCTGATAGACAAAATATCCAAAAACACCAAAAAATCCTATTGCTTGGACTAATGCGGTACCGATATTATCAAACATTGGCGATTCTAGTTTTTTTATTTAAGTAATATATTAATTATGGAAAAATATTTTTATAAATGCGGAACAAAAGAATACAGATTTATGAATTAAAAATTAAGATATGAAATTTTTTTAAATAAAACTATTTATAGTAATTAACTAGATCGATTATTAAAATTGTAAGGAGTGAAATTCCCAAGATATATGGAGCAAAAGGGTATTTATTCAAGATTTGATTTAAATTACTTTTTGAATCTTTTTTTGCTACTTTCTTCTCTCTAGGCGGCAATCCTAATTCTTCTCTTCTTTTAGCTTCACCCATTTTTTAAATTACCTACTTTAAAACAAATATAATCCATATATGTTCAAAGACAAAACTTAGATACTTCCAAAATCTGATTACAGATATGATTAAAAATTTAGTTAATATACAAATATTGATAAAATCAAAATGATAGAAATAGTTTGGTCAGTAAATATAATGGTTGCAATATTAATTGGAGGAGTTGGCTGGGTCTTATATTATATTTTCACCTACGATCAGAAATATAGTTCTTAATATCAAAATGCCAGAAAAAGATTTAATTAATTTTCTTAAAAAAATAGAACAATTAAACAAGATATCAGAGTTAATTAAAAATAATCCTATAAAAAAGAAAGAGTTATCGGATTGTAAAAATCATGAAGAAGTAATTTGCTTAACTTCCAAATGGGGTTTTGAAATTGGCAAAAGATGGGGAGAATATTAAACAAATTAATATCCAACCAATAAAAATAATTTAAGTCGCACCAATACTCACAAAATAAATTAATATAAAGATTGTAAAAATAATATTATGACTGATATTGAGGAGATTAAAAAGAAGATATATCAAATAGCAGCTATCACTGACAGGGGGCAAAGACTGAATAAATTAATTGCACCTATGTATCAAGAAAAATCGAAAGAGATGGAAAAACTTATAAAGAGTCTTGAAAATTTTAATATTGAAGTTTCTGAAGAAAAATTATCTGGAGAGTGGGAATTAATTTATTCAACAGTTGAATTATTTAGAAGTTCACCGTTCTTTTTAGCTATAGAAAAAGCGTTAAATGATGAATTTAAAAGTAATCTTTTTTTTAAACTACATCAATTACAAGTTGGATCATTTGGTCTTTCTACCATTGGAAGAATTGCTCAAAATATTGATTTTGATAAAAAAGAATTTTTATCAACATTTGATACCACAATATTTGGGCTTACAACAATTCCAATTCTTGGTTGGTTCAAGCTTCTTCCAACTTTTGGAGGAAGAGTAATAACGCTTGCTAATGATTTAATTTTAGAAGATAAGGTACTTAAAATGAATTTGAAGAAAACCAAAGTCTCCAAAGTTGATGGACTTAATAAGATTCCATTGATCAGTGCGCTATTAATGGAAAGATGGTATCCAGTCAAAGAAGTATGGAAAAAATTGCCTTGGAATAAAGAATTACCTTCTTGCGAAGTATCCGTAATTTATTTAGATGACGAGGTAAGAGTCATGAAAGATATTTATGGATCAATCTTTGTTTATATTAGACCAACAATATCCTTACTTAATTCTAAATAAAAAATTTCTTGTGATTTATCTATGTATTTATTACTAAGACACTAGAAATACAAATCTGAATCAAGTAAATAACTTAAGGGAACATAGCAAGATTGGAATAAATGAGTTATGTTCATAATGGACATTTTGAAAACTATGCTTAAAAATAAAGAAAAAAATTCTGTAGTAAGAGGAATCTTTTTAATTGGAGGTTGGGGTTTAGGTTTAGATAGATTTTATGAAGGAGATAAAAAAGGTGGAGTCTTATCAATTATTGGATGGAGTATTACATTTTTTACTTTCCTCTACCTGAAATGTTCTGGATATGAATATGTTGATGGTGTAAAAAATTATTCAGATTACTCCCCAAATCCTTTAATTATTTTACCTTTACTTGCTGGAGCTTATGGAGGGTTTCTTATAATCAAAAAGGCTTTCAGGTTAGCAAAACAATTTGAAAACGCTGAGTAATCAAATCATATGCAGTCAAGATAATAAACCTGCTCCTTTCAAATAAAACTTAAATAAGAGAATAACTAGTAAATTAACAATTACTAAAGCAACTATTCCATTTCTATTTTTTACATCTAGCTTTTTAATTAAATTAGAGAGATAAACGACAGGATTCTCAGGTTCTTTGTTATCCAATATTGATAAAAAATAAATTTTGAGATCAAATTATCATAGATTTTTTTCAAGTCCAAATAATGTGAAGAACAGTTTATTAAATAGATATAATCAACTTCTACATTATTCCTGCATTCCTCAAGAAAGCTTTACCTATATTGCCAATAACAAAAAAGAGAGACAAATTAATCAAAAGAATTATTAATAGTGCCAACATTTTATAGTTAGGATTTGATGTGATCCCATCAAATCCATCATTGAGAATTCTTTTAAAAAATGAATTTTCGTTAGTTTCTTCTTTATCTCCTTTTAAATCAGAGTTACCTTTTTCTTCTTCAATGTCTTGATTACTTGCTTTTTCAAGAAATTCAGTAAATGCTTTAACATTCTCCTCTTTATTACTCTCTTTCTTTATTTCGGAAGATGATTCAATTGAATTTTTCTCCTCAGGGATTTGCTTTGACTCTTCCAAATTTTAAATTCTCGCTAGGGGTATATTACACCATAAAAAAAACCCACTCGATCAAATGAAGAGAAGGTTAGTTAAGAATAAAGTTCTTCATATAATAATAATTAATTTTGATGAGTTTTGCGATTAGAATTTCTTTTACTAAACAAAAAGAATTTTTAAAGTAATTATTAAAATAAACTATGCTTGATTCACAAACAATAAAAACCTGCAAGGAGAATCCAACAATAAGAGACCTTAAGATAAAAAATATTGAGCATGCCATAGATCAAGCAGAAATGATGATCAAAGAATCAAAAATGAATCAAGAGGAATTAAGTTTTTTGAAAAGAAAAATATCTGATTCTAGGCAGGATCTGGAGATTCTTTATTTGATGAAAATTTAAATAAATGCTTTTCAAAATTAAGTTTTAGTATATTTGGAGACTTAAGAATGTATTGAATAATGATTATATTTTAAAGAAAATAACATTATGCCAAAGAAAAGTTTTTATATACCTATAAAAGTAGTTCCATATATATTTGTCTCAATTGCTGCTATTACTATTGCTGCTACTACAAATATAATTATTTAGTACTTAAGTGCATTGTTTATGAATAATGTATAAAATAATTCAATAGGAATGATTAATTAATCAAAAAATTAGATAAGAACAATAAATACATGAAATTTTTAAGGAGAAATATCGTAGTGATTTTTTTATCTATAGCCTTCCTAATTAGTTTAAAAACATATCGTGATTTTATTATTTCTAGTGATTTAAAAAATGAAGAAAAAAATAAATTGAAAAAATCAGCTGAAATCTTGAGTGAATGTTTTGATCTTAAAAACAAGAGTAAGAGAACTATAAATGACTCGATGAAATTGATTGAATATTGTTTAGAAGAATTTGGATCTGAAAAATAATTTAATTAGCATATGCTCAACTACTTATATCTTTTTAAATAACTCATCTAGCATAAATAAAAATGTTTATGGATAAAAATAATATTAATAGATGGGAACCAACAAAACTGCAAATCGATAATATCATTCTTCCTGCCTATACCGATCTTTCTAAGAGATGTGTTGCTTATATCAATGAACTCGAATGCCCACCACAATACATAGCTGATATGTTGAGAGATTTAGCTGATGCAATAATGACTTCATATCCTGAAGTTAAAAACAATAGTTCTAATTTATAGTTTTTAAATGAGTAAAATTACATGTTCTTATTTAGGGGACTTAAAATGCGAAGCTAAACATCTCCAATCTGGGAATGCAATCACAACTGATGCACCTATAGATCATTGCGGGAAAGGTGAAAACTTCTCACCAACTGATTTACTCGCAACCTCCCTAGGCTCTTGCCTTCTAACTATAATGTCCATCAAAGCAAGATCAAATGGTTGGGAATTAAAAAATATTTATTTAGATATTGAGAAAATAATGACTAAGAATAAAGAAAGGAAAATAGCACAACTAAAAATAGATATTTATATTCCTGATGACTTATCAAAAGAAAAAATTGATTTTATAAAAAATGCTTCTGAAGATTGTCCTGTCACTCGAAATCTTTCTGAATCGCTTGATATTAAAATAAATTGGCATAACCAATAAACTTTATAAAAATAATTTTTAATTTTTAACAATAGGATTATATGAAATACTTCATAGGAATAATTATTCTTTTACTTGGAATATTTATAATTACTGATTTAGCATTTAAAACTAGATATACCAGAAAAAGACTGTCCAATAAAAACAAGAATGAATAATATTCATGTTCTTATAAATCCATATATTAGAAATTATTTAGGATACTTTTCTGGACTTTCTATTATTTTTTTTTCAACCCATGATTTTTGCCTTTTATTTTAATCTGAGATGTATGCTCGAGATTTCCTCGCTAATTGGATTTTTTTCTCTCTTTGCCTAAGTTGATTTAACTCTTGAATAGGATAGATTTTAGTATCTTTTTTATGATTAAAAATACTTAAAAAATTAAGAAAATATTTTTTCAAAGACTTAATCTACTGTCTTTTGTCATTTTGCCAATAGAGAAAAATTACTTTTATTAAATAATAAATTTAAAACAATTTTTGAATTATTTATATTTATCAATTTTTTTATCAATTAAATCAATTAAAGGAATCATGAAATTAACATTTATACCTACAGTGCACCATAAGTATGTAAGACAAAATATCAACTTTATATATAAGTTAGAGGGTAAAGTAAGAAACAATTTAAAAAAGCTACCAATAAATAATATTAGTATTCCAATTTGCAATAATCCCTTAGCTATCCATAGAAAACCTCGTTTCCTTATGTTCTTGTAGAACCAAAAGAAAATAGCTCCAAAAATAAATAATAAAAATAGATTTATTATCATTTAAATTCATTAATAACACCTGTTAATAATAATGCTTTGGTTAAAGGAGATAATAAATATTACATTTTTAAAATCAATTTATATTAAAGATATTAATTTTTATCTATAAATATTTTTGAAAAACTATGGATCTAAATTAATTTAAAACAACTTCGATTTTAATAAATCAACCCTCTTTTGATTCACACCTAGGTCACTTTCACCGACTCTAGATTCAGACCTAACAAGCAATTTACGAGATTCAGGAACAAAAGATACCTCTAAATCGTCAACGTATTTCATCCATTTACTTGTTACTTCAGCATGAAGATAATCTCCATCAAGTTCAACTATTACTGATCTTGGGGTATTCTCGATAATTTCTTTAACTTCCTCAAAAGGTTGTTCGATTGAGTCGGCTTCCCATTCTTCTCTGACACAATGCGCAATTTCAACACACTCACTCAATTCAATGTGAGAAGCAAATGAAGCTGAGGGAAATATAAATCCTATTAATATAAAAAAACTTACAAAAACGATTTTCATTAAAACAAGCATGAACTTTTCTTAATCTAACCAACAAAAATAAAAATTTGGTGGAATAATATTTAGTAAAATTTATATCTTATAGAAGAATTAAAAACTTCTAAGATTTAGAATTAAGTTTAAATAAATCTAAATATTGTGGAATTAACTGAACTAATAAAAGATTATATAGCCACAGAATTATTATCTAGTATTGAACTTGACTTTTTAGAAGGAGAATTATGGGAAACCATTCAACATATTTCTGAGATAAATACATTAACAATGGCTCCAAAGGATATATGCAAAAAATTAGAACTTAAGGAAAAATCTTGCTGGCAATTATGTTGTGCTGCAGTACTTGATTTTTCAAGACCTTTAAATGAGAAAAATGAAAGAGTTGAAAATTTCAACAAATTATTAAATCAATATAACCTTTACAGCAAATAAAAAGACCCCTGAAAGGGGCCTAAATCGGTTCTAATAAATCAAGTGTTTCCTTGTTTCCACTGATTTAGTAAAACCTCTCCTACACACAATATAAATTTCACATGATTTTTTGAGAGAGTAAATACTTATTGGGCAAGTATATTAACTGTCACAAAGCTAAAAACAAAAAGTACTCAAACTATTGTGCGAGTACTTATTACAATCAGAAAAATGTGTGTGAGGAGTTTCTGATTCAATTAATCTACACTTATTCGAATTAAAAAAGCTACGGTATTAATCCCTATTTATGTTTATTTACTTATTAAAAAATAAAACTAGAATACTTGTATTGGTGCAAGATATTTTCAAAAGAAAAAAGGTACAAGAAAGTAATTTACATTTTTACTACAATTATTCTTTTTTCAATTATTGGTGGAATTGTAAAATATTCATTTAGATATATTGAGGAGAATCCTGATAAATATATTCCTAAAACGAAGCAAATAATAATTTAATTTTTTTATTAATCAGATTTATTAAATTATATTTGCAAATTCCCTATTTTTAAACTTAAATTCTGAATACTAAAAAACATAGAATAAAAAGAAATAATTTGAGTATAAATCCACTTTCCAAAATATTAAATCCATCTTATAAACTCCTCAATGATTGGAAGACTTTATGAAAAGAAAACCTAACTTTTTTAAAAATAAAGATAATAATCTGGAAGACTTTAAAGCTAAACATAATTATCAAATAGTGGAAGAATACTGGAGCAAAAGAAGAAAAGAATGTGAAAAGAATCTCTCTAAATTTTGCTAACCAAAAATTATGAATTTTATTATTTCAATTTTTCTAGCTTCTGTTATGTGGGTTCAAGTTCCTCAATGGGAAGCTGATTGGTCAAAGTGTGCCGTAGATGTTCCGGATACTTCGTGTCATTGGTATGTCGCCGCACCAGATAATACCTTTGGAGAAGGATTTGATTGGGAAAGTGCTCCTTGGTTTGATGCTAACGGACTTCAAGATGTTGCAAAAATTGAGAAAGAAAGTGTAGTAGAAAAGCTTCAAAATAATTAAATAAAATTAAATTTATAAATTAAATTTTTTGCAATAAAGTATTTATTTCTTTTTTAATAATATTTAAGATAGAAATAACTTTTTAATATATCAATGCGCTTCAAAGTAAGTTTAAAAAAAGACGGCAAAGAGTTTGATGAGGTTGTTATAGCAAACAATAAGAAAGATGCTATTGAAGTGGCTTTAAGAAACAATCCAGAAGCGGAGGTCCTTAATTCTGATTGGACATTTAAACTCTGAAAAAAGTTTTAAAATTTATTTCCAATTTTTGGAATTATTAACGAAGCAACGCAAATAACACTTATTGCAGGTCCAGGAGATAAGTTAAAAACAATTGAAAGAATAAAACCCAATAGAGAAATACAAAGTCCAAAGAATGAAGATCTCATCATTGCAATCCTTAGACTTTGTGCTTTATCAAGTCCTAATAAAGTAGGTGTTGAGAGTAATGCAATTACTAAAATTACTCCAACAGCTGACATTGAACTAACGATAACGAGTGCCGTCGTGAAACTTAGAGCTAGGTTTAACAAAGACACATTTATTCCACTAGCTGAGGCGCCCTCTGGATCTAAGCCGACATATACAACTTTTTCATATCCGAACGTTACTAATAAAATGAATGTTAGAAAAGCAATAATTGTTCTTAACAAATCGCTAAGGTTTGCGGTTAATAAATCCCCAAATAATACTGCCTCTAAATCAATTCTTATCCCAAGAAGTGGAATTAGTAAAACCCCAAAACCAAGCATGCCAGCAAGAATTGTATTCATAACTGCTTCATAATTTTCACTTTTTTTATTAGTTAAACTCTCCGCAATAATTGCACCAACAAGACCACTTATAACTCCTCCAATTGAAGGATGAATACCTAAAGCTAGAGCTAAAGCTAGTCCCGGTAAAACACAATGAGAAATTAAATTTACTTGTAATAGTCTTCTATGAGTAATCAATACTGTTCCCATAGCTGGGCATAAGATTCCAGAGAAAATAGTAATTATTAAAGGAATTAACCACCAGTTGTTTAAAAAAGACATTAATCGTATGATTCGTTATGATCAGAAAAACAGGACATTAAAAGACCTTGAAAATGATGGTAACCAAGCCTGACATTACCAAAAGACAAGAGCAACTTCTTGAAGAACTTAAAAAATGTGATGATGAATTGAGTGGTCAAGAATTGCATAGGCAATTGATTATTGATGGCAAACCTATGGGTTTGACAACAGTTTATAGAAATCTTCAAGTTCTTATAAAACATGGATTAATTCGATCTAGACATCTTCCAACAGGTGAAGTACTTTACACTCCGGTTGATAGAGATATTCACCATCTGACATGTGTTCAATGTGGAGAAACATCCAAAATGGAAGGTTGTCCGGTAAAAGATATTCATAGTCCTAAGAAAAACCCAAAAAAATTTCAACTTTTGTTTCATACACTTGAATATTTCGGCCTTTGCCAAAACTGTTATCAAACTCAGAGTTAAATTTAAAAATATCTTTAATCACAAGAATTATTTTCTTTTAAAGAACTAATATTAAGATCATCTAATTTGTCTTGTATTGAATTGGGAGTTCCGGAAGCTAATACTGTTTTATCTAAAACAACTACATGATCATAACTATTGAGAGATGAGCCCCAATCATGACTACTTATAAACAAAGCTAAGCCTGCATCTGCAAGTTGACGGACTATCTTAAGAAAATCGTCCTTTGCGGGAGGATCTAATGCAGCACATGGTTCATCTAGCAGAAGAATTCTTGCAGGAGACATTAAAGTTTTAGCTAAAAGTGCTCTTTGTTGTTGTCCACCTGAAAGAGAATCAAGTCTTCTATTTGCAAGATTTGAAATGCCAACTCTTTGCATTGTTGCTTCCAATTCGCAACATTTATTAACCCAAGACTTTGGATTTGCGAGAAGAGCCTTTATTTGGAATAGATTAGTATTTTTTGATTTTGAATATTTTATTTGACCTAATGAGACTAATTTTTCAACAGTAATAGGAAATTTCCAATTCATTGAGCTTCTTTGTGGCATAAGTGCAACCTGGGATCTAGTTCTAACTAAACTTTCACCATCAATAGTTATATCTCCAATATCAGGATTTTTTTGTCCTTGCAATAATTTCAAAAGAGTTGATTTACCAGCTCCATTTGGTCCAACAAGCGCAGTCAATGTTCCTGGTTTTATTTGAACTGAAACTTTATTTAAAGCTTGCTTGCTTTGTTTTGAATAAGAATAAGTTAAATTATCTGCAATTAAAGTAGCCATTAATGAATATATTAAAATCAGTTATAATTTATAGTTTATCAATACTTAGGAATACGTTGTATTTTCATAACAATTGATACCAAATATTGCCATTAATTATGAAAACGATTATCATTTTAAGTAAATAAAAACCTATTTGAATGTCAATTTTTAAAAAAGTAATTTTTAGTAATAAGAAATCTAATCATTCTGTTATCAAAAACTCTTTATTAGCTGGAACCGTATTATTATCAACAGTTGGTCAAGACGTTTTAGCGAAAGAAAAATCATATGTAGCTGTAGAGCCACTCACTTGCGATT
This sequence comes from Prochlorococcus sp. AG-679-M10, assembly GCA_003210655.1. GTDB lineage: Bacteria > Cyanobacteriota > Cyanobacteriia > PCC-6307 > Cyanobiaceae > Prochlorococcus_A. The sequence continues at coordinate 42,603 of QCUQ01000007.1, read as the reverse complement.
TAGTAAAATCTATTGCCTTACCTTCTGATGAAGTAACCTGCTTGGTTGATAGAAAACAAGATGTACATGACTTTAAAATAACTCCAAGACAAGCTCAGTTACTTAACAGTGCGGATAAAGTTTTTACTCTAGGGAAAGAGATGACCCCAAGCATGAAAAATTGGGAGGGTAAACCTCAAACAGTTGTAATTGGCGTAAATGCTATAGATGTAGATGACCACTCTGATCATAGTGGGCATGATGACCACGATGATCACTCGGCAGCAAAAGTAGATGATCATGATGGACATGACGACCATGATGATCACGCTGGACATGATGACCATGCCGAAGGTTCATTTGAATGGGCAGGAAAATTTCAACTCTCTAAAGGTTCCTACAAATGGTCATTCGCAAAGGTAGGTGGGGAATATGCAGATCCAGCTATGAAAATGGTGATTCTCGAATCAAATGATATTGAATCTTCTGAGGAACTAGCTAAAGAGCTATTAGGATCTAAGGATTCAATAAACAAAAAAAATAATGGAACTCTCGTAGCGAGTAATAAAGCTTATGTACTTAATTTTGATCAAGGGAGGGAGAGTACAGTATTTAATATAGAAATTCAAGAAGATGGCCAATATACATTCTTCACTGAACATATGCCTTTTGAGTTTGAAGCCGAAGAACACTTCTTTAAAGATTTATCTAATAGCGATGTTGAACCAATTGCACAAGTTCCAGATGAAGGAGAGGGACATCACCATCATGATCACGGAGGATTAGATCCTCATGTTTGGCATGATCCTCATAACATTATAAAAATGGGAGAAGTTGTAAGTAAAAGTTTAAAGAAAGATATATCTGTTTTTAATAGATCTGACAGGAAATCAATCAATGCGAGCTTTGCTTCAGTAGATTCAACACTAGAAGAACTCGATAGCTGGATTGTTGCACAGGTCTCAACAATTCCAAAATCAAACAGAGTTATTGTATCTAAACATAAAGCAATGGAATATTACGGCGATGCTTTTGGATTTGAGACTATTAGCTTACTAGATTTTCTTGGTGACTCATCAAGTCTAAGACCTGACAATATTCAATCAACGTTGAAGATGCTTGATGAAGAAAATGTTAAGGCAATATTTCCAGAACAAATACCAGCTTCTAAGTTATTAAAAAACTTGAGTAGACAAAGTTCAGTTCCTTTAGCTTCTAATCAAATATTTGTTGATGGATTAATGATGACAGGGAATACAGTTTCGGTTGCAGTTCACAATACATGTACCATTGTTAATTCATTAGGTGGATCATGTGATAAAGAAGCAGGCTCCAACCTTGAAGGCACTTGGAATTCTCTTCAAAATTAAAGTTTTCTATAGATAACGGTTTTCATTATCAATTAATGTCTAATATATTATCTATTAGACGTTATTTTTTTAGGTTAATTGGTTAATGAGTATTAAAGAAAAAGTGCCTGTGACAATCCTGACTGGATTTCTTGGTTCTGGCAAAACGACTCTTCTTAATAGAATATTAAGCGAAGAACATGGTAAGCGAATCGCTGTAATTGAGAACGAATATGGGGAAGTTGGAATTGATCAAGGATTGGTTATCAACGCCGATGAAGAAGTATTTGAAATGTCTAATGGTTGCATTTGTTGTACTGTTCGCGGAGATCTTATTAGAGTCCTTGGTAATTTAATGAAAAGAAGGGATAAATTTGACTACGTTTTAGTTGAAACAACTGGGTTAGCTGACCCTGGTCCTGTTGCTCAAACATTTTTTATGGATGAAGAAATTAGTTCTGAATTCACACTTGATGGAATAGTTACATTAGTTGATGCAGCTCATATTGATCAACAACTAGGGCGTAGTGATGAGAGTTCTGAGCAAGTGGCATTTGCAGATGTCTTAGTCCTTAATAAAACTGATTTAGTCTCAGATGATGCTCTTGATAACCTTGAATCAAGATTAAGAGATATGAATCGAATGACTCGTATTATTAGAGCAGAGAAAGCAGAGGTTCCTATTGAGACAGTTTTAAATTTGAGTGCATTTGATCTTGACCAAATATTAAAGCGTAGACCAACTTTCTTAGAACCTGAATATCCTTTTGAATGGTCAGGAGTTTATGATCTTGATCCTGGAAAATATGAATTAAAACTTGAAGAAGGGCCTGATCCTGAAATGTCCTTAGTAGCTTTTGCTAATCAAGGATTTAGTGAAGAAGAATTAAAAGAGGGTGCAGAAGCCTCTGTAAGACTTTATGCAGAAAAAGCTAAAAACTTAGAACCTGGAAATACTATTCCATATGATGAGCATGTAAGTCTTAAATTGCAAAATAAAGGATCTAAATCTTTTATTTTGGATGTTGAAAAAGCGTCAAAAGTTGGATTGTTCACACAACATACTGCTGAAGAATTCAATATGAAATTGCTAGAAATAGATTCCCAAAATAATGTTAAGGAAATTCCTTTTAAAACTGAAAGAAACTGGGTCGCAGAACATGAACATGATGATGAAGTTGTATCAATTGCAATAGAGCGTTTTGGAGATGTTGATCCTGAAAAGTTGAATACTTGGATGGGAAGACTTCTTTCCGAGAAAGGAGTTGATATATTCAGAACAAAAGGTTTTATTAGTTATTCAGGCAACCCACGACGAATAGTATTTCAAGGAGTTCATATGTTATTTACTGCTCAACCAGATAAAGAATGGGGAAATGAACCACGAAGAAATCAACTCGTGTTTATTGGAAGAAATCTAAATGAAAAAGAAATGCAAGAGGGATTTGATAAGTGCCTGATATAGAACCTTTTAGTCCTAGAGGAATGTTTCATCAAGGATGGTCTGCTGAAGTTGATGATTATGCAATAGTTTGTGGTTGGGCTTTAAAAGGGAAACTCTTTATCGTTGGAGACGTACTAGGAGGGCTTTATGGGTTCCAAGGAGATACAGGAAAGCTTATTTGGAAAAAGGATGAAGTCCATTCCGGAGGTCTTCTTGCAATGTCTATCCATCCGAATGGAGAGATTTTTGCAACTTCAGGGCAAGACGGAATAGTTCGAATATTAAATTGCAATAATGGGGAGGGAATTAAAGCCATTAAACTCGGTAAAGGTTGGGTAGAACATTTAAGTTGGTCAAATGGAGGTTTATATTTAGCCGTAGCATTTTCCAAAAAAGTATATGTATTTAATCAAGATGGTAATGAACAATGGGTTTCAGAAGAACATCCGAGTACAGTAAGTGCCCTATCGTGGTCGAATAAGAATGAATTAGCAACTGCATGCTACGGACGCGTAACTTTCTTTGATGTAACAAATAAAAAGACTAATCAGAAACTTGAATGGCAAGGTTCACTAGTTTCAATGCAGTTAAGCCCTGATGGAGATATTGTCGCCTGTGGGAGTCAAGATAATTCGGTACATTTCTGGCGGAGATCAACTGGACTTGATGCTGAAATGACAGGTTATCCTGGAAAGCCTTCTCACCTTTCTTTCGATGATAGTGGCATGCTATTAGCAACTAGTGGTAGCGAAAGAATTACAGTATGGAGTTTTTCAGGAAATGGTCCTGAAGGAACAATGCCGGGAGAATTATGTCATCATACTGAACCAATTTCTAGCCTAGCTTTTTCTAATAAAGGTTTGCTTGTTGCTTCAGGTTCAAGAGATGGTTCAGTAGTAGCTAGTTTTCTTAAAAACGACGGAAATGGGGATCCTGTAGGAGCTGCTTTTGCTGGAGATTTAGTTGGGGATATTGCTTGGAGACCCGATGACTGCGCTTTAGCTGCAGTTAATGCAAAGGGTGTTGTAACCGTTTGGAATTTTAAAGTCCGAACAAGTTCCTCTTCAAAAGGGTTCAAGTAATTTCTAGCTTATATATTTACCAATAATTAGTTTTCAAATGTCTCTCAATACAAATCACTTCGCAATCATTATCAATACCTTTTGGATGAATATCGCAATATGAAAGACATTGTAAATATTCATCTACGGGATTATTTTTATTATTATTAATATCATTATTATGATTATTTTGAATTCTTGAATTAGTCATAAATAGATCTCCTCAATTCATTTAGGGTTAACATAAACGAGAGAGATAAGAAAAGAAATAAGCAAAACTTACTAAAAAACTAAACAAGAAATATATAAAATTTAAAGCGGAAAATAAACAAATTGATTATTACTATCGGACATTTTGAATTAAAAATCAATGCGTATAAAAACGGATTGTTTTTTTAAAAGTTTTTTATTAATTTGTGATTGTTGAGTTTTAGGAGGTCTTTCAAAATGATCGATAGCCTGCCTGCAATTTCGGAATAATCCCGAACTAATTTAATTAACTGCTCCAATTATTTTTTATTAATGTCTGAACTTACTTCTTTCGCATCGTTTAGGTGCCCTACAGGAAAAAGTTCAATTCTAGAGTCTTTGCCCCAGTTAAAAACTATTAGTTTTTTAAGTTTATTTTTAGCTGAAGAATAATTAACAACAAGGATCAATGATTTAGGCTAGTTGTTAATTTTGATAGATAAAATAAGTAAGAGAATAAAAGGAGAGCTTTTAAAAGCTCTCCTTTTTATTTGGGATAAATAAACAAACTTTGGCATTATTAAAATTTTTTAGCTATCTATTGTAATAAGAAACTTTATTTGGATAGAGATAAAATAATGTCAAAAAAACTTAAATATTTTTCTGATTTATTAGCTAGAGCTGTTAATGAAATCGAATACAAAAATGTTCTTAAAAAATTAGAGAAAAATGATCTTATGGCCGATGTAGATGATCAGAGATCACACCACTTTAATTCAAAGTGAAGGAGACTAAATTGAACTATTGGTATAAATCTTTTACTTCAAAAATCTTACTTTGGCTAGAAGTCTTATTACAAAATAAATTTTTTATATTTCTAATAATAAGAAAAATAATTTTGTTTTAATCCATGAATAATTACTATTGTCCATATTGTAATCCCAAATATCAATTTCAAAAAAAATCAACATCTGGAGAATTAATATGTGGTTTATGTGGTGACCCTCTAGTAAAAAAGCCATTGATTAAAATTAATCAAATAATTGCTATAGTTGCCTCCTTATCGCTAGTACTTCCATTGATTTATACGTTTATTATTTTAATTAAAAACCAAGTAAATCCTCCAACTAGAAATTACAAAGCAAGTACAAATTTTATAGAGAAAAATTCAAATACAAGATTTTATCAACCTCTACAAAGTGATTTACTTAAACAAGAATCATTATCCTCAATTTGATTTTTATAACTAGAATTATTCAACTCTTTATTTATAATTGATGGTTTAACAGATTCATTACAATGATTTTTACATCCTCCATTAAATGAATCGTGAGCTTGTAAGAAGTGAGTATTTGTTAAAAAGATAAATAAGATTAATTTAAAAGTTTGTTTTATTTTGGATTTCATTTTTAGTAAATTATTTACCATGCCTGGATTGATATTATCAACTAATTCCAAGGAGTGTTAATCAATCCCCAAATATCAAAAAAGAAAAATAAAATTGCAATAGCAACTAAATCCCAGGCCCTTTCCCTAAAGGCCCAAGGCGCTATAAAAACTTCTCCCAAACCATGAAGTGCAGCACCAGTAGGTAGATGATCTAAAACAAGTAAACTATGAGAGAGAATAAAAAGTAAACTCGCAAAATATCTAAAAAAAACAAATTGCCAATTGCCAGAATTCATGTTTTTTATATTTTTAAGAAATATAGTTCAATGTATAAATTATTGAAATAGATTTAGTTTATGGATATTTCTTTTTGTAGTTTTAAATACTAAATATCGTCCCAAGCTAAAGTAAAAAGTTAACAAATGAAGAGATATATGTTTTCAGATTATCGTCCTAAAAATAATTTTGATGAATACTTTAAAGATAATTTAAATTCTGCAAGAGAAATTTTAACCCCCTTATTATCTTCCTTAGATAACATGGGTTTAGAAGAACTAAACAGAAATCATTCGGCGGCCAAGAAGTTATTACTAAGACATGGAGCAACTTTTAGGTTAAACGACACAGGATTAAAAGGTACAGAAAGAATATTACCTTTTGACCCTTTACCGAGAATAATAAGTAAGCACGACTGGATATCCCTAGAAGAAGGCTTAAAACAGAGACTTGAGGCAATCGATCTTTTCTTAGATGATATATATAATTCTCAAAATATAATTAATGATGGAATAATTCCAAGGGAACTAATTGAGAGTTCAGATGGATGGAGGCCTCAAATGTTAGGTTTTAAACCTCCATTAAACAAATGGTGTCAAATATCAGGACTTGATTTAATAAGAGATGGTCAAGGTACTTGGCATGTTTTAGAGGACAACTTAAGATGTCCTTCTGGTGTGGCTTATTTTTTGGAGAATAGATTAGTGATGAAGAATATCTTCCCTAATCTTTTCTCAGGCAGGATAGTTAAACCTATTGATGAATACCCATCATTTTTATTAAAGACTCTCCAAGAACTAGCTGTTTGGACTGATACACCAAAAATAGTTTTATTAACACCTGGGATTTTTAATAGTGCATATTTTGAACATAGTTATTTAGCTCAAGAAATGGGTATTCAATTAGTTCAAGGTCACGATTTAATTTGTAACGACGAATATGTTTACTTAAAGACTACTTCTGGATTAAAAAGAGTAGATGTTATTTATAGAAGGATAGATGATGATTTTTTAGATCCTGTAAATTTTAGAAAAGATTCATATTTAGGTGTTAGTGGTTTACTAGATGTCATGAATGCAGGTCATGTTGCTGTTGCGAATGTTCCCGGAACAGGAATAGCAGATGACAAAATGATTTATTCTTTTGTTCCTAAAATGATCAAATATTTTCTTGATGAAGAACCAATAATAAAAAATGTTGAAACCTATATTTGTTATTACGAGAAGGATAGAGAATATGTCTTAAAGAACCTTCCAAAACTTGTTGTCAAATCAGTCTCTGAAGCTGGTGGTTATGGAATGTTAATTGGTCCTCAATCAACTACAACTGAGATAAATGAATTCTCAGATAAAATCAAAAATAATCCTAGAAATTTTATAGCTCAACCTACTCTAGAACTTTCTACTGTTCCATCATTATGCGATGGTGAACTTTATCCATGTCACGTTGATTTAAGACCTTACATTTTAAGAGGAAAGGATTCATGGGTAAGTCCAGGAGGTCTAACTAGAGTTGCTTTAAAAAAAGGTTCATTAGTAGTCAATTCATCTCAAGGAGGGGGTTGCAAAGATACATGGGTTGTAGGAAATTAGTATGCTTTTAAGTCGGGTAGCTGAATCTCTTTATTGGATTAATCGTTATTTAGAACGTGCAGAAAATATTTCTCGTTTCGTGGAGGTTAGTGAAGCAATGTCTTTAGATTGTCCGCCAGGCAGTGCTGAACCATGGCTGCCTCTAATTGATGCTTCAAGTGATAGAGAAACATTTGATTCTAGATTTCCTGAAAAGAAACAGGATGATGTTATTAATTTTTTAATTAGGGATCGAATAAATCCCAACAGCATAATCTCTTGTATCCAATTGGCGAGAGAAAATGCTAGGCAAATAAGGGATGTAATGACATCTGAAATGTGGGAACAAATAAATATTTTATATTGGAATTTACAAGAAGGGGAATCTATATGGGACCTTCCAAGACAAGAGCAATTAAGCGAAATAAGAAGAGGATGTCAATTGTTTTATGGCATTACAGACGCCACTCTTAGCAAAGATCTTGCGTGTCAATTTAGTATTTTAGGTAGATTAATAGAAAGAGCTGATAAGACATCTAGAATCTTAGATGTAAAATATTACTTATTACTTCCAAGCTTAGATGAGCTTGGAGGAGTCCTGGATGAGTTGCAGTGGATTGCTCTTCTGCGTTCGGCAGGTGCTTATCAAATGTTCAGGAAAGCAGAACAAAATTCTATAAAGCCGAATTCAGTAGCACGATTTCTCTTACTAGATAATAATTTCCCAAGATCTGTCAGATACTGTTTGGATGGTATTAGTAATACCCTAAAAATGATTGATACCTCTCCAAGTTCAGATAATCCCTCAAAACTTGAGTGCATGAGGGGTTTACTTAAAGCAAAGTGGAGTTATATCAGAATTGAAGATATAATTAATGATGGACTACATGAGGCTATTGATTCCTTACAAATTGATTTAAACAAACTGCATAATCTCATAGAAGATAAATATTTTATAAATAAAGAATTTGATCAATGAAAATTAAATATATCCATAACCTTGAATATTCCTATGAAGAATCAGTTCAATTGGGGGAACATCGATTATGCATTAAGCCAAGATCGCATGGATTTCAAAGGCTAATAAACTTTAATTTAAATATTTCTCCAAATCCTAAAATTCTTTATCCTTTGCTTGCCGCCAGTGGTGAAGAGATTAATAGAATTACCTTTGAGGGATATACCGATTCATTATCTATTAAAGCAATAAGCGAGGTTGAGACACTTAAACATCCTTGCATTCTTGATGGTGTTAAAGAAAGGGACCTTACTTTACCCTTTTGTAGAAGTATCATTAATAGAGATCTTCAGGGCGCTTTGGAAGGATGGATGCCAAATGGGCAGCATGATCCTTCTGCTGTTGAATTAGCGCAAGAGTCATTAGCAGGAAGTAGCAATAATGCCTTATCTTTCATATTTCAACTTATAGAAATTATTCAGGATCGAGTTAAGTATACGAAAAGACATACTGGCCCAGCATGGCCAGCAAGCAGGACTCTTAGAGAAAGGGTTGGGTCATGCAGAGACTTAGCAATGTTAATGGTTGAATCATGCAGATCAGTAGGAATTCCAAGCAGATTTGTTAGTGGTTATCATTTTGAAGATCCTTTACCAAAAGAATTTGAATTACATGCATGGGCCGAATTATATATCCCAGGAGCAGGATGGAGAGGTTTTGATCCAAGCGGTAAAGGATTAATAGACGAAAGGTATTTAACATTAGTATCATCTTCAAAATCCAACCTAACGGCTGTGATTACTGGAAACTTTAGAGGAAAAACAAACCTTAAGAATATTTTGAAATGGGAAATAAAGCCTTTAGAAATTTGTAATTAATTAAGCCTTTTATTCTTTTGAATTATTTTGAAGGATATTTAAAAAATAAGCTTAATTATAAATTTAATAGAGGTGTTCCTTAATTGGTGTTAACTGATACGTTATCTTCAAAATTTATCTGTTTTCATTTAATTAATATTTCAAATAAATTGAACTCAACTTTAAAAATCAAACTTGCCAAGCCAAACAAATCCGAAATGTTTGAATTGAAAAGTTACGAAAAATTTCGCGATACGGAAGATGTCAGATTTTTCGATATTAGTATTAATAACTCAAATTTTAGAGACTTAGTAATTCATAATGGCCCAGCTGTGAGTCCACCTAATGATAAAGAATTAGGCAATTGGCAGTTTTATATTCATCACAAACAAGAGGATAACCTTTTAGCTATTTCGGGAGGAAGAACTTTTTATCTCGTAAACTTTGGCTGGGAATATCCTTTCTACAAAGTAAGATTAGAATCATGTGGTTTAATCTTAAAAATCCCTAGAGGAACTTTTCATAGATCTGTTTCTGATGAAAATGGCTCTGTTGTTTTAAATCAAGCTATAAGAGATAAGGAAGGAAGTGTTGAATCCGAATTCAAAGTTACCAATAGCAAAGATAATAAAAAACTTCACGATTGCATAACAAATTTACAACCTAAATTTAAAATTTATAGTGTTAAATAACTTTAAAAACTTTATTCAAAGTTTAAAAACAATTTAAATCATTATCTTATTGAGATAAGATAAAGGCACTGTAAAATCTCAATATGAATCGATCTAGCTTTTTGAAATACTTTTTATGTCTGACTTTTTCTTTTCTAATTTTTACCTCTCCTGTTTTTGCAGGTGCAAATGTGGCGACTAAAGGTGAGGGGGATGAGGTTCCTAGTTACGTAAGGTCTAATATTACTGGTTTTGATTTTCATGGAGAGGATCTTCATTTATCCTCAATAGCAGGCGCAGTAGCAAGAGATGCTGACTTTAGTGAAGTCGATCTTCATGGAACTACATTAACTTTATCTGACTTAAAAGGTTCTAATCTTAATGGAATAGATTTAACTGATACTCTCGCAGATAGAGTAAATTTCCAAAAAACAGATTTAAGGAATTCCATTTTGATAAACATGATAGCTTCTGGGAGTAGCTTTGCTGGTGCTCAAATAGAAGGAGCAGATTTTTCTTACGCGATTCTTGATAGTGAAGACCAGAGAAATCTTTGCAAAATTGCTGAAGGAGTTAATCCAACTACAGGAGTTTCTACTAGAGATAGTCTTGAATGTAATTAAGTACTTTTATATTAGATAAATTTCTTCTTCCCATTAATATATTTATAGATCTTTTGATCTGGATCTATAAATATAGTTTCTCCATTTAATTTTGACTTCTTAAATTTTGAGAGTCTTGCTCTATGAATATTGGATTTTCTATTTGTAATATCTTCATTATCATAAAGTCCTATATTGATATTAATATCCGGATCTGAAAATGTTTTTTCATCATCTCTTGAAAAAATTTTTTCAATATTTGACTCTTTACTAAGAAGTTTCTTTTTAAATTTAGATAACTTATTATTCTTATTTTTTTTTATATTTGTAATTTTATTAATTAGTAAAATTAAAACTAAAGCAAAAGCAAAGCCAATTAAATATATATTCATCTAATTTTAATTTTGAAATCAAATCCTAAATTGCTTTTAGTGGTTAATATTTCCTTTTTAAAAATCCCATAGGTAAAAATCCCAGATAAAGTTTTTAGAGATTCAAATACCAAAAAAGAGATTAATAAGAAGAAAATCATAATTGAATCAACAAGATAACTTCTTTTTTTATTTAACAAATTATTCATCAAAAATTTACCTAACTATAGTTGTTACCATTTTTATATGGTCCAAAATGTTCACTGCAATTTCTACCCATTATTTTAGCAAGATTTAAACTTTCTTCTATATTCCAATTAGAGGACATTCCATAAAGGATTCCAGCTGCGAAAGAATCTCCACATCCATATGAGTCAATCTTATTTTTTTTGGTTTTAATAGCTTTATATCTTCCTCCTGGAAATACTATTCCACCATTCTCTCCTTCTGTTTTAAAAACATATTTCGGTTTTAATTTTAATTCATTTAAAGAAAAAACTTCTCCGGGATCAAGATTACTTCCAATTAATCCATCTAAGAATATCCCGGATTCATTAATTATATTTAACCCTACTCTGGGAGTGGTACATAATGTTTTTGCTACCCTTGATTTTTTAAATAATTCCTTATCGGCTGCTGTAATAAAAACCCCATCCATATCATTAAGAGTAGTCCAACCCAAATCATCATTATAATTAGGAGACAATCTATCTCCAATTATAGTGATAGATCTTTCGCCATCAGAGTCAATTACACTGAAACCTTTTCTGGTTGGTTTGTCTCGCCATGCTACATGTAATTTAATATCCATATTTTCAAGAATATTTAAACATTGCTGGCCATAAAAATCATTCCCTAAAGCTGTAAAGAAATGGACTTCGCCATTAGTTAATTCTCGTAGTCTTTTAGCTATTACTGATCCTCCCCCGGCAGGATATTCTAAAGATTTTTTAGAATGAGAGATTAAACCTGGTTTAGGTAATTGATCTACTTCAATAAAATTTATCCACTCGATATGTCCAATAACAGCAAATCTTAAATTACCTTTTAAAAATTTAAAATCTTGAAATTTATTATTTCCTTCTTCAATCATAAGTTTATAAATACTATTATTAGGGTATATATCATTTGATTATGAATTCACTAAATATACTAAAAGATAATAAACAAAAACTATCGTATCTTTACCTTTTTCTATCAATCCTTGGGGCAATTCTTCCCATGATGGCAAATTTTGATTTTGCTATTGAATATGGAAATAGTTTTGACATTAAAAATTTTATTTCATTAGCAAATGCTAATCCAGCAGCTCAATCCATTTCTAGAGATTTATTAGTGGGAGCCACTGCAGTTTTTATTTGGATAGTAAATGAATCTAAAAAATTGAATATAAAAAATATGTGGGTTGTTTACATTGGAACTTTTTTAATAGCATTTGCTTTCTCTGCTCCTTTTTTCTTATTTCTTAGAGAAAGAAGAATAATTGAAATAGAAAAAAAATAAATATTATTTATATAAAACTTTTAAAAAGATTTATTAAATATAATCGAAAACATTAAAAAACAAAAAAAAGAAATAGCTACCCACATAATCGATGCATAACCAAAAAGATCTAGTACCCTCCCAGAAATAAATGGCCCAAAAAAATATCCCATTGCAAAACATTGCGATAATAGTGCTAGTGCATAACCTTTTTTATTTGTGGGAGCAATACTGAAAACAACATCTGTAGATGTTGGTAGGAAGGAAGATGTGCCTAAACTTATTAAGAAGATTGCAAAAAACACGAAATAAAAAGCTGCAATATTTAAATAACTAGAAATAAATAACAAAAGTGATGCGAAAGAAAAGTTGATTAAGCTAAATTTCAATCCAAATAATTTTCCTTTTTTTGATATCCATGAACCAATTGGCCATTGTAAGATTAATAATAAAACCAACTGAAAAGAAATGATAAAACTAATAACTTGTTCATTTAAGATATCTCTAATAACTCCTCCCTTAACAAGATCAAGTGGTAATGTCACCTGAATTAAAGCAAGAGATGTAGTTATCAATATTACAGATAAAACTATTATGTTTGTATTTTTATTCCACCTCTCTTGATGGATTTTAACGAGATCTAAAGCCTTTTTTTGAGAGTTCTCTAAAGTTTTTTTTATCGACTTTTTATTACTTAAAATCAAAAAAATAATTGAAAGCATACAAAATATATCATTTAAAAAAATTGATTTGAGATAAATAAAATTATTCATAAATCCACCAATAAATACTCCTAAAAATATCCCCAAAGCCTCAGAAGTTCTAACCAGGGCATAAGCTTTTCTTGTTTCAATAGGTTGACAAAAATATGGGACTACAAATTCTGCAGTAGGCCAATATATCCCCGCGGCTGCTCCTATAAAAGCTTGACCAAGTAGGTAAGAGTAAGTATCTTTTGAAATAATTAAACAGAATCCTGCAGCAATACTTATGAATGAAGAGATAACTAAAGGACTATGAATTTTGCCTGTTTTATTTAGGTAATTACCAGTAATGATTCTTGTTAAAGTACCTATGATTGCTGATATCGTAAAACCTAGACCAATTTCTGTTGCTGACAATCCAATATTATTGAAAATAAGGGATGTTAAATAAATCACTCCTCCTGCTCCAAATGAAGCAAAAAATCTTATTTTAGTAATTAACCTTAAATGAAAGGGAAATTGACTCCACCAAAGTTTAGTTGTAAGAAATTTATTCGGAATAAGCACAATTGAAATTAATTTTTATACTTTTTTTAAGTTTCTTTAGTTTTTGTTCAGCAAAAGATGCAATAGCGGCTGAAAAGATAAATATCAAGTTCGAAGAGATGTCAATCCCTTTAACTATAGATCAATTATTAAACTTAGAGAATTCTAAGGATGATTCTACAGAAGTAATAGACTGGTTTAAGCAAAATGGATTTTTAAAAGTATTTGAGATATCAAAATTTTTAAAATTCCCAGTATTTAAAGAAGAAAGTTTAAACAGGCAAGTATTAAGAAGTTGGGTAGGGAGAAAGATTCTTTCAGAATTAAGTAATACTATTTTGGTTCCCAATGACAAAGATGGTATTAAGGTTTTTAATACAATAGAAAGTTTGTTGGAAGTTAAAAATGAAGTTTCTACTTTGGACATTCTAAAGGCATTACCTTCAGAAGAAATTTCATTAGATATTGATAATTTAATTTTAATAATTTCTTCATGGAAAAAGGAATTAGCAAAGCAACAAATTCTAAACCTAAAATTAAATTCTTTAGAAAAAACCAATAACTCTTTTTCTAAGAATAAAGTACATAAAGATGATTCAGATCTTATAAAAATAAATAAGAAAATTTATTCGACTCATAGAGGTGAGCCTTTAAAAATTGAATTATGGAAAAATAAGAAAACCAAATCAAATAAAGATCTAGTTATTTTTATGCCAGGACTTGGAGGAAATATTGATAATTTCAGATGGATTGGCATTGAATTAAGTAAGAGAGGTTGGCCCGTAGTATTAATTGACCATGAAGGGAGTAATTCGGAGGCTTTTATAGATGTTATTGAAGGTACTAATTCAATTCCAACTAGTGCTGACTTTTTCTTATACCGTATTAAAGATTTAGATACAGTAATAAAAGCGCATAATAATGGAAAATTAGGATTAGCTAACGATTCCTATATTTTAATGGGACATTCATTAGGAGCTTTAATAGCTTTTTTATATGAAGGTGATTTACCTAAAGATGACTTTGAAGAAAGATGTGATTTAGCTTTAAAAGATTTTGCAATAACAAATTTATCAAAATTACTCCAATGTCAATTAAACGAAATTCCATTACCCGAAATAATCAATTCAAAGAAAGCAAATGGAATCATAGGATTTAATTCATTTGGCAGCTTAATCTGGCCAAATGAAAAAAATTCTGGAATTGAGATTCCAGTACTGTTAATTGGAGGGACTTATGATCTTATAACTCCCTTAATAAGTGAACAATTCAATGTATTTTTATCTACGACTAATAATCCTTTGAATAGATTCTTGATTATTGAGGGATCAAGTCATTTTTCACCAATAAGAATCAATGATAAGTATTCAGAAAATTTCGAAAATAATGATATTTTTAAAATCAATAAATCTTTTATTGGATCTAATCCTTACTCTTTTCAAAATTTATCTTTAAAAGTTATAGTAGAATTTTTAGAAAATATAAAAAATAATGAAAGCATTAAAGTTATAAAAAATCAAACTGAAAGCAATCTTGATTTTCATCTTTTAGATAGAAAGACTTTAAAAGCAATAATCAAAAATTAGTATTCAATTCGAGGATCTAATATAGCAATTAAAATATCCACAAAAAGATTTAATGAGACTATTAGTAAAGAGGTGATAATTACAATTCCTTGAACAACAGTATAATCCCGCTGGGAAATAGCTTCATGTAACCTTAAAGCAATCCCTGGCCATGAAAAAGTAACTTCAAAAAGAAGCGCTCCTCCTGCTAAAGAAGCTATTGTTAAGCCTGAAATCGTAATAATAGGCAAAAGTGCATTAGGTAAAGAGTGATTTAAGATAATTTTCCTTGTTGAAATTCCTCTACATAGAGCTGCATTTACATAATCGCTTTTTAGTGTCTTGTCTAAATTTATTCTTAAAGATCTACTAAAAATCCCGCTCAAAAGAAACCCAAGCGTTATTGAAGGAAGCGCAAGATGATATAAGCTTTCTCTTAAAGAGATAAGATTATTATTTAGAAGACTGTCTAAAACTAGAAAGCCTGTAATCTTAGGTTGGCTATAAGTGATTGGAAACCTCCCACCAATTGGAAAAATTCTTAAATATACAGAAAATATTAATTGAGCTAAAATTGCCCCCCAGAAAGGTGGTATTGCATATGAAGAGATTCCTATTATTCTAGCTATGTAGTCTCCTTTTTTTCCCTTATTTTTTAAACCAAAAAAACCAAGCGGAAAGCCTATTAAGATTGCAAAGAATATTGAAAAGATACCTAGTTCTACACTAGCTGGTAATGATTTAAGAATAATATCAAGAACCGGTTCTTGAGTACTTAAAGATTCTCCAAAATTAAAGTGCAAAATATTATTAATGTAAGAAAGATATTGACTAAGAAGAGATTCATTTAATCCTAATTTATATCTAAGAATTTCTCTTGAAGCTTCATTAGCTCCAGATCCTAAAATTGCGTCAACTGGGTCTCCTGGAGCAACTCTCAACAAAATAAAAACTAATGTAGATATAATCCACAACATTAAAGGTATTAAAGAAATCTTTAATAAAGAATAATTTAAAAGTTTATTAAGATCTCTACTCATTAATGAATTTGAGATCACTCATTAAAATAATTCCTGCACCATTAAAAATAGGTTTTGAAATTTCATTTTGCGACCAAGCTTTTTGAGATGAAATCCATATTGGAATATAAGGTATTGATTCTGAAGCTATTTTCTCTATTTCAACTAATTTCGCTAATCTTTCTTTACCGTTTAAATTTTCGCTATCAAGAAATAAATCTTCTACTGTATTTGATCCCCAAAAACTTCCGCTGTAAACAGATTCTCCTTTTTTACAGTTTTCACCATCTATTTCACTGCAACTTAGAAGGGGTGTTAAATATGCCTCGGGGTCAGAATAAGCACCTGTCCAATCAAGAATAACGGCTGTATATATCCCTAAATTTAGATTCTTGTAAATAGTTGTGGACTCTACTCCGTTGAGTTGAATATTAATACATTCATTCAAAATATTTTTTATTTGTTCTTGCCAAGAAAGAGCAATAAGTTTATCCGCAGGTACGTTAGATCTATAAGTAAGAGGAAAATCTAAAACATTACCGTTACAGTAACCTTCTTTTTGTAGTAAAACTTTTGCTTGTAAGGGATCATATTTTGGCCATAATTCTTTCTTACTTTTTTTATAAATTGGTGGAACAAGTGATCTTGATGGTTGCCTTAATCCATAACTAACCTTTTCGCTAATGAAGTCCCTATTAAGACTTTTAGCTATAGCCAACCTTACATTAAGATTATTTAAGGGATAAGAATTTGTTCTAAGACTAATAAAACTTATTTCTGTAGCAGGACTATTTCCTTCTTTAATTTCTTTATTATTGCTTAGTAACTTTAAATTATTTATTTGAATATCATCGATTGAATTTGATAAAAGAACATCAATTTGTTTACTTTTTAGAGCTCCGAAAAGAGAAGAAGAATTGGAATATCCAATAAAACTAATACCTTCATTATTAGGTTTATCACTCCAATAATTTAAATTTGGATCAATTATTTGAATTTCATTTGAAAATCTCTTCAATATATATTTACCTGTCCCAACAAATTTATCATTTAAAAATTTATCAGAATAATCTTTATAATAAGTAGGTGAAATAGGTGTCAAATTTATAGATGTAAGTAAACCATTAACAGAACTTGACGGTTTGTTTAGATTAATGATTACCTTATATTCACTTGGAGTTTCTATAGATTTAATTTTATTCCCTAAGATATAATTCATTGTTCCGATTCTTTTAAATCGATCAAAAGAAAACTTTATAGCATTTGAATTAAATAAAGTCCCATCATGAAAAAGAACATTTTCTTTTAGTTTAATTATTATTTGTAATTTATCTTTTGAAAAAATTGGCATTCCTGATGCTAATTCAGGAATCAATTCTCCTTCAGAATTTAATTCATATAATGTATCACCAAGCGAACTTAATAGTTGTAGTGATTTAAGAGTACTTGCCCTAGCAGGGTCTAAGGATTCAATTTTACCTGAACTTGCAACTACAATTCTTTTGGATTTATTATTAGAAACGCAAGAATATTGTGATAAAGAAATTAAAAAAACGAATAAAGCTATTAAAAAATTATTGTGCATAACATTTGATTTTTCAGAAATTTACTTTTCATTAAAAGTATCAGAGCAATAGGTTTGCAGTGTAATTTGATTAATTTCCAAGGAGAATGTCTTATTAACTTCCAAAGCGAAGGGCCACTCTCTTATCCAACAAACTTTACTCTCTGGATTAATTCCTACAACCTGAAATGTCTTTTGACTATTTTTAATTTTCACACACGCTCCTTTATAGAGGTTTTTAAAACTGTTATTAGGATTAAATTTAAAATTATTTTTATTTTCTACTAATTTTGAAAAACTCATTACATAAATACATTTCCTCTCTTTGGTTTAACAAGCTAAGGAGAGATATGCAAATGTTTTTTTCAAATACAACTTAATTGGCTAGCAATTAATTCAACTTCAGAAAGAGCATTTATTTCCTTCTTTGATTTTTCAAAATTACCATTTGAGACTTCGTGAGTGATAACAACTATTTCTGCTTTATTTTCACTTGCGTCTAATTGGACAATTGATTCTATTGATACATCATTCTTACCAAAAAGATCTCCAATCTTACCAATTACACCTGGACTATCTAAACAAATAATTCTGAGATAATTTTTTTTTGATATTTGATTAAAATTATTGATATGACAGTCTCTCCAAAAAATAAAAGATAATAATGGATCAATGGATTTCGTATCTTTTGTTAATGAAGACTGAAGATTTAAAATATCGGAAACAACAGAAGCAGCGGTTGGTCCACTTCCCGCACCTGGTCCGTACAACATTATTTCCCCTAGTGGATCAGCATCTATTAGGATGGCATTATTCACACCATCAACCTTTGCCAAAGGATGAGATTTGGGGATTAAAGAAGGACCTACCCAAATATTTAGGGAGAGAGAATCATTCATGTTGATAACATTTCTTTCTGAAAATGCTAAAAGTTTTATTTCAAAACCTAGTTTATTTGCATATTCAATATCTTTAATATCTATTTGATTTATACCCTCTGTACTAATTGAATCTCTATTAATTTTACCTCCAAATGCGAGTTCAGAAAGAATTGAAATCTTATCAGCCGCATCATGGCCTGCAACATCAGCAGTTGGATCAAATTCTGCGAAACCAAGTTTCTGAGCTAATTGTAATGTTGCCTTATAATCAGCTTTTTCATTTGACATTTTTGTAAGTATAAAATTTGTTGTACCGTTTATTATCCCAACCATTTTATTTATTTGATTACTTTTAAGAGATCTTTTTAAAGGTTCAATTATTGGAATCCCTCCACATACTGCTGCTTCTGTTAAAACATATACTCCATTCTTAGCAGCTGTGGAATATATTTCACTCCCATATCTTGCAATTACCGCTTTATTTGCTGTAACTACTGATTTTCGAGCCTTTAAAGATTTCAGAATAATATCCCTGGCTATATCTGTCCCTCCCATTACTTCTACAATCACGTCAACATTTGGATCTTTAATCAATTCATAAGGATCATTTATTAATAGATTATTCTCTAAATCAATGTCCCTTTTTTTGTTGATGTTTTTAACAGCTATTCCTACGATTTCTATATCTTTTAAAATTGGATGTAGGTCATTTGTCGATTTTAGGATTTTATAAATACCTTTTCCTACAGTTCCAAAACCAACAATTCCAATTTTACATTTTTGCATTAGTTATCTTTTATTGTAATTTCAATTTTATAATATTATTTCGACAAAAAATCATTTGCCTGCGACTGCATTTTTAAGAGAATATTTAAAAAACCATTTGATCTTGATGGGGTTAGACTTGCCTTTAGACCAGTATCTTCTATAAATTTATTGTTTATATTAACGACTTCTTTTGGCGTTAATTCATTCATTCCATTGATAAGGAATGCAAGTAAACCCTTTGTTATCAGAGCATCAGAATAGCCTTCCCAAAAAAGTTTACCTTCTTGAAAACTTGCTTTAACAAAGACTTCAGAAACACACCCTTGAACTTTATTTTCGGGAATTAAAATGCTATTATTCGGAACTTTCAATTTTTTACCTAACCATAAAATAAACTCATATTTTCTTTTGGGATCTTCTGCATTTTTCAGTTTCTCAACTAATTTATGTAATTCAGTATAAGTTTCTTTCTTTTCCATTGTTATAGAACTATTAAATAACTAAATAAATACACACTATACTAATATTTCTTTTTCCGTAATAAAACCTGATAGAGGGATATCCCAATCAGCTCTAGTCAAAAATTTATCGCTTACACAATTGGAGGTTAAGATACCAATACATGGAATAGATCTCCAATTTTTATCTTCCCTTAATTTATCAAAATATCCTCCACCATACCCTAATCTTATTAAGTTTCTATCAACGGCAAGACACGGAATAAACATCATACTAATTTTTTCATAACTTAATTTATTTGAAGAATAAGGAGCTATTATCCCATGTAAATCCTTAGATAATTGTTTCTTATCCCAGGCACAAAATAAGAGATTTTTGTTTTCTTCACATCTCGGCAAAGCTAATAAATATTCATGACCAAGACTTCTTAAATCAACTTCATTTTCAAGAGGCCAATAAATTCCTATATATTTTTTTTTTAAATCTTTTCTAAAAATTGAATCAACATATGTTTTTACATTGATTTCAACTTTTCTCATATCAATAGCTGAACTTTTATTTCTCAAATTTCTAAAATATTTCCTTTCGAAATTCTTTTTTTCTGAGATAATCATAATTTATATTTAATTAAATCCTTCTTCATTTAATTTTGTAAGGGCTATTGCTAATGCGTCTGCCGAGTCATCAGGTTTTGGCGCACGGGTTAAATTTAGGTTGTACATTACCGCTTCAATAACTTCCTTCTTTGATGCTTTACCAGAGCCTGCGATAGTAAGTTTGACTTGAGAAGGGGCATATTCACTAACCTTAATGCTTTTGGAAGCAAATACCATCATAATAACTCCCCTAGCCTGAACAACGCTAATGGTAGTACTAGATCTATAAAAGAAAAATTTCTCTACCGCAGCAATATCAGGTTTCCACTGATCAATCAATGTATTGAGATCATTAAAAATTTCATAAAGTCTATCTCCTTCCTCTTTATTTTTATTAGTTTCAATTACACCACAATCAAGCAATATCTTCTTTTCGTTTTGAATCTCAATAATTCCATATCCAACTCTTCCTAATCCAGGATCAATTCCAATAATCCTCACTTAATTATTCTTGTGATGATAATTGAAATTTGGAAAGGTCTTCTTTTTCATTCAAATCGAAGACTTTACAGAATGCTTGAATGACTCTTTCTCCTGAATCGACTTGTTCTAAGGGATCTTTTCTTAATCGATGTCTTAAAGAACATGTAATTACTCTAGCGATATCTTCTTCTTGCACTTCAGTTCTCCCCTCAAATGCAGCAATTGCTCTTGCAGATCGATTAGTTACAATATCCCCTCTTAATCCATCAACATCAAGTTCGCCACATATAGCAGATATATTTAATCTAAGATCATCATCCAATTGAACTGAATTTAATATCTCTTGAGCTTTGATAACTTTTTGCTGAAGATCATCTTGCTGTTTCTCAACACTTATTGAGAATTCATCGGGATTATCATCAAATGAAGTTCGCTGATCAACAACTTTAACCCTTAATTCTGCTTCTCTTACTGTTTTAACCTCAACGCTCATACCAAACCTATCTAATAACTGAGGCCTAAGTTCTCCTTCCTCTGGATTACCAGAGCCAATTAAAACAAATCTTGCAGGATGTCTAACTGAAACACCCTCTCTCTCAACTGTATTCCATCCAGATGCGGCGGAATCTAAAAGAACATCAACTAAATGATCGTCAAGTAAATTAACTTCGTCTACGTATAACAAGCCTCTATTAGCTTTTGCTAATAAGCCTGGTTCAAAGGCCTTAATTCCTTCGCTTAAAGCCTTTTCTATATCAATAGTTCCGCACAGTCTGTCTTCTGTTGCCCCCAAAGGTAAATCAACCATTGGAACTTGTTTTTTATCTTTCTCCAAACTTTCTCCCTGTACAATTTTCTCTAAAACTTCTTTACTCTGTAAATCAGGATCTATAAGTGAACTATTATATGGATCATCTTTAACAACATCTATAGCGGGTAACAAGTCTGCTAGAGCTCTTATAGTTGTAGATTTACCAGTTCCTCTATCACCCATAATCATTACTCCTCCAATTCTTGGATCTATAACATTTAACAAAAGAGCTAATTTCATTTCTTCTTGACCAATTACAGCAGTAAAAGGAAAAACTCTTCTTTTCTTAGTTGTATTCACAGTTTTAGTTTTACTATATTTTCGAATGATCAATAGATGATACTTCAGAAAATGTTTTTAGTAAATATCCAAATTAAATTGAACATTTTGACTAGTATTTGAGCTTATTTATATAGAAATTTATTTCTTAATCTAATTTAAATTTTTTAAGTATATTTATTATCATAAAATCTGACGTTTAGAATATATTCAAAACTATAATTTTAAAAAAAGTATTAACTAAAAATGTCAACTTTTCCTCGATTTTACTTAACTTTATAAATTTACTTGCCTTTTGAATTATTTAAAAACCAGTTAATTTGATGAACGATTCCTCTCAAGACATTAATATCATTACTTGATGTCTTCGCTTTTAATAAAAATTTCTTAAATTTACTGATTTTTGAATTAGCTGTATGTTCCAAAAGATACCCAGTTTTAATAAGCATTTCTTCTATTTCTTTAAAAGATTCATGAATTTGATTTGATGATGCAAGGTCAAAAACTTGTAAATCTTTCTCTGAAATAATTGTTGAAGATTTATTTAATTCATACAAAATTATTGAAACTGCATGAGATAGGTTTAAAGAAGGATAGTTTTGAGAAGTTTTAATATTAAGAATCTTATGGGCAAAAAGTAGTTCTTTATTACTTAATCCTCTATCCTCTCTTCCAAATAAAATACCTAAATTATTAATCCCAACAAAAGACGAAATCCATTTTGATATGTCCTCAGGAGATTCGCATTTAATATCATTACTTAAATCAATCCTTCCACACGTAGCAAGGACCAAATCACAATCAAAAATTGCATGCTCAATACTATTAAAAATTTTACAATTATCAATAAATCTATATCCTTTAAGAGCCATTTTTTTTGCTTCTAAGGAAAAAATATCACATTTTGGAGAAACAATCCTTAATTCATTAACCTCAAAATTAGAACATAATCTTGCGATATTTCCAACATTTAAAGGTCCGTTTGGTTCGACCAATACAACATTCAAGTTAAGTTTTTTTTTCTTCAAATTTATTACAAGCTATGTAAATACGTTAATAGACTTGACATGTTTTGAGGATCAATTTCAAAACTTGGCATAGGAGGGGTAACTCCCTCAATAACTTGTTTTATGATTTCTGCATCATTTAAACGCAGGGTTATTGAATGTAAATCTGGTCCAACTAATCCTCTCGCAGTAATACCATGGCATCCAACACAATTCATTTTAAAGAGAGTATCTCCTTCTTGAAAAGAACCGTTGAGTTCAAGAGTTTTAAGAATATATTTATTATTTTCTTCATGATTAAAATAAAAAAAATAGCAACTAATTAATAAAATCACACAAACAATAAAACCCCGTTTCCAGATTTTCGTTTTTAAAGTTTTTTCTGCTGCAGATGATGAAGAAGTTGTCACAAAAAAAAGTCTCTGTGTAACAATTGTGAATGAGAAATGAAAAAAATGCCAGAAAATGATTGAACCTCTTTTATGTGGAATAGTTTTAGGATTAGTTCCTATAACCCTTCTAGGATTATTTGTTAGCGCGTGGAATCAATATAGGAGAGGCTCAGGAATGTTAGATATTGATTAAAAAAGTCAATTTTGATTGACCATAAGTCCTAACATCATCAATCCTCCATAGAATATTCGTCTTAATATCAATATCTAATGAATGTTCGCAGATAACAATCGTACCTTTCTTTATAAAATTACAATTAAATATTTGATTTAAAACTAATTCATGGTAATCAGCTCTATATGGAGGATCTAAATAGATAAAGTCAAATTTTATTTTATTAAAGTCATTTGAAGAGTAGATATTCCTCTCAGTATTTGGCTTAGTCCAAACTAATACATCTTTGCAAATAACTTCAATATCATTTTTTCGATTATCAATATTTTGCAATGAGTGAAGATTTTTTAAACAAATTTTTGAATTGTTTTTATTTTTTTCAATTGCAACTATTTTTTTTGCTCCATGATTATAGGCTTCACAGGACACCGCACCTGTTCCACTAAATAAATCTAACCAATTAGAATTTTCTACAGTATTTTTCAAAATATTAAAAATTGCTTCTCTAACCATTAAGGTTGTTGGCCTAGTATCAATATTTCTCGGGCTTTCAAGCCTTCGTCCTCCAATTAACCTCAAATTTGTTTTCATATATCACAAATCAAATTATTGAATACTTTTAACCCATCGACGTAAAAGTTTTTCGCCAGTTTTCCCTGATTTTTCAGGATGAAACTGGCATGCCAGTAAATTATCTCGTTCTATCATTGCTGTTAATTTTTCAGAGCCATAACTAACATACGCAGTTATTAAATTAGTATTTGAGGGCACTGCATGATAAGAATGAACAAAATATACCCAATTATTTAATTCATCTTCTTTTAATATGCTATTAGTACTTGTTGGTAAAAGTTCGCACCATCCGACATGAGGGGTTCTTTGATCAGATAATTCAGGGATTTTTTTTATATGGCCTCTTACTATTCCAAGTCCATTAGTTGAGCCTTCATCACTTGATTCAAAAAGTAGTTGTAATCCAAGACAAATACCTAAAAATGATTTCCCACTATCAATCCAAATTTTAATATCACTTATTAAATCTGTTTTTATGAGATTGTTAATTGCAGGATCAAACGAACCAACTCCAGGAAGTATTAGAGCTTTACAGTCTTTTGTTTGATCTTTATTTTTAATTAAAATTATCTCTTGTTCAAGACTTTCTAAGGCTTTTGTTACAGAATGAATATTACCCATCCCATAATCTATGAGTCCTATTTTAGACAATACCTTATTTTATAAATGTTTTGATAAGGTGCTTGAAAGAGTCGCTTTTGGTACTGCTCCAACAACAGTGTCAACTTTTTGACCACCTTTGAAGATCATTAAGGTCGGGATACTTCTGATTCCATATTGACTTGCAACATTTGGATTCTCATCTGTATTTAATTTAAATACTTTGATTTTACCTTCAAAGTCTTTCGAAATCTCCTCTACAACTGGTGCAACCATCCTGCAGGGTCCACACCATGGAGCCCAAAAATCAACTAAGACTGGCAGATCACTTTGCAAAACTTCTTTGTCGAATGAAGAATCAGTTACGGCGGCGGCTGATGACATAATTTAGATATTCCTTTAAGAAAATTTAGCAAGCTATTCTTTTAAGTGATGATTTCATTACAGATAAAAACATATAAGTAACAAAACAGACTTAAAAAAGCCCGATAAATCGGGCGATTTGGTGTGTGAGGAGTATGGGGTTTCCCCCATCTTTTAATGATAACTCCTAAAGAGAAAATTTTTCCATATTAAGAGATTACATTTTATGTTATTTACCCATTCCAAGTCTTTGGGCTTTTTGATAAACCTTGCCCTCTGTCAAGAGAGATGGTGCAATAACAATTTCAACTTTTTGCATTTCTTTAATATTTTTAGCTCCAAGAGTACTCATGGATGTCCGTATAGCTCCAATTAAATTGTGTGTTCCGTCATCAAGTAATGCAGGTCCTTTTATGATTCTTTCTAAAGAGCCTGTAGAGCCAACTTCAATTCTTGTACCTCTTGGTAAAATTGGACTGGGAGTAGCCATTCCCCAATGAAATCCATTTCCTGGGGCACTTGATGATTTTGCTATGGGGGAACCAATCATTACAGCATCAGCACCACAAGCAAGACATTTACAAATATCTCCACCAGTAATAATTCCTCCATCAGCAATTATGGGGACATAACGACCAGTTTCTTCAAAATAATCATCTCTTGCTGAACTGCAGTCAGATATTGCTGTTGCCTGAGGGATCCCGATGCCTAAAACACCTCTGGAAGTACATGCAGCCCCAGGACCAATTCCCACCATAAGTCCTGCTACGCCTGCTTTCATAAGTAGATCTGCGACTTCATAAGTTACACAGTTTCCAGCAACAACGGGGATTTTTAAAGATTTACATAGACTTTTAATATTTAACGTCTCTTTTCCATCCATACCTAAATGCTCGGTTGAAACTACTGTTCCCTGTAGAAAAAATAAATCTATTTTTGATTTGATAAGTGTTTCTTTAAATTTAATAGCAGCTTGAGGAGTTCCACTTAAAGCTGCTAACCCTCCTTTTTCTTTAATTTCATTAATTCTTTGAATTATTAGGTCTTCTTTTATAGGTTCACTGTATATTTTTTGCATTAGAGGAACAAATTCACCTTTCCCAACAGTTGAGATTTGACTCAATATTTCTTTTGGATTTTCATATCTAGTTTGAATACCCTCCATATTAAGAACACCAAGAGCTCCTAACTTAGAGAGCTCTACAGCTGTATCTACATCAACCACACTATCCATTGCACTTGCAATAATTGGAATGTCTCTTTTAATATTTCCAATTGACCAAGAAGGATTAGTTAAATCATAATCAAGAGTTCGAGTCCCCGGAACTAACGCTATTTCATCAATACCATAAGCTCTTCTAACTTTTTTGTTTAAACCAATTTCAATATTCACGATTTTTTTATTTATTCTGATTAAATTAACAACTAAAGGTGTAATAAGCCAATAATTATTTAAAAACAAAAGAGTTTTTTTATTATTTGTGTATAAATGTGAGTATTTGAAAATTAATTATTAGCTTTTTTTTATTCATTCTGACAATCAGGGATTATTATTAAATAAAGATCTTTTATATGTCTGATATTGTTGATTCTGAGAATTCTGGTTTGAGTGAAAATAACGATCGAATCATTCAGACTGATTTAAGAAATGAGATGTCACGCTCTTATCTAGAGTATGCGATGAGTGTTATCGTCGGACGTGCTCTCCCTGATGCAAGAGATGGATTAAAGCCAGTTCACAGAAGGATCTTATATGCGATGTATGAGCTTGGTTTAACAAGCAGTAGGCCATATAGAAAATGCGCGAGGGTAGTTGGAGAGGTTTTAGGAAAGTACCATCCTCATGGAGATACTGCTGTTTACGATGCCTTAGTACGGATGGCACAGGATTTTTCTATGAGAATGCCATTAATAGATGGACATGGGAACTTCGGGTCCGTAGATAATGATCCCCCTGCCGCGATGAGATATACAGAATCACGTCTTCAATCCCTAACAGATGAAAGTTTGCTCGAGGATATTGAATCTGAGACTGTGGATTTTTCCGATAATTTTGATGGCTCACAACAAGAACCAAATGTTTTACCAGCTAGGATCCCCCAACTCCTATTAAATGGATCATCAGGTATTGCTGTTGGAATGGCAACTAATATACCTCCGCATAATTTAGGAGAATTAATCGATGGCCTTAAAGCTATAATCAAAAATCCCTCAACAGAAGATAAAGAACTTTTTGAGTTAATTAAAGGACCAGATTTTCCAACTGGAGGACAAATATTAGGAAGAGATGGTATCAGAGAGACCTTCAAATCTGGGAAAGGGTCAATAACGATGAGAGGTGTTGCAGATATTGAACAAATCAAATCTCCTGGAAGAGCAGAAAAAGATGCCGTAATAATTACTGAGCTTCCATTTCAAACTAATAAAGCAGCTCTTATAGAAAGAATCGCAGATCTAGTAAATGAGAAAAGATTAGATGGGATATCAGATATTAGAGATGAAAGTGATAGAGATGGGATGAGAATTGTAATTGAGCTTAAAAGAGACGCCTATCCTCAAGTTGTTCTAAATAATTTATTTAAAATAACACCTCTACAAAATAACTTTAGTGCAAATATTTTAGCTCTTGTCAACGGAGAACCTACAACCCTTTCTCTCAGAAAAATGCTAGATGTATTTTTAGAATTTAGAATTGAAACAATCAAAAGAAGAACAACCTTCTTATTGAAAAAAGCAGAAGAGAGAGATCACATAATCAAAGGTCTTCTATTAGCCCTTGACTCTATGGACGACATTATAAATTTAATAAGATCTGCAAAAGATACAAATTCAGCAAGAGAACAATTGCAAAATGATCATGAATTATCTGTAATTCAAGCAGATGCTATTTTACAAATGCAATTAAGACGATTAACAGCTTTAGAGGCAGATAAAATTAAAGCAGAACATGATGAGCTTATAAGAAAAATTACAGATTACAAAAATATATTGAATGATAAGGAAAGAATAAATGAAATTATTCTTGAAGAGCTTTCTAAATTAGATGAAAGATTTTCATCTCCGAGAAAAACAGAGATTCTTAATTTAGGCGGGGGGCTAGATGATATTGATTTAATAGCCAACGAAAGATCCGTTGTTTTATTAACTACTGCAGGATACTTAAAAAGAATGCCTGTAAGTGAATTCGAATCAACAAGCAGGGGGTCTAGAGGTAAAGCTGGAACAAAGAATCAACAAGATGATGAAGTTAAATTATTCATAAGCTGTAATGATCATGATACTCTTTTACTTTTCAGTGAGAGAGGTGTAGCTTATGCACTTCCAGCTTATCGAGTGCCTTTGAGTAGTAGAACAGCTAAAGGGACTCCCTCTGTTCAACTACTTCCTATACCAAGAGAAGAACAAATTACTTCTCTTATTTCAGTAGATTCTTTTGATAACGAATGCTATTTATTAATGCTCACCAAAGCTGGCTTTATAAAAAGGACTCCACTATCCGCTTTTTCAAAAGTACGTTCAAATGGTCTAATTGCAATTAATCTAGAAGAAGGAGATGCTTTAACATGGGTTAGATTATCAATAGAAGGAGATAGTGTTTTAATTGGCTCAAGCAGGGGCATGACTATTCATTTCAGGTTAGATATTAATGAATTAAGACCTCTTGGAAGAACTGCTAGAGGTGTTAAATCAATGAACCTAAAAGATGGGGATAAACTTGTTTCAATGGATGTTTTAAGTTGTGACTTAGTTGATCAATTGGCAAATCTTGATGAGGAAGATATTGAGAATGAGGAAGATCTTGAAAATAAGTCTTCAAATGGACCTTGGGTTCTAGTAGCCAGTGCTTTCGGTCTTGGTAAAAGAGTTCCAGTAACAAAGTTTAGATTACAAAAACGTGCGGGCATGGGACTAAGAGCAATAAAATTCAGAATCAAAGATGATTCATTAATCGGACTTAAGGTTCTTGGAGAAGGTGAAGAATTACTTTTGGTTACCGAAAAAGGTGTAATTGTAAGAACTTATGCTGATAAAATTTCTCAACAATCAAGAGCTGCTACAGGTGTAAAATTACAACGACTAGATGATGGAGATCATTTATCCGAGGTTGTGTTGGTTCCTCATGAACAAATTGAAGAAGAAAATCAATTAATTTCTAATGAAGAAGAAACCTAACAACAATTAGATTAGAAAGTTCTTATGGAAATTCTTGATATTTTAATTTTAGGTTCTGGTCCTGCAGCATTATGTTTGGCTTCAGAATTAGCCAAACAAAATCTTTCTATCAAGGGAATATCAACAAAATCCCCCCATGAAAAATGGGAAAACACCTATGGAATCTGGGCATCTGAGCTAGAGGAGTTAGGTCTAGAGTCTTTGTTATCTCATAGATGGTCAAAAACTGTTAGCTATTTTGGAGATGGAACAAAAGACAAAGGGAATAATTCCACAAAACATTGTTATGATTACGGCTTAATAAATCAGGAAGCTTTTCAGAATGAGCTTCTTAAGACCTGCAAGGATATTCAATGGTTGAATGAAACTGCAAAATTAATTAAATCAGAAAACAAAATTTCTGAAGTTATTTGTTTATCAGGGTTAACGTTAAAGGCAAGATTAGTAATTGATGCGAGTGGGCATAATAGTAAATTTATTAAAAGGCCACTTATAAAAGAAATAGCCCAGCAAGCTGCTTATGGGATCGTCGGTAAATTTTCTACTCCTCCTGTAAATAAAGATCAGTTTGTTTTAATGGATTTTCGTTCTGACCATTTAAATGATGAAGAGTTATTGTCATCTCCCTCTTTTCTTTATGCAATGGATTTGGGGAGCGAAACTTATTTCGTTGAAGAGACATCACTTGCTAGTTATCCTGCATTTTCTCAAGACCATCTAAAAAAAAGACTCTTAAGTAGATTAAATAACAAAGGTGTAAAAGTAGAGGAAATTTTTCATGAGGAGAATTGCTTATTCCCTATGAACTTACCACTACCATATAAAAATCAATCAGTTCTTGGTTTTGGAGGTGCCGCAAGTATGGTCCATCCCGCATCAGGATATATGATTGGATCTCTATTAAGAAGAGCTCCACTTCTTGCTGAAAAATTAGCAATCTTTTTGAAAGAACCAAACTATAGCTCCCTAGAATTAGCAACTAAAGGATGGTCAGTCTTATGGCCGTATGAATTAACTCAAAGACATAGACTCTATCAATACGGACTCCAGAGATTAATGAGCTTTGATGAGAGTAGATTAAGAAGTTTCTTTTCTAATTTCTTCAGATTATCAACTAAAGAATGGGTAGGCTTCCTTACCAATACACTTCCTTTACCAAAACTAATTTATGTGATGAGTAAGATGTTTATAAATTCACCTTTAAAAGTTAAGCTTGGAATGTTAAGTATAAAATAAAATTTTTTATAATTGCCAATCTTTAAGTCTAAGATCTGGAAATATTTTATCTTCTTCCTCAATATTTTTAAGAAATTCAAAGTCAATAATAGATTTTTTTTCTAACATTTCAATTAATTTCCAGAATCTAAAAAGATGTCTATCAATCCTTTCTTTAGCAAGTTCAGTTGTAGTCCCTGCCTTTAAAATGAAACTCCAATCAGATGATTCAGAGAGAAGAAGCTCTCTTGCTGCTTGCTTTAATAATCTTATAGAAAATTCATCGTTAAACTTTCTGTTAGATAATTCAACAAAAACAGACCCCGCTTTTGTAATTTCTGGAACTATCCAAGCATTCTTATCGTTAAGCCAGTAATTATGAAACCCGCCCTGTCCCCAACTTGAGGGAGAAGGATCGCAAATTTGAAGATTAGGCTTTTGAAGGAGAATTTCTTTTAGATTAGTAAGCTTAATTAAATAATTTTTAGATTTTTTAAGTATATTTTCAATAAATTTTGGCCCTTCATACCACCAATGTCCAAATAGTTCAGCATCAAATGGTGCAATTAACAAAGGGTCAAATGATGCAGACAAAGAAAGATTCTTTAATTGTTTAGATCTTGATAAAAGATAATTATCTGAATGTTCCTCAACTTTTTTTATAGCTTCATCTTCTATATAAAATTCTTTTTTGCCTAATGATACTTTATTATTCGTAATTCTATAAAATTTCAATCCTAAAGGCCTACTTGTTGGAATACCTTTATTTTGTAATTCTGAGGAAGATAATTCCCACCCTAAGTCTTTATGAAATTCTCTATAAACTGGATTTCCGGGATATCCTTCTCTTGAAGACCAGACTGGCAATGTTGATTCACTATCTCTCCCAAAAAAAGCTACACCTTTTTTTGAACAAATAGGGGCATAAACTCCATACCTTGGCCTTGGTGATCCATTCAAAATCCCATGACCGTCTAAAACAGCATATCTAATTCCGCAATTAAGTAATATCTCATCAAGATTTTCATAATAAGCGCACTCAGGAAGCCAAATGCCTAAGGGTCTTGATCCAAAAATAACTTCATGACTCCTTATGGCAGTATTTATTTGACCTGATACTGTTTCAGGGTTTTCTCTAAGAATTGGTAGATATCCATGTGTTGCTGCACATGTAAGAATATCTAGATTTCCAGTCAAATTTAAATTTTTAAATCTCTCTATTAAATCACCTGAGCATTTTTCCCAATACCTATAATTATTTTTAATATTTCTAAGAAGAAATTCAGAGGCAGTTTTTTCTTTTTGAGGTAAATCACTCAAAAATTCTATTCTCGTTTTAATCCAAGATGAATATTTCTTTTGAATATTTTTATTTTCAAGAAGAGATAATAATGTTGGAGATAAACTGATTGTTAATTTTGTATTGCTATTATCTTGTTTTTTGCTTGATTCCATCGCTTGAAGTAATGGAATATAACATTCGAGTATTGCTTGAAATAGCCAATCTTCTTCTAAGGAATTTTTTTCATTTTTTCTAACATATGGGAGGTGAGCATGAAGAACTATTGCCAATCTGCCTAAGTAGTCTTTATTAGGGAAAGGCTCATTCATAGTTTTTTATAATTTAAGATTAAACGTTTTAAAATATTCAAAATTTACCTTTAAGCATGTATTTAATTATTTATTTTTTTATAAAGAATACTTTATTTAATAAATGTAGATGCTTTTTATTTATAAAAATTCAACCAATAATAATTGGAGACTTCTTAAAAACGGTTAGAATAATTTAACCATATCTAGTAATTTTTTTTTAATTGGCTTAATATAAGAATAATCGTATTGAACAAATGTCCAAAGATCCAGGCAGGATATTGATCTTTGATACAACATTGAGAGATGGTGAACAATCTCCTGGTGCAAGTTTAAATCTTGAGGAGAAGCTTGCAATTGCAAATCAACTTGCAAGATTAGGAGTAGATGTTATTGAAGCAGGATTTCCGTTTGCTAGTAATGGAGATTTTAAAGCAGTCAATAAAATTGCGGAAGTAGTTGGAGGAGAAAATGGTCCAATAATCTGTGGTTTAGCTAGGGCATCTAAAAATGATATAAAAGCTTGTTATGAAGCTATAAGCCCTGCCCCTAAAAAAAGGATACATACTTTTATAGCTACCAGCGATATCCATCTAAAACATAAACTTAGAAAAACAAGAAAAGATGTTCTTTGTATAGTTCCCGAAATGGTTAGTTATGCTAAATCATTGGTTGATGATATTGAATTCTCTTGTGAAGATGCTTCAAGGAGTGATCCTGAATTTCTTTATGAAGTAATTCAACTAGCAATATCATCAGGCGCTACAACTATTAATATTCCAGATACTGTTGGGTTCACAACTCCAAGTGAATTTGGAAAGCTTATTTATGATATTAATAAAAATGTTCAAAATATTGACGAAGCTGTTATTTCAGTTCATGGTCATAATGATTTAGGTTTAGCTGTTGCTAATTTTCTAGAGGCAGCAAAGAATGGAGCTAGGCAACTCGAGTGTACTATAAACGGGATAGGTGAAAGAGCAGGTAATGCATCCTTAGAGGAACTAGTAATGGCTTTACATGTGAGGAAAAGTTTTTTTAATAGTTTTTTTGGAAGAAGTGCAGATTCACCCACTCCGCTTACTGCTATAAGAACAGAAGAAATAACAAAAACTTCTCGATTAGTATCCAACTTGACTGGGATGAATGTTCAGCCTAATAAGGCAATTGTTGGAGCAAATGCTTTTGCTCATGAGTCAGGAATTCATCAGGATGGAGTGCTAAAAAATAGACTTACATATGAAATTATTGACGCAAAAACTGTTGGTTTGAATGATAATAAAATTTCATTAGGGAAGCTTAGTGGAAGAAGTGCTGTTAGAGCAAGATTGGAAGAGATGGGATACGATTTAAGTCGAGAAGACTTAAATGACGCTTTTGCTCGTTTCAAAGATCTGGCTGATAGAAAACGAGAAATTACTGATAGAGATTTAGAAGCTATAGTTAGTGAACAGGTTCAACTTCCGGAATCTAAATTTCAACTAAGCCATGTTCAAGTTAGTTGCGGCAGCACCTCCAAGCCTACCGCTACAGTAACTCTTTTAAATACAGAAGATCATACAGAAGACACTGCTGTTGCAATAGGTACTGGTCCTGTAGATGCAGTTTGCGAAGCACTAAATGAATTAGCTAAAGTTCCTAATGAGCTAATAGAGTTTTCAGTGAAATCTGTAACGGAAGGGATAGATGCATTAGGAGAAGTTACTATAAGAATTAGAAACAATAACAAAATATATTCAGGACATTCTGCTGATACAGACGTAGTAGTTGCTGCTGCAAATGCATTTGTTAATGCTTTAAACAGGCTTATATTTTCAGAGAAGAAAAACTCTATTCATCCTCAATTTGATAATTTAGAAAATAATAAAAAAAAGACATTATCAAATCCCAAGAATTAAGATAATTTTGAGATTATTAAGTTTAGCTAAGAAGCAGTAACATAATAATGTAGATTGAAGCTTTAATTTTATATTTATCATATAAAGAATGAGAGAAAGGTTATTTGGGTATTGGACTCTTGCATGGGTTGGTTTGATAGGCAATATCATTGCTTTACCTATAATCGCTTTAATAGTAAGTTATGGACCTCCTTTAAAAGTGGCTAATATTACATTAGCTATAAGCCTTGGTTGGCCTGCAGCAATAGTTGGAATAGTCTCTTCTTCTGCTCTTTTAGCTGAGAAGAAATGGGGAGTTACCTTAACCCTGGTATCTCTTTCAATGCTAATTACTGGGACAGCTCCATATTCTGTTTTTCGATTAGTCACTCTTAAAGATATTTTTGGAATTGGTGGTTTTACACTTTTATCTGCTTTATTTGGTATTTTGGCACTTATATATTGGTGCAATCCGCAACATCGAAGAAATATTAGATTATAAAACTTACTAAATTAAGAAAAAGTGTTATTTTTTGTTGTTGGATATTGAATTCGTCTATGTCTTATTCTTTTCCAGACATTCAAAAAGGATTTTTTTATAAGAAAAATTTCTCCTTTGGAAAGATTACTATCCTTTAATTGGCCATCAACTTTTCTTGAATTAACTATTTTAGATATTGTTTCTAATGCTTCATTACCAGAAGCATTAATATCCATTGCTCTTAATGCAGCTTCACATCCATCAGCAAGCATCAATATAGCTGTTTCTTTAGATTGAGGGATAGGACCTTTATATCTAAAATCGCTCTCATTGAAATTTAGTTTTTTCTCTTCAGCCTTATTAAGAAAATATCCCATTTTTAGGGTTCCTTGATGTTCTGGGATGAAATTAGCTATAGGTTTTGGTAGTCTATTTTTTCTTGCAAACTTCAGACCTTCATCTACGTGGGCTTGTAAAACCTCCGCACTTTTTAAGGGATCATCTATTTCATCATGAGGATTTTTCGACCCGTCTTGATTCTCAATAAACCAATTTGGGGCATGTAATTTCCCAACATCATGATAAAGAGAACCCGTTTTAATAAGATCAATATCACCTCCTATCATTCTTGTTGCCTCTTCAGCTAGTCCACATATCAATAAAGTATGTTCAAAAGTACCTGGAGCTTCAATAGAGAGTCTTCTAATGAGAGGTTTTTCTTTATCAGCCAATTCTAATAATCTTGCCTTGGTTAACAATCCAAATATTGACTCAAAAATAGGAATAAATAATATTGTAATAAGCATTATTATTGCTAATAAGAAGGAATCAGAAAATATTTTGCTGTTCGAAGTTAAAATTTCTTGCTTATCTACTAAGGAATATTCTTCATTTCCAATTAATATCCATTGAGAAATCAATGCCCCTATTGGAACAAATATAGAAAGTTGAAGTAATTGAGCTCGACTTCTTATCTTCCCTCCAAGAACTGAAACGATGCATGCACAAATCAAGGTTATAAGTAATAGGTTACTATTAATATTCGTTAAAGAATCAGGCCAGCTTAGACTTGCTATTGAAACCCAAGCTAGAGCAGTAATTGTTCCCATACCTTGAGAAATAATTAAAGCAGGAGGTACGATAATCGATAAAGGACTAAGTCCAGATCCAAATATATTTTTTATCATTTGAACAATTAACAGAAGTGCAACAATTAAGAGGATTTGTCTTGAATTAATGTTTGGATTTTCTTTTCTAGAAATTAGTATTAAAAATCCACAAACAAATAAGACTTCAGCAAAAGTCACACCCCAAGAAAAGATATCTGAAATTTCTAAAGATGGAACCAGGAGTATTTTATAGGAAG
Source organism: Prochlorococcus sp. AG-679-M10 (assembly GCA_003210655.1). Lineage (GTDB taxonomy): Bacteria > Cyanobacteriota > Cyanobacteriia > PCC-6307 > Cyanobiaceae > Prochlorococcus_A. Next base: position 6,917 of record QCUQ01000007.1, on the reverse strand, counting down.
AAATTATAGAAATAACAATACATATTAGGAATATGATTAATTTATCTACTGTTGAAATTTCAATAGGACCCTGGACTGGAAATTGACTTCTTTTCCAAAAGTATCTTAATTTTTTCAGAAAACTTGTAGGGTTTTGCACAGAATATAATTAAATCTAATTGATTAATCTAAAATTATAGGCATGCTAGGAATAAAAAGGAGAAGTTTTTCAAAATGTCATTAAAACTAGATGGTAAAAAATTATCTTTAGAAATCGAAGAAAAATTAAAAAATTATATTTATCTTAATAAAACAACTGTAAAAAGAAACCCTGGTTTGGCTGTAATAAGAATAGGGGAAGATCCCGCGAGCGGGGTTTATGTTAAAAACAAAGAAAAAGCTTGTTCTAGAGTTGGTATAGAAAGTTTTATTTTTCATCTAAAAGAAACAGTAGAGCAAAAAGAAGTTGAACAATTAATAAATAAGTTAAACCTCGATAATAATATTGATGGAATGTTACTACAACTTCCCATACCAAAGAAATTTGATGAGCAAAAATTGATAAGTTTCATCAATCCAGAAAAAGATGTAGATGGATTGAATGAAAAAAATATTGGAAAGTTAGTAAAAAATGAATCTGCAATGAGATCTTGTACACCAGCTGGGATTATAAATTTACTAAGATCCCAAAATATAATAATTGAAGGGAAGAATATTGTAGTTATTGGTAGAAGTCTTTTAGTTGGGAAACCCTTATCTCTTATGTTGTTAAACCTAAATGGGACGGTAACAATGACGCATTCAAAAACTATAAATTTAAATAAAATATGTAAGGAAGCGGATATATTAATTGCTGCTGCAGGAAAACCTAATCTCGTAGACTCAAGTTTTGTTAAGGAGGGTGCTGTAATTATTGATGTTGGAATTCATAGATTAACAAGTACTGATAAAAGCAAAACCAGATTATGTGGGGATGTATTATTAGAAGATGTCATTCCCAAAGTATTTGCTTACACACCTGTACCTGGGGGTGTTGGACCAATGACAGTAACAATGTTACTAGTGAATACTATTTTCAGCTGGCAAAAACAATTTGGTTTATCATCAACTCTTAATAACCTCCTGCCATGAAACCCACGAGGCAGAAAAACATTACTTAACGAAAAAATGACAGAAGTTATCGAAAATATTTCTGATTTTGATAAATATTTAAAAGACACAAAAATGGTCGTAGAAGAAGCACTTGATTTCTCCTTAGGCCCAGAGAATCCAGAAATACTTAGAGAATCAATGAGATATTCTCTCCTAGCTGGAGGTAAAAGAATACGTCCAATTTTATGTCTAGCATCTTGTTCACTAGCAGGAGGGGAACCCTCTCTAGCTATTCCTACAGCAGTTGCCATAGAAATGATTCATACCATGTCACTAATACATGATGATTTACCTGCTATGGATAATGACGACTTGAGGAGAGGCAGACCTACTAATCATAAAGTTTATGGAGATGCCTTAGCTATCCTGGCTGGTGACGCATTATTAACGAGAGCCTTTGAAATGGTCTCATTAAGAAGTCCAGGTGTGGATCCGAATAGATTATTAAATGTAGTTGGGGAACTTTCTCGAGTAGCAGGAGCCCCTGGACTAGTTGGAGGTCAAGTTGTCGATCTAGAATGTGAAGGGAAAGAAGTTGACCTCGAAACCCTTGAGTATATTCATCTTCATAAGACTGGTGCTTTACTGAAAGCTTGTGTAAGAACTGGTGCGATGATTGCCGGAGCTAATGAAGAATTATTAAAGGCCCTAACTACATATGCAGAGGGAATTGGTTTAGCATTCCAAATAATAGATGACATCCTTGATTTAACCTCAAGCAGTGAAAAGCTTGGTAAAACAGCAGGTAAAGATCTTTTGGCAGATAAAACTACATATCCAAAATTACTTGGATTGGAAGAATCAAAGAAAAAAGCTTTCGATTTAGTGGACAAAGCTAAGAAAGCAATTGAGCCTTGGGGTTTAAATGCAAAATATTTAATCTCATTAGCTGATTTTATTACAAATAGAGATAGGTGAAAAGTATATAACTTATGTCAGAGTTTTCAGCTTTCTTAGATAATTCAGTTCTTTTCTGGAGTTTATTATCTTGTTTAATAGCTCAATTTTTAAAAATTATATTTAATTTTTTTTCAACAGGAAAGATTAGAATTGGAATTATGTTTGAGACAGGAGGAATGCCCTCAAGTCATTCTGCTTTAATAACAGGTACCGCGTCAGGAATAGGTTTTCAATTAGGCTTTGATAACCCAATATTTGCATTAGCGATTGCACTTTCACTAATTGTTATGTACGACGCCAGTGGGGTTAGGAAATCAGCCGGTATTCAGGCTGCAGAAATTAACAAACTATCAAAAAAATTAGATCCTAAATCTCAAGTTGCTTTAAAAGAAACTCTTGGTCACACAAAATTCGAGGTTATTGTAGGAAGTCTTTTAGGTCCCCTAATAACATTACCAGGAATTGTTTTTATAGGTTCTCCTCGCAATATCATTGATTTGCTATTAAATTAAGAATCTTTAGAATAATTAAATTGAGTAGCATCTATGAAGTTTTTTGCAGCTTCTGGGCAACTTGGTAAATGTAAATGAATCCAACTTGCATGTAACTTTTTATCTGACCAACCTTCATTTTTAAATTTAGTCTCCCACGATTTAATTTTCCATGGAGGAGATAAATGTCTCTGATAATCATTTTTTTTTAAATCAAATTCTGAGGAGGAACGTTCAACTTCCCAATAGTGAAATTCATGTCCTCTAAGAGATTGATTTTGTTTAATTATTGGAGAGTCTTTTAAACCCTTTATATATCTATAACCTACCGACAAATTACTTCTTTTTGATTTAAAAGGTAGTATTCCGCTCATTTTATGATTATTACCATTTTCATCTTTTATAAAGTCTCCTAAAATCATCATTCCACCACATTCTGCATAAATAAATCCTTTTTTACGAAATTCTCTCAAGGACTTTAAGCTTTTATCTGAATCACTTATATGTTTAGCATATTTTTCAGGAAAACCTCCTGGAATAATTAAAGATGAAGCCTCATTTGGAATTTCTTCATTATTAAAAATGCTCCATGAAATTATTGGAATTCCTATTTCATCAAGAAACTCCTTCGTTTCAGGGTATTGAAAATGAAAGATTTTATCTTCTGCAATTGCGATAGGTTTCTTTTTATCTATTTTAAAATCTTTACTAATAGTGGTATTTAATATATTTTTTTTTGTAGGAGATTTCAGAAATTTAAAGAGAGAATCAACATCAAGATTTTCTTCAGCATAACTTGCAAAATAATCAACATCAATTTTTCTATCACTATCAAATGGAGAAATTAAACCTAAATTAGCTTTATTAACATTTATTTTTGAATCAAAAGGTAAAAACCCAAGGATTTCGATATCTTCATTTTCAAAAACTTCTCTAATTAGTCTTTTATGTCTATCTGAATTGACATTGTTAAATATAATTCCTTTTATTGATAATTCATTATCAAAATCTCTAAAACCTCTAATTGTTGGAAGAAGAGAAGTTACTTGACCTCTAGCATTAACAATAAAAATTATTGGAGTATCAAGAAGTTTGGCAACATTCGCAGTACTTGAATAGGCAGTTGCACCTAATCCATCATAAAGACCCATAGCCCCTTCTATTAATGAGAATTGATAATTCAAAGAATGTTTTAAAAAATTTTTTTTAACCCATTCTTCACCACTTAAAAAAATATCTAAATTCCGACAGATAGGTTGGCCAATTGAACTAAGTTGTTGTTGATCAAGATAATCTGGTCCTACCTTGAAAGTTTGTACTTTTATCCCTTTTGAAAAAGCCCAACAAGAAATCAACAGAGATAAAGTAGTTTTGCCACTATCAGTTGAGGGAGAAGATATTACACAAGGCATTTAATTACTTTTATTTATCAAAACCATTAAATATTTGAACCGCGACCTTAATAGCATTTTCAAAAAGTGGGCTAGTATTTCCTCTACTACTTCCCAATAACTTGCTTACATCAAATTCTGATGAAGAAAAAGCGTTTGGAACAACCTGCTCTATTAATTGCATATCAGCCATACCTCCAGCTTCAAGTCTCATACATTCAACAGATTCACAGCCAAGAATTACACACGTATTGTTTTTACGAACCTCACTAATTTTGGAAATCAACCTTAATCCGATTACTTGGCCTGAATGAATACTAGGATTTCCCAAAGGTACAGGGTTTATACATGTCGAAATTATCTCACCGTTATTTCTATTAAATTCTATTTTAATATATTCCCCATTTTTATCTATTTTTGAAAATTCCCAATCTAGTTTGTCACTAATCCAAGAGATCAAAAGTAAAGCTTGAAGAAAATTACCTTCTGCTATATCTATATCTATATCTGAGATATGCTCTAATATCGGTCTCCTGGATGGAGGGTCGAATATCATTGCTAATGATTCTCGCCAACTTTTAAGTCTAACCCAATTTAAATCATTAATAGCCTTATTGGATTTTATTGATTGATAAAGGATTTTCAAGCATCTTTTGGGCGACCCATTTGCAGTATCAATAATTAATCGAAAGCCCTTATCAGTAAGATAATTAAAAATTTCATTTGATTCATCAAGACTGCCATTCCACCATAACCATTTAGGCAAATCTTTTATAGTTAAGTCATCAATAATTTTCAATCCTTCCTTGTAAATAGAATTAGAATCACCTCTGATAACAACTAAATCGCCACATATAGGTTGAGTTATAGTATTGTCACTAAGTGGGCAATATGCAGATACGAAAGTTTTTATCTCTGATTCTTTATTTAAAGTTGGTGCTAATGTAATTAATCTTCTAGGATTTAAAGTGCTTATTGAAGATTCAAAGAATTGCCCTCTTAAGTCTTCATGATCTTTATTTAGTAAATTTTCCTTCAATAAAGTCAATAGCTCTTCACTATATATAGAAGTAGTATGTGATAATCCCTTATCTATAATGATTTTTTTAGCAACATTAATTATCTCTGAACTTAATGTTCCAGTAATTGGACCACTTATTAAGCCTGATTTAACTAAACATTGTTCAAGCCATGCAGGCTGCCAGACCATCAACGTAAAAGTATTTGCTCCAGAGCTATCTTCATCTTCAGAAATCCATAATTGATTTAAATAATTAGATATTTCTTGATGAGGAAGCTCTAATGGGGTTTGAAGTGTTAATTGAGGTTTCATTATAAGGTTAAGGTCTGCGCCAGAAAATCTTGTCTTTGGATAGTAATTGATCTGACTCAGGAGGTCCCCAAGTCATTGATTCGTATTTATGAATAGGTAACTTCCAAGGAGCATCTTCCATTAATTCTATTAACGGTGTATAAAGTTTCCAAGCTGCTTCAACCTCATCACTTCTTGTGAACAAGGTGGGGTCAGAAAGCATAGCATCAGCTAACAACCTTACATAACCTTCATCAGAAGGTTCTCCAAAAGATTCATCATAAGAAAATTCCATCTCAACTGGTCTTGATTTCATCCCAGAACCAGGTGATTTGACTTCAAATTTAAAAGTAGATCCTTCATTAGGCTGAATCCTAAGAATAAGCTGATTTGGCGCGGGATTAATTATTGTTGACTCAAACAAATGTACTGGGACATCTTTAAATGTTAATACAATTTCTCCAAGTCTTTTTGGTAGTCTTTTGCCTGTTCTTAAGTAGAAAGGAACTCCTTGCCATCTCCAATTATCAATAAATACTTTTGTAGCAATATAAGTTTCTGTTGTGCTGTTCAAATTTACTCCATCTTCTTCTCTATAACCTTTAAGTCTTTTTAGACTATTTCCTCCTTTTGCGTACTGTCCTCTAATACAGCAATTCCAAGGTTCATTCTCATCGGCAAGTTTTGAAGCTTGAAGAACTTTTGCTTTTTCATTTCTTATTGCTTCAGGTTCAAATTTACCAGGAGGCTCCATTGCAGTAACAGCAAGCATTTGAGTTAAATGATTTTGGAGCATATCTCTTAAAGCCCCAGAGCTCTCATAATAACCAGCTCTATCTTCGACCCCAACTGTTTCCGATGATGTTATTTGTACACTTGAAATATAATTCCTATTCCATATAGGTTCAAAAATAGTATTAGCAAACCTCATAACCAGTATGTTTTGAACAGTCTCTTTCCCCAAATAATGATCTATTCGATATATCTGACTTTCATCTGCACAACTTTGAACGATCTTATTTAATTTCTTAGCACTTGAATAATCTCTTCCAAAGGGTTTTTCAATAACGATACGACTTTTCTTAGGATCATCAAGTAATCCAGCAGCTTTTAGAGCCTTACATCCGCTTCCATAGAAGTTTGGAGATACTGATAAGTAAAAAGTCTTATTTCCATGTGTAGCCTGTAATTTATCAATTTCATTTAATCTTTTAGAAAGTCTTACAACATGATCGCTTTGCTGCAAATCAACTGGTTCATAGAATAGATAATTTGAAAACTGTTCCCATTCCTTCTCATTTTCAGAAATTTGATCAGTTAACTTAGCTTTCATTTTTTCCTTAAAATCTTCATCACTCCAGGGCCTTCTTGCACATCCAACTATTGCGAATTCACTAGGAATCCTCCTTTGCAAATAAAGTTCAAATAAGGCTGGTATAAGTTTCCTATGAGTAAGATCTCCACTAGCTCCAAATATTATTAGGCATTGTGGAGAGATCACTCTTTCTTGTCGCAAACCTGATCTAAGAGGATTACTTAAGGTTGAGGGCATATGAATTTATAAGTCTTATATAAGTAAAATCGTCTTTTTTTGGCCAATTAGCTACATTTTGTGTCTAAACCAAAAAAGTCTTTAAGTTATTAAAAAAAATTTGTATGAAAATTTAATAAGTTTCTACGTGCCATCTTCCA
>QCUQ01000006.1 GCA_003210655.1 Prochlorococcus sp. AG-679-M10 | reverse complement strand
AAAAATATTTACTATTAAATCACCATAATCAAGTAGTGCCCATTTTGCTTCGCTAACTCCTTCTTTTCTAATTGGTTCAATATTTGCTTTTTCTCTAAGTTCCAACTCTACAGAATTAGTAATTGATCTTACTTGAACATCTGATAATCCTTCAGCAATTAGTATCCATTCACTAATGTATGAAACTTCGTCAATTTTAATCAATTTTATCTCTCGAGCCTTTTTTTCATCACAGGCTTTAGCAGCCATTAAAACTAAGAATTTATTGTCCATAAACGTTTTCACTAGAAACTGACTTTTCTGAACCCTCTTGTTGAGATAATTCTGATCTAGCTTTATCAGCACTCTTTCTTAATGCCTCTAATCTATCTTCAAATATTATCCTTTTTTTCTTTTTTCTAGTTTTTTCTATTAACTCTTTTAAAGCCCCACCAAGACTTTTATAAGCATTTGGAATGCTATATCCAAATCTACATGCAAGGTCAATGGCTCTTTCATCTGCAAAAATAGCATCTTGTAATCTTTTTTCAGAATTATTTTTTATGTAAAGTCTATATCCTGCAAAACTTGATAATCCAAGAGCAAGTATTAAAAGTAATCCGTCTTGTACCCATAGTTCACCTATCGCTCCACCAAGGCCTATCGCTAAAGCAGCCATTTCCCATCCATCTCGCGGAATAGCATCGTTTTGAATCTTTCCTACTTCATGCCAAAACAATAAGTTTCTATGGTCAATTGCATAATTATCCCATTCTTCCAGATCTATTTGGATTTCAACTTCGTCACGACCAATTTCCTCCAATGTAATCAATGGAGGATCTATTGCAGCGGCAGCTTCAATAAATACCCAACTTTCATTCTCCGGAGGCAACAAACTTTTTAATCGCTGAAGTTCGCTCATAAATTATATTTTATTATCAATACTATAGAAACAAATGTTGCTTTTCAAGTAACTTGATTAACAACTGATGATTTATAAGTAGCATTAAATAAATGAAGTTTTCTAATTATGCCTCAAAGAGGTGATCTTAAAAGTATCCTTATTCTTGGTTCAGGTCCAATTGTTATAGGACAAGCATGTGAATTTGATTATTCTGGTACTCAAGCTTGTAAAGCTTTAAGAAAAGCTGGATATGAAATTATTTTAATTAATTCTAATCCAGCTTCAATAATGACTGATCCTGAAATCGCGAACAAAACCTATATTGAACCTCTGACTCCAGAAATAGTTTCCCAAATTATTTTAAAGGAAAAACCTGATGCGATTCTTCCAACAATGGGTGGTCAGACTGCCTTGAATCTGGCGGTTAAACTTTCTGAATCTGATTTCTTGATAAATAATAATGTTGAATTAATAGGAGCTGATTTAAAAGCTATCAACAAAGCTGAAGATAGAAAATTATTTAAAGAATCAATGGAAAGTATAAATGTAAATGTTTGCCCTTCTGGAATCGCTTCTGATATATCTGAAGCAAGAGAAGTAGCTAATCAAATAAATTCATACCCATTAATCATAAGACCAGCTTTTACTTTAGGTGGAGTTGGAGGGGGAATAGCATACAATCTCGAAGAATTTAATGATCTTTGCAAATCTGGTTTAGATGAGAGTCCCAGTAATCAAATTTTAATTGAAAAATCTTTAATAGGTTGGAAGGAATTTGAATTAGAAGTGATGAGGGATACCGCTGATAATGTTGTTATAGTTTGCAGTATTGAAAATTTAGACCCAATGGGTGTTCATACTGGTGACTCTATTACAGTTGCCCCTGCTCAAACATTAACAGACAAAGAATATCAAAGACTTAGAGATTTATCATTAAAAATAATAAGAGAAGTAGGTGTTGAAACAGGAGGAAGTAATATACAATTTGCGGTTAATCAAAAAAATGGTGATGTAATAGTTATCGAGATGAACCCAAGGGTTAGTCGATCTTCAGCATTAGCGAGTAAAGCGACAGGCTTTCCCATAGCTAAAATTGCTGCTTTGTTATCAGTTGGATTCACGCTTGATGAAATTATTAATGATATTACAAAAAAAACTCCTGCATGTTTTGAACCCTCAATTGATTATGTTGTAACTAAGGTCCCAAGATTTGCGTTTGAAAAGTTTAAAGGTTCTTCAAATATTTTAAATACATCAATGAAATCTGTTGGAGAATCAATGGCAATTGGTCGATCCTTTGAAGAATCCTTTCAAAAAGCTTTGAGATCTTTAGAAATAGGTATTTTCGGTTGGGAATGTGATTCTATTGGTGATTTTGATAACGATAATGAATTACAAAATAATTTAAGACACCCAACTGCTGAAAGAATATTAATAGTTAAAAAAGCAATGGAATCTGGTAAGACTAATTCTTATATTAACGAAATAACGAATATAGATTTGTGGTTTATTGAGAAGCTACGAAATATTTTTAATTTTCAGAATCAATTTTTAAAGGGTAATAAAATTACTCGAATAGATAGAGATTTAATGTTGCGTGCAAAGCAATTGGGATTTTCAGATCAACAGATTGCAAAATTAACAAAATCTGAATTTTTTGAAGTAAGAAATCATCGTAAAAAATTAAACATTTTACCACTTTACAAAACTGTAGATACTTGTTCTGCTGAGTTTTCATCTGAAACACCTTATCATTATTCTACCTATGAAGAAGCTTTTTCAGATAATAATTTAGAGCAATATGATAATGAAATTTTTGTTGATAATGATAAGCATTTAAAAAAAATTATGATACTGGGAGGTGGGCCTAATAGAATTGGTCAAGGTATTGAATTTGATTACTGTTGCTGCCATGCTTCCTATCAAGCTTCAAGTAATGGTTATCAAACGATAATGGTTAATAGTAACCCTGAAACTGTCTCAACTGATTACGATACAAGCGATATTTTATATTTTGAGCCTGTTACTTTGGAGGATGTTCTCAATATAATTGAGGCTGAAAATCCATATGGTTTGATTGTACAATTTGGAGGACAAACTCCCCTTAAGTTATCTTTGCCTTTATCTAATTGGTTGGAGTCTAAAGAAGGTATCAAATGTAAATCAAAAATTCTTGGAACATCTCCTCATTCTATTGACATTGCTGAAGATAGAGAGGAATTTACCAAGATACTAGAAGAATTAAATATAAGACAACCATTAAATGGAATAGCTCGCAATGAAGAAGAGGCAATGTTAGTTGCAAATAATATCGGCTTTCCTTTAGTAGTAAGGCCCTCTTATGTCTTAGGTGGAAGGGCTATGGAAATAGTTAAAGATATAAAGGATTTGTCTCGATATATAAAAGAGGCCGTTAAAGTTTCTCCTGATCATCCGATTCTTTTGGATCAATATTTAAGTAATGCAATAGAAATTGATGTTGATGCGTTATGTGACCAAACTGGTTCGGTTGTTATAGCAGGTCTTATGGAGCATGTAGAACCTGCTGGTATCCATTCTGGTGATTCAGCATGTTGCCTTCCTTCAATTTCTTTATCCCAACAAACATTAGATACAGTTAAAAAATGGACAAAATTAATAGCAAACAGATTAAATGTTGTTGGCTTAATTAATTTGCAATTTGCAATTAGAAATCATTGTAATGAAGAAAATCAATTATTTATTCTTGAAGCTAATCCAAGAGCATCCAGAACTATACCATTTGTCTCCAAAGCTATTGGTAAACCTGTTGCCAAATTGGCAACTCAATTAATGCAGGGATCTTCTCTAAAAGATATTAATTTTACTGATGAGTTTATACCTAAATATCAAGCGGTTAAGGAAGCTGTTTTACCTTTTAAAAGGTTCCCTGGTTCTGATACTTTACTTGGCCCAGAGATGCGTTCTACAGGAGAGGTAATGGGATTGGCAGATGATTTTGGACTTGCGTATGCAAAATCTGAATTAGCTGCCGGAAATGGGGTCCCTACTGAGGGCGTTGCTTTTTTATCAACTAATGATTTAGATAAAGAGAAATTAGAGAATATAGCGAGAGAACTAATTGTTTTAGGTTTTAAATTAGTTGCAACTAAAGGTACTGCCAAATATCTATTTAATTTAGGAATTGAAGTTGATGAAGTTTTAAAAGTTCATGAAGGTAGACCTAATATTGAAGATTCAATTCGTTCTGGGCTTATCCAATTAGTTATCAATACACCAATTGGCTCACAGGCTCTTCATGATGATGCTTATCTCAGAAGAGCATCACTAGAGTACAATATACCAACTTTTACTACTATTCCTGGAGCAAAAGCAGCTCTGCAAGCAATTAAATCATTACGGCTTAATAAAATTAATACAATATCTCTTCAGGAAATTCATAATTACTAAAATCTATTCATAATTTTTAAGTTTTTCTCTTAATTGGTTTGTAAGAGAGTTCTTTCCAATAGATAATAATTTAAATGTGTCGTCATACATTTTTAATTGAGCTTCAGCTCTTTGTAATCCTTTAATTATTTCTTTTGTTTCGCTAGATAAATCATTAACATTATATTTTTTTCCCTCAAAAGTTAGTACTGGCGTTTCATTTTTATTGTTGTTTTCAGACATTATTTTTATATTAATTTTAATTAAATATAATCAAGAAATTTTTATTAACTGTTTTTCACATAATTCTTTATAAATACCATTTTTATTGAACAAATCTATATGTGTCCCGCTATCTATAATTTTACCTTTATCAAAAACAACAATTTTATCTGCTCCTTGAGTAGTGGATAATCTATGGGCAACAACAATAACGGTTCTATTATTCATTGCTTGATTCAGCCCTTTTTGAACTTCTGCTTCTGAGTCTGAATCTAATGCACTAGTAGCCTCGTCTAAAAGAAGTATAGATGGGTTTCCTAATATCGCGCGAGCTATAGCTAATCTTTGTATCTGACCTCCTGAAAGGTTAGCTCCTCTCTCAGTTATTTTTGTCTCATATTTACCTGTTAGTTTAAGAATAAATTCATGAGCATTTGCTATCTTGGCTGACTTTATTACATCCTCTTCACTAAAGTTTCTCCCCATTTTTATTATATCAATTATTCGTCCAGAGAATAAAAAAGGTTGTTGTTGAACTATTGCGATATTTGATCTTATCGATTTATTTTTAATTAATGAGATATCTTTGCCGTCTATATAAATTTGACCACTAGTTGGATTAATAAATTTAAGTATTAATGCCATCATCGTGCTTTTACCTGCACCTGATGCTCCAACAAATGCAATTATATCTCCTTTAAATATTTTTAAATTTATATCTTTTAAAACTTTTAATTCTTTTTTATACTCAAAATTTATATTTCTGAATTCTAATTTTCCTTCAATATTTTGAATATTAACTGAATTTTTTATTTCTTCTTCAATCGGTTCTGAATTTATTTTTTGTAATCTTTTTATTGATGCCTCGCCTTGTTTAAATTCATTATAATTTGAACTCAAATGACTAATAGGATCTATAAGCATTAATACAGCAGCAAAAAAACTACTAAATCCCTCTGTATTTAATAATCCTAAATTTATTCTTAATGCTCCTAATCCTAAAATTGCTAATATTCCAGATGCCTGAATAAAGCCAACAATTGGATGTTGTAACGCAATTATTTTCAGCGTTTTATATTTTGCTTTTTTGTTTACATCAAGTCGACTTTTAAATCTATCTTTAATCCAATTTTCTGCAGCAAAGGATCTTATCGTAGATATTCCATTTATAGATTCTCCTAAAATACTTGCTATAGCACTTGTTGATTCTTGACTTTTCTCAGAAGCTGTTAATACTTTTTTACCAAAACTATTCACAAATATAATTATTATTGGAGCTAATATAAAAGTTGATATTGTTAAGGACCAGTCGGTATAAAACATATAAATCACAACTGCTATTAACTGTAAAAGACAAGGTAATGTATCTTGAAATGTTTTATAAATTATCTCACTGACTCTATCAGCATCTTCAGTTAGCCTATATGTGATGTCTCCAGTAGATAGTTTTTCCACATAATTAATCTTAATCTTATGAATTTTGCTAAATAAATTTGCTCGCATTAGCTCACTTATTTCTAATGCAGGTTTTGACACTAAGACGTCTTGTCCAAATTGAGCTGTTTTTTGAATTAAAAAAACTACTAAAGATAAAATAATTATTCTGAAGACTTCTGTTAGGTTTCCTGAACCAATTGCAGGTATTAGTTTTCCTGCTAAAAAAGCTAGTATTGGCCAACAACCTACATATACCAAAGTGCATATAAAACCTTTGATAAATCGAGTTTTGTAAGGTTTGATTGGTGGTATTAATCGCAAGATATTATATGTATGTATTTCCTTTACTTTATCAATACCCGTGGATTTATAAAACTATGAAATTAGATCAATTCTTAAAATGGCATAACTTCGTATCCTCTGGAGGTGAAGCAAAGACCTTTATAAAATCTGGTAACGTAAAAGTTAACGGTATGGTAGAAAAAAGAAGAGGAAGAAAATTAGTGAAAGGAGATAAAGTTATGTTTCTAAAAAATGAATTAATTTTTGAATAATTAGCCTATTAACCTCAAGTTATATTAGGATATTTTTCTTGAACAATATATTTTTTTGAGAACTTCTGTAATCGCTGGAAATTGGAAGATGCACATGACATGTGCTGAAGCAAAAAGTTATTTGGAGGACTTCCTTCCTCTAATTAAGGATATTCCTAATGATAGGAAAATAATACTTGCTCCTCCATTTACTGCTATTTCTACTTTTTCAAATTATTCTAATTTTGATTATTTAGATATTGCAAGTCAAAATATCCATTGGGAGGAACAAGGTGCTTTCACTGCAGAAATTTCCTCACAAATGCTTATTGAGCATGGAGTGAAATATGCAATTGTTGGACATAGTGAACCTAGAAAATATTTTAGTGAAAGTGATGAACAAATTAATAAAAGAGCCGTCTTTGCTCAATTAAGTGGATTAACACCAATCGTCTGTGTAGGTGAAACCCTTGAGCAGAGAGAAAGAGGTGAAGCTGATAGGGTCATCACAAGGCAAGTTGAACAGGGATTGGAGAATACTGATCCATCTAATCTCATAATTGCTTATGAACCTATATGGGCTATTGGCACAGGTAAAACTTGTGAAGCAAGTGATGCCAATAAGATATGTGCTTTGATAAGGAAGTTAATTGGTTTTAATGATGTAATTATTCAATATGGAGGTTCTGTAAAACCTAGTAATATTGATGAGATTATGTCCATGAGTGATATTGACGGGGTATTAGTTGGTGGTTCTTCTTTAGACCCAATAAGTTTTTCAAGAATTGCTAATTACGAATAATTATCCTTGGCCTGATAATTGGGGGCAAAAAACCTCAATAATGGGGATTATTAATTTAACTCCTGATTCATTTAGTGATGGAGGTGACTTATGCTCGATTGAAAAAGTTTTAAATAAGGTTAGCTACTTCATCACAAATGGAGCTGATGTTATTGATCTTGGTGCTCAAAGTACTAGACCGGGAGCAATAGAAATCGGAGCTAAAAATGAATCGAAAAGATTGATACCATATTTAAAAAAAATTAGAAATGAATATCCCAATATTCTTATTTCTATTGATACCTTTAATTCTGAGGTTGCTCATGAAGCACTCTCTAATGGTGCTAACTGGATTAATGATGTAACTGGAGGGAGAAGGGATGAAGAGATTTTAGATGTTGTCTCAGAATTTAAATGTCCTTTCGTAATTACTCATAGTCGTGGAAATAGCGTAAACATGAATAGGTTGACAAATTATGAAAATTTTTTAGTTGATATTAGTCATTCTCTTGAAGGCTTGACAAATAAAGCTATTAACAAAAATGTTAGTAAGGATAAAATAATTTGGGATCCAGGTATTGGATTTTCAAAAGATACTTATCAGAATATTGAAATTCTAAAAAACATAGATTTCTTTAAAAAATTCGGATTTCCTATGTTAGTTGGAGCTTCAAGAAAAAGATTTATTGGAGAAATTTTAAATGAATCTAATCCTAAAGAAAGAGATATTGGAACGCTGGCTATAAGTTGTCTTTGTTCTCAACAAAATATTCACTTAGTAAGAGTTCATAATGTAAAAACAAATTATCAAGTTTTAAAAGTTTCAGATAAGATCTTTAGATAATAATTTAAATATTTACTCTTTAACTCCCTCAATTTTATCCTCTACTTCTTGATAAAGTTCTTTTAATTGCTCTATGTTTTCATCAGATGTTTCCCAGTAACCTCTGCCATTAACTTCTAATAAAGTACCGACTATTCTTCTGAAACTATTAGGATTTAAATCCATTAATCTTTTCCTCATCTCTTCGTCATTAATGAATGTTTCATTAGTTTCTTCATAAACAAAGTTATCTACTTGGCCACTTGTTGCACTCCATCCAAGTGTGTAGTTAAGTCTATTGGAAAGTTCTCTAACCCCTTCATATCCTGACTTAAGCATTCCTTCATACCATTTTGGATTCAAAAGCTTAGTTCTGGAATCAAGTCTAATAGTCTCTCCTAGTGTCCTTACTTGAGCATTAGAGGTCGTTGTATCTGCAATATAACTACTTGGTTCTTTTCCATCGTCCCTCAAAGTTTTTATTAATTTAGTAGGATCAGAATCAAAATAATGGCTTACATCAGTTAGAGAGATTTCAGAAGAGTCAAGGTTTTGGAATGTTACATCAGCCGTTTTCATGACAGACTCGAATACATCCCTTTTTTGATTCATTTCTCCTGGATTGTCAGCATTAAATGCATAAGTTTTTCTTGATAAGTACATTTCTTGCAATTCATTTTCTTCCTCCCAGGTGGAATTTTCAACAGCTAAATTGACATTTGAACTATAGCTTCCACTAGCATTTGAAAAAACTCTTGCTGAAGCGTCCCTTATTGAAGTACCCTCTTTTTCGGCTTGTTCTAAGGAATGTTTTCTTACAAAGTTGCAATCTAATGGTTCTTCTGCTTCTGCAGCTAATTTTACTGCTTGGTCAATTAGTGCCATTTGGTTTATAAATAAATCCCTAAAAACTCCAGAACAATTTACAACCACATCAATTCTTGGTCTACCAAGTTCCTCTAACGGGATAAGTTCTAATTTATTTATTCGACCAACAGAATCAGGTTTTGGTTTGACTCCTACAAACCATAAAATTTGTGCAAGAGATTCACCATAAGTTTTGATATTATCTGTACCCCATAAAACACAAGCTATTGTTTCAGGCCAAGTTCCTTGCTCTTCTTTTTGTCTTTCAATTAATTTGTCTACTACAGATTTAGCTGCAGCTACTGCTGCAGTAGTAGGAATTGATTGTGGATCAAGTGCATGAATATTTTTACCACTTGGTAAAACGCTTGGGTTCCTAATAGGATCTCCTCCAGGCCCAGGTAACACATAATTTCCATCCAAGGCTTTTATGAGGCTATCCATTTCTTTGTCTGCACATACCTGTTCAAGGCAGAATAATAAATAGTCAAATAATTTATTTAATTCTTTTTGATTTACTTCATTAAATCCATTTAATCTACATACTCTCAGCCAAGGGGTAGGTAAATTTAAACCAAATATCTTCAAGAAATCTAATAGTTTTGAAAATAGTGATTTCTCCAAAAAGACCCTTCCGTTAACAATTTTTAGACTATTAACCATTGCAAATATGCTATCTCTGGCAGTTTTTATAATTTTTTCATTTAATTCAACAAACTTAAGTTCTCCCTTATTATTACCGTCGTAAACTTCATCAATTTTTAAATTTATTGATTCTGCTAATAAACCAGGTAAGGATCTAAGACCTTCTTGTTCTCTTTCTAACGAAGCTATATTTACTAAGGTGGCAACGGCTTCCTCAGCAGTAGGAGCCTCTCCAATTGTATGGAGTCCACATGGTAATAATCTACTTTCTATCTCCATTAATTGCTTATATATATTCCCTACGAACAGATCTCTATCTTCAATAGTTAGTTCCTCAACCTCACCAACAGGGAGTTCTACATCTTTATCGAGATTACATTGCTTTGAAGTCTCTACTATTGCATTAATAATTTGAATACCTCTACTACTTTCTCTGAGTTGTTGATAAGAACCTACAAGCTCACTCAATTCTTTAAGTCCCTTATAAAGACCAGCATTTTCAGCTGGAGGAGTTAGGTAACTTATTGTTGATGCATAACCTCTTCTTTTTGCAATTGTTGCTTCTGATGGATTGTTTGCTGCGTAATAATATAAATTTGGCAGAGATCCTATTAAAGAATCTGGGTAGCAAGTTTCACTCATACCCATTTGTTTTCCAGGCATAAATTCAAGTGAACCGTGTGTTCCAAAATGTAGAACGGCATCAGCTCCCCATATTTTTTCTACGTATGTGTAATAAGCGGCGAATCCATGGTGAGGACTTGCACTTCTTGAGTAAAGTAATCTCATTGGATCTCCTTCATATCCAAATGTTGGTTGTACCCCTATAAATACATTTCCAAAATGTTTTCCGTAAACAAGTAAATTTTGTCCATCGCTGTTCAAGTTTCCAGGAGGTTTACCCCAGTTTTCTTCTAATCTCTTTGAATAAGGTGTAAATTCCTCATATTCTTTTACAGTCATCTTATGAGCAATATTTAATTCAGGAGAACCATCCATAGCCTCTGGATTATTAATGACTTTCTCCATTAATTCTTTGGAGTTTTTAGGGAGATCATCAATTTGATACCCTTTAGCTTTCATTTCTAAAAGAACTCTATAAATAGAACCAAATACATTCAAATAAGCTGCTGTTCCAACATTTCCTTTGTCAGGTGGAAAACTAAATACAGTTATCGCTAACTTCTTCTCCTCCCTTTTTTTTACCCTAAGAGTGGACCACTTTATTGCTCTTTCAGCAATAACATCTACTCTGTCTTGGAGAGTATGAGCTTTACCAGTAGCATCATCACGACCTGAAAGAATAATTGGTTCAATAGCTCCGTCTAATTCTGGTATCGCAATTTGGAGTGCAACTTGAACAGGGTGTAATCCTAAATCACTTTCCTCCCATTCTTGAGTTGTTTGAAATACTAATGGTAATGCAACCATATATGGTCTATTTAGCTTTTTAAGTGCATCAATAGCTTTTGGATGATCTTGTCTTGCAGGACCACCTACCAATGCAAATCCTGTTAAAGATACAACCCCATCAACTATTGCTCTTTCCTTATCAATTGAATCATAATAAAATTCATCTACTGGTTTAGAAAAATCTAATCCACCACAGAAAATAGGTAAAACACGAGCTCCTCGATATTCTAATTCTTGTATTACGGCTACATAATGAGCATCATCACCTGTAACTATGTGACTTCTTTGTAGAACTAATCCAATTGTTGGAGTTTTATCATCTTTTGGTTTTATATCTTTTCTATTTTTTTCCCAATTTTGATATTCATTTAAACTTTCAAACATATTTGGCGCTAATGGATGCCAAATACCTAAATCTGGAAAAGTTTCAGGATCTTGTATTTTAAATTCTTCTAACTGATCTTTTATATTTTCTGATACTACATATTTTTCTGAGATCATTAATAAGAAGTTCTTCAGATTTTCTGTAGTTCCGCCAAGCCAATATTGAAAACTTAATATAAATGTTCTTGCATCTTGTGCTTTTTCTACAGGTAAATATTTGAGTATTGAAGGTAAGGTATTTAGTAACTTCAACATTGAATCTTGGAAACTAGCACCATCAGATTCTTTTTTCTTTTTAATAAGATCTCCAATAATACTTTTAGATTGTCCAAGTTGAGCCATGGTAAATGAACCCAATTTGTTTAATCTCATCACCTCAGGCATTGAGGGGAAAATTATAGAGGCTTTAAGATTCTCTTTATATGGTGTAACTGCATTTACAACTTTTTGTGCTAAATCTTCTATAAATATTAGGGAGGCAACAAAAATATCAGCATTAGCTATATCAACTTTAAAATCTTCGAAATTTTTATCGTTTCTAAGTTCTTCTATAAGATATCCACTAAGATCTATCCCTATAGGGCCATTGGTTTGATTTATTGATTTTGCAGCTTCTGTTAAGGAGTTTTGATATTGTGGCTCAAGGACAACATAAACTGCTTTTATTACAGTTTTATGTTTGTTATCCTCAACAGGAGAAACTCTGCGGTTTGCTGAGCGGACCTGCGTAAACATTGATTCTCTTTAAGTATTTTTACCAGCCTACGGGTGAATTGCCGTTATTGTGTGCAATATAAATAGCGTGTAACAACCTTTAAAAAAATTTTTTAATTAAAAATGATCAAAAATTCTAAAAAAACTAAACCTGTACTTGTTTCTGGTGCATTAGGCAGAATGGGAAGTGAGGTTGTTAATTCCGTCCTAAATTCTTCTGATTGTGAACTTGTTGCAGCAATTGATACAAATCAAAAAAATAATGGTGAAAACATTTCACAATTGTTAAATCTTAAAAAAAGTGATGTTCTTGTGTCAAATGATCTTGAGGGATCCTTATGTTCAATAAGTCAAGATTATCGAAATGAGAAAATTAAGCCAGTATTAGTTGACTTTACTCATCCTGATTCTGTTTATGAAAATACTAGATCTGCAATTGCTTATGGGATATCGCCAGTTGTAGGTACTACGGGCCTTACTCCCTCCCAAATAAATGATTTGGCTATTTTTGCTCAAAAAGCAAACATCGGTTGTGCAATAATTCCAAATTTTTCTGTAGGAATGGTTCTTCTTCAACAAGCTGCTTCTGTAGCAGCAAAGTTTTACGATAATATTGAATTAATAGAAATGCATCACAATCAAAAAGCAGATTCTCCTAGTGGAACTTGTATTAAAACTGCTGAAATGATTGAAGAATATCCCAAAGAATATAATCAAAGTTTAGTTAAGGAATCTGAATCATTAAAAGGTGTAAGAGGAGGTGTTAGAGATTCAGGCCTAAATATTCATTCAATAAGATTACCTGGGCTTTTGGCTCATCAGGTAGTTATTATGGGTTCTCCTGGAGAAACTTACACAATTAAACATGACACAATTGATAGAAAAGCTTATATGCCTGGCGTTTTGCAGGCAATAAGAAAAATAGGTAAATTTGATTCGTTAATTTACGGACTTGAAAAATTAATATTCTAAATGCTTATACCAATAAAACAAAATCAAATATCTAAACTTATCCCTTCTGTGGGGACAGGTGGTCAGTTTAAATATACACTTGGAGATCCCAGAAAAATTTTGCAGAAACTTATTATTTCCTCTATTGGAGGAGTTTTAAATCTCTTGCTTTTTATTAGTCAATCATCAACTCAGACTGAAAATCTTTGGTTATTGTTATGTGTGATTTTTTTTCTATACATATTATGGGGACCAATTCTTGAATCAAGCAGAAAAAATATTAAATATAAAAAATCTAAGTTCTTTTCTCTCTTTGATGGTTATGTATCTGATATCTATAAAACTGAAAAAATTGAAAGTTCACGTGAGCAATCAAACAGGCAAGGTCGTTTAGAGTTGATTGAAAAAAAAAGAACTTGGTTAGTTATTGAATTGGAGGATGAGGATGGTTATTTAGATAAAATTAGTTTTCCCATGGAAAACAAACATAGTCGAATTAGAGTTGGTTCCAATATTAGATGCATTATTTCGTCTAATTATAGAAACTTTGAAAGAGAGATTTCCTTGACTGATGCATGGTTACCTGACGAAAATATTTGGATAGGAGAGTACCCTTATTTGCTTCGACCAGCATTTGAAGAAATTTGCTATATTTATCTGAAGTAAATTGTAGTTATATATTAATTAATGAATAATTATTTAAATTTTAAAATTGTTGGTTCTGGTCCCTCTGGATTACTTTTGGCTATATCTTTAGCGAAATTAAATTTCAATATTTACATAACAGATTTACTAACAAGAGAGAAACTAATAAATAAAGACAAAACATACGCTATTACTCATTCAACAAGAAAGATACTTTCAAAATTTAATCTTTGGAGTAAATTAAAATCTTATCTTTATAAATTTGATTCTCTATCAATTTCAGACAGTGTAACTTCAGATTTTACAATTTTAACTACTTCTGACTTAGATAAAGATATTTGTTCTTTAGAATCAATTGGTTGGGTAGTTAAACATTCTGATCTTATGAATGTATTTTTCGATGAGGTCGATAATATGGATAATATATTTTTTAAATCTTCTTTAGATCTATCTTTCGATAATTTTAAATTTGATTATGAATTTGTATCAACCGGAGCAAATTCAAACCACAAAAAAAATCAAAATTTTATAGACATTAGAAAATCATATAATCAGTCCTGTTTAACATTTGAGGTTTTAGTTAGAGGTAATGTTCCTAGGCGCGCATATGAAATATTTAGGAAGGAAGGTCCATTAGCTTTATTACCACTAGATAAAAATAAATATCAAATAATTTGGACTGCTACTACTTCTAAATCAATGGATAGATTAAATTCAAGTAAAAGCTTTTTGTTAGATAACTTGTCAACAATACTACCTGATAATTTCAAGTTAGATCAGATCAATAGCGATATTAATATTTTCCCTGTTTCTTTATCTTTTCGTTTTCCTATTTTTAATTTCAAAAAGGTTGTATTTGTTGGAGATTCATTTCATACCTTCCATCCTGTTGGAGGACAAGGGTTAAACACTTGTTGGAGAGATGTTAATGTCATATACGATATATTTAACAAAAATGTTCCTGTAAGTAATAGAGCTTTAAACATATTTAAATTTAAATATTATTTTATAAGATTTTTAGATATTATTTCAACTATTGTTGTTACAGATTCTTTAATTAAATTTTTTGCAAATAATAAATTTTTCTTATTACCTTTTAGAAAATTCTCTTTTTTACTTTTAAATAAGTTTATTTTCATGAGGAGAATCATATTAAATCATATGACTAAGTCTTTAATCTATTCATCAATTAAATAACTTTTATGGATAATTATTCAAATAGAAAAATAATTTTTTTTCTTATGGATAAAATTGGATTAAACGAGTCTTCGATCGAGCTAGGATTAAAGTTGTCTATTAAAAATAATACGCCTCTTCCTATTCTTCTTTGGAATTATGGAATATTAACAATTGAAGAACTGGATGAGTTTTATACATTTTTATTTCAAAGTAAATAATAAATATTCTGTTATGATCTGTAAATAGCATTCTAAGTTGACCATTACTATCTTATCCAAAGGAAAACAGATATCTAGAGAATCTATACAAAGACTTGATTTACTTTTATTAGCTCTAGAAACTATTGATTTAAATGGAGCTGAATCTCTACATTCTTTATCAGTAAAACTCAATTTAAAGGAAGTCATACCTAATAAAGTTACTATTTGGAAACTAAGGAATAATAACCCAATGAGGAATTCTTTTAATAATATTAATATTAAATTAGAGGAATTTGAAGCACTTATTAAACTTGCTGCTGAAATGGCAAAATTTTTATATCCTTACATAAGACAAATACTTCAATCCAGAGATGATCTTATTAGAAATCCTAATGCTTGGAATGAATTTAAGAAAAGATATATTGAATTAATTAATGAAAGGTTTAATACTAATAGTATGAAGGTCAAAAGGCTTCTTGATCCTAATTGTAATGATGAGGTTTTTAATAAAATTATACTTACTTTAGCTTTGTGCGTCTCAGACGATGGTTTTCTAAAATTAAGAACAAATTTACTTAATTATTGATATGTTGCAAAATAAATTTTTATTTAATCAATCTTCAGTAAGCCTTGAAATTATTGGATTGCCTGATTATTCGAATAACGAAAATAAAGACTTTATATCAATAATTTCGCAATGGAAGCTTATGATTATTGATAAGCCTGTTGTAGAAGGAAATTTGGAACATTTAAAGTCAATTATGAAGGCTTTTTATTCTTACTCAAATTCCCTTTTAAATAATGAAAATCCAAGATATGAATCCAATTTAATTGATATTACCTCTGAGAATTTTTATACACATATACTTCTTTTGAAGAGTTCCAAACCTGAGGTTAAGCCTTTAAATATAAGAATTGGAAATTCAGTTTTAGCAGATACTATTAATTGTTTTGACCAATTATGTTCTTCAAATAAAGTTAAAAATATTTATAAAAAAGAATTTACAAGCTTTAAAAATAAAAACTATTTAAGTTTATTGGATAAAAAAAATATCTTTAATTTTCTATTGCCTCCATTATTTTCATTATGCTCTATTTTTCTCGTTTCTACTGCTTTAATTTATGTTTATGATGGAAATGATAATAGTTCTTTAATAAATACTAAAAACAAACTTATTAGCATTAAATCCTCAAACAAGTTACTATAAAAAAATAATTCTTATTTGAGAATTTTTTTTATTAATTAGTTTGATTTATTAGTTTGATTTTTTATAAATGGCTGATTTAAAAATACCAAATTTGAATAAGAATTCTGATAAATATATTTTTAAAAAAAATTTATCTTTGAGAAGAAAGTCTAAAAGTAAATTGATAAATGAATCTTTTATTATGATTTTTTTTAGTGCCTTAATATTTTATCTAGTTTATTTAATCCCTAATAAAATCTCAATTTTTAAAAACTTATTAATTAATTTTAGTAAATTGTTTGCTAACGTTTTGGACTCAATCTCATATATTTATGAAATATGTTTATCTATATTTATTGTATTTTCATTAATATTTGCCTTAATCTTATTTATAGGGTCATTTTCAAGAATATTAAAAGTAGTAAAAAGAAAAACTAGCCGATTAAACTTTAAATAGGGTTCATCAAACCACCACTTCCAGAATCTGAATCATCGTCATCATTCTCAGTTTCAAATCCTAGTAAAGCATATATACCAACTGCTACAGATGAAATTAATAGAGTAAAAGGTAAAATCGAAGTTTGTAATCCGACGTCAATGTATTCACCCATTTAACAAAAAAAATTTTTACTAACCTAACCGAAATTGAACTTATCCGCGGTTATTAAATATTTATTTAATGTTTTAGATCTTTGTAACGGAAGTTTCTTTATCAAAGTTATTTATTTCTTTTACGAAAAGTCCTAACCAATAGATTAACTGATCAATTTGATTTTGAATATCTGTGACACCTAATCCTCTAATAGTTATTTTTGAGAACTGATCATCTTCTTCATAATTAAATTTTGATTGAATATTTGATGGTAAACCTTTTTTTATAAGTTTAAATGTAGAGTTTTTTAGCCTAGTTTCTATTATTACATTTGGTTTTTTAAGTTTAATTTTATTAAAGCCACACTTTTTTGCTAACAATTTTAACTTCATTAATAGTATTAAGGATTCAACAGGTTTGGGTAAAACCCCATACCTATTTGACCAGTCAGTTGCTAGCTCTGTAAGCTCTTTATGGTTAGTACATTCGGTAGCATATTTATAAGCATCTAGTTTCTCTTCTCGGTTTAATATCCATGTTGCAGGTATAAAAGCATTAACCGGCAAATCAACTTGCGTATCATTTACTTCAGGTATTTCTTGGCCATTTATTTCTGAAATTGCTTCATGAAGCATTTCAATATATAAGTCATATCCTATGGCATTAATTTTTCCACTTTGTTCCTCGCCTAATAAGCTCCCAACACCTCTTATTTCCATATCTTTCATGGCTAGTTGATATCCACTTCCTAGTTCAGAGAAATCTTTGATGGCCTTTAGCCTTTGCTTAGAGGCTTCATTGATTTTATTTATATTTGGATAAAATAGCCATGCATGAGCTTGTACTCCACTTCTACCGACTCTTCCACGTAATTGATAAAGTTGTGACAGTCCAAATTTATGTGAATCTTCTATTAAGATTGTATTTACTCTAGGTATATCTAATCCGCTTTCAATAATTGTAGTGCAAATCATTAGATCAACCTCGCCATTATTAAAGGCAATCATTGCATTTTCAAGATCTATTTCATTCATTTGTCCATGAGCCACAATGTACTTTAAATTTTTAAACATATTTTTTAATTTATTAACCGCTTGATCAATGTCAGATATTCTTGGAAGAACATAGAAAATTTGACCACCTCTATCAAGTTCTTGACTTATCGCAGTTCTGATTACATCCATATCAATTTCAGATAAATACGTTTTAATCGATCTTCTAGAGGGAGGAGGAGTATTTAATAAACTCATTTGTCTAAGGCCAGACAAACTCATATATAGAGTTCTTGGTATTGGTGTAGCTGAGAGAGTTAAAACGTCAATATTTGTTTTTATATTTTTAATTTTTTCTTTTTGCCTAACTCCAAATCTTTGTTCTTCGTCAATAACAAGTAATCCTAAGTTTTTAATTTCGATCTCTTTTCCTAAAATTTGATGAGTAGCTACAACTAGGTCTATTTTATTATTTTTTAAACCATTATAAATATCTTTTTTCTCTGTATTTGTTTTAAATCTGTTCAGTAGAGAAACTTTTATTGGGTAAGGAGAAAATCTATTATAAAAAGTTCTCCAGTGTTGTTGAGCTAAGATTGTTGTTGGAGCAAGTAAGATTACCTGCTTACCAGATGTAATTGCTTTAAAAATTGCTCTTACTGCTACTTCTGTTTTACCGAACCCGACGTCTCCACAAACTAATCTATCCATTGGCTTATCGCTTTCCATATCAATTTTTACTTCTTTAACAGCTGTTATTTGATCTGGAGTAGCTTGATAAGGGAATGATTCTTCTAACTCTTTTTGCCAAGGGCCATCTTCAGGAAATATATGACCTTTAAGTTTTTCCCTTTTTGCATAAAGTTTTAAAATGTCTAAGGCAACTTTTTTTATTATTTTTCTATTTTTATCTTTTATTTTTAACCATTCTGTACCTCCTAATTTATTTATTCTAGGCTTTATTTTTCCACTAGATCTATATCTGTTTATACTCCCAAGTTGATCAGCTGCAACACTTATTTTTCCATCAAGATAACGAATGACTAAGTAGTCTCTTGATTCACCGGTAATGTTTATTTTTTCTATTTTTAAAAATTGTCCAATACCATGGTTTTTATGAACTATATAATCTCCTGGATTTATTTTATTTACATTTATATTTGAATTTACACTCCTTTTTCTTCTTCTTATAAATACATTATTAAATAAAGCTTGCTGAGAAAATAATTCTTTGTCTGTTATTAGAATTACTTTCCATATCGGTAAATAAAATCCTTCTATTTCATAATTATTTTTATTTTTAATAATTACTGGTGTCGAACTTTCAATTAACTTATAAGCGCTTTCAAGATCGTTGGGTTTATCTAAGTAAGTTATATTACATTCATGCTCAAAAAATAAACTTCTTGTTCGTAGTGGCTGTGCAGATAATATCCAGACTTTATCTTTATTTAATATAAATTTATTTATTTCTTTTGAGAGTTTGCCAATATTTTTAGAAGAGGTATTTATGCGTTTATCTGACAAAAGAAATCTATTATCTAAATTTCTTTTTGACTCGAATTCATATAAATTTATTACATTATAATTACTAAAAGTTTTTATAATTGATTCAAATTTTTCATGAAGATTAGATTTAACTTTTATATTTATATTATTAGATTTTAGGCTATTGGCGATTTCATCTTTATGTAGTTCAAAATTATTATCTGATTCAAGGCACCAATTATTAGAAAATTTATTACATTCCTCTTTTTCGTCGATGACAATTAATGTTTCTTTAGTGATGTAATCTAATAGGTTTGATGGATGTTCTTCAATTATCCCCAAGTATCTATCAAGATTATTCTTAGTTGTTATTTCTTCTGAATTAAATGTCCCTTGTTCTGATAAATTTTCTAAGCTTTTTCTTATTAATAAATTAAATCCGACTTGTACAATTTCAACTTTATCAATACTATCTAATGTTCTTTGTGTTACGGGATCATATTCTCGTATTTTTTCAATAATATTATCAAAGAATTCTATCCTTATAGGCAGTTCATTATTAACTGGATAAATATCAATAATTTCTCCTCTTCTACTCCATGACCCTTCTTGAGAAGTTAGATTTTCTTTACTATAGCCAAGTAAAACTAACTTTTTTGTTAACTCTTTTATGTCTAATTCATTTCCCTTAATTATTGTAAATATATTTTCCTTAAATTGATTATTTGTAATTAAATGAGGTTGTAGGGATCGTTCAGTTGTTATTATTATGTTTAAATCTTTTCTATCTTTTTTAATAATTTTAGAGATAACTGATAACTGTGAATATTCAGTCTCCCTTGACTTGTTAATTGAAGCATATGGTAAATTTTCACTTGGAGGATAATATAATACATTTCTATTATCTATACTATCGAAATATCCATACCATTTGTAGGCAATTTCTTCGTTAGGACTTATAAGTAAGATATCTTTATTTTCTTTCTTAGCAATACTATTTATAATAATTGATTTCGCATATCTACTGGTGCCAATGATATTTAGTTCATTATTATGTTTAATTCTTTTTACTAACTCTATTATTATTTGTGAATTTGAAATATAACTAATTAATGAATTTAGACTCATTTATATTTAATTAACTTGATTACTACTTAAGGTTATATTATATTATATTTTACAAAGATTGTGAATAATAATTAATGGATTCTGCTTCAATAAATTCCTTTATACCAACGCTTGATCAAGTTGATAGTTGGTCAGAAATTCTTACACTTTTACCTATCTTGATTATTTTAGAATTATTGCTATCGGCAGATAACGCGATTGCTTTGGCATCGCTTACTAAATCTCTTGATAGTCCTTTATTAAGATCTAAAGCTTTAAATATAGGCATAACTATTTCTTTATTATTCAGAATATTTCTTATTCTTTTATCTAATATCCTTTTAAAATTCATCATTATCCGTATTTTTGCAGGTTTATATCTTATTTATTTATTTATTTCAAATGTTTTTTATAGCAGCGAATCAGATACTCAAGATTCAGACAATGATAAAAGCAATAATAATTTTAAATTTTTAAAGATTGTTGCTTTGCTTTCTTTGACTGATTTTGCATTTTCAATTGACAGCATTACAACAGCTGTTGCCATAAGTGATCAATATATTCTGATTATATTTGGAGCAATTATAGGTGTATTAGCATTGCGATTTACTTCAGGAATATTTCTTGCTCTTTTAGAGAAATTTTTAAGATTAGAAACTGCTGGTTACATTGCGATACTCATTGTTGGGATAAAGCTTCTTCTAAATACATTATTTACTGAGACTACTCTTCCAGATTATTATTTTTATATTTTGATATTAATTTCATTCATTTGGGGTTTGTCCAAAAGGGATCAAATAACTTAGTCAGAAAATTTTTCTCCAATTACAGGATTTAATTGTTGTATCAATTGATTTTTACTAGATACGTTTTTCCCTTCTAATTTAGCTTCTAATAAAATAATAGGATCAGTTTTTGTTGTTATGATAATTCCTGCATTTTCTATAATTCCAATAATTAATCCAGGCTCTGTTACATTACTTAAAATTTTATAATTTTTATTGTGTATTTCATCCATTGTTTGGATCTTTATTTTTATTATTTTGAGGTTTTTCCTTTTATAAGTTGTATTTGCTCTTGGGTATAAAGCATTTATTTTTCTATAAATATCAGTTGAAGAATTTTCCCAATTTATTATGTAATCTAATTTGTTAATCATTCTTGCATATTTTAATTCTCTTTGAAAATCTGTTTGTTTTTTAAGTAAAAGATTAATATCTCTATTTTTATGTTGTTCTATGTCTGATATCGCTCTCAAAATTAACTCTGATGATAAATCACTTAATTTTTTAGATAATGTTTTAAGATTATCCTTATTCTCAATTTTAATTTGTTTCTCAACCAATACGTCCCCGGTATCTAATCCTTCTTCCATGTTCATAATTCCTACACCAGTAAGCTTATCACCCTCTAATATTGACCATTGAATTGGCGCAGCACCCCTCCATCTTGGAAGTAGTGATGCATGTGCATTCCATGATTTGTATTTAGGAATATCTAATATTGCTTTGGGTAATATCTTTCCATATGCAATTACAATAAAAAGATCACAAGATAAGTCTTTAAGTTCAGTTATAAATTCAATATTATCCTTTATTGTTTCTGGTGTAAAAACTGTAATATTTTCCTTAGTTGCATATTCCTTCACCGGTGATGAAATTAACCTATTACCTCTAGATCTTTTTTTATCTGGTTGGGTAATTACAGCGACAATATCATGATCTGATTTATTTAATACATCAAGACTTTTAACTGAATATTCAGGCGTACCCCAAAATATAATCCTCACTCGTCACCAGTAATAGATAATTCATTAATCCAAATATGTGGAGAAATCCCACTGGTAGTTAATTCTTCTTCATTTTCGATATTTATTATATTTTTTAGTAGATATTTTATATCTCCTGCTACTGTTGCTGATTCAATCGAACGTTTTTCCCCATTATTATAAAGCCATCCCTCAAAAGGAAGAGAAAAAGACCCTTGACTAGCTCTAACTCCTGCATGAATCGCGTTTAATTCTTCAATATATACAAAATTTCCTTGATAGTTTTTGTGCTCCAAGGTCATATTTAAGTCCGAACATTCATTTGATTTCTCAATTACTAACCAGTCTGGAGACACTGACACTTTTGAACCAAGTCCCGCATGACCTGTGGGTATCGTATTAAAAATTTTTGCAGTTGATTCGGAATGTAGAAAGTTTTCTAATTTACCTTTATTAATTAAGCTTAGTTTTTTTGTTGGAGTCCCTTCACCATCAAATGGTGCAGAAGATATATTTTTATCATTAAGCCCATCATCGTATATATTCAATGCTGGGATAGAAATCAAGTCACCAATAGAGTTTTTATCTGAGAGACTAACACCGTCTATAATACTTCTAGCATTGAAGATTGAACTAAAGGCACTAATCAACGTTAGAAATGCTTCAGGTGATAGACAAACTAAATATTTACCTGTTTTTATTGATGTGTAATCTAAGTGCGCAATTGTTTTCTTTGCAGCTTCTTTAATACATGATTCTATATCAATGTCTTCAACACCGTATCCCAGTTTAACTGAACCTGAACTACGAGGTTTTTTATCTTTTTCCTCTGCTCTGGCATATAAGTATATGGCAGCTTGACTATTACTATAATTTCGAAATGCTCCATCACTATTAGCATAAATTCTTTCATAAAAACTTTCTGACAACCCGTTGTAAGGAATAGATTTAATAGCCTCATGACTTTCGATTAACCTCGATTCAGCTTCTCTAAGAATTTTTAGTAGCTTTTTGATTCCTAATGGATTTTTTTTATCAACTTCTTTCACTTGTATAGGATCTTTGGATAAGGGAGAAAAATCGGTAAATTCATTTTTATTACCAAATTCTGAAGCTATATTTGCTTGTTTTAAAGCTTTTTTAATACCTGATTCACTTAGATCACTTGTTGTAGTTATACCAACTAAATTTTCTTTATTCCATACTCTTAAAGTTATGACTTGTTTTTGAGATGCTTTTAGCTGTTTCGCTGCTCCTCTATCAACTTGAACAGAATAATCATTAGAAAAACTAGCTCCGTAATCCCATTTATCAATATTTAATATACTTGCAGCAGTCGTTATTTGAGTTGTTATTTCGGTAGCATTCATTTTTATCTACCCCCTACTGTTATGGAATCAACTTTAATGTGTGGCTGACCAACTGTTACATTGACGCTACCGCTGACTGAGCCACAAAAACCAGGAGCCAACTCCAAATCATTTCCACACATAGATATTTTTGGCATAACTTCTTTCGCGTCACCTATCAATGTTGCTCCTTTTACTGGTTTAGTTAATTTACCATTCTTTATTAAATAACCTTCCTCAACAGCAAAATTAAATTGGCCTGTCGCTCCTACACTTCCACCTCCCATAGACTTACAGTAAAGCCCATCACTAATACTATTTATTAATTCTTCTTTAGTGAATTCACCTTTAGCTATATAAGTGTTTCTCATTCTTGATGCAGCAGCGAATGAATAATTTTGTCGTCTACCACTACCGGTTCTTTTGTGACCAGTTCTTAATTCACCAGCTCTATCAGAAAGAAATTTTTTTAATATTCCATCTTTAATAAGTATTGATTTCTCTGGTTCCATTCCCTCATCATCAATAGATAATGATCCGAAAGATCCTTCAGAAAGTCCCTCATCTATTGCCGTTACAGATTCATGAGCTATTTTTTCATTTAATTTGTCACTAAATGGCGTTGTACCACGCTCAATTTGAGTTGTTTCAAGTAAGTGTCCACAAGCTTCATGAAATATAACGCCACCAAATTTATTAGCCAACACAACTGGCATTTGTCCAGCTTGAACATAGTCTGCATACAACATATTCATAGAAGTTTCATAAACTTCATTTGCAGCTTTTTCATGATCCCATAATCTAAACTCATTAGGAATTCCATGAGAGCCAAATCTTCTACTCCCGTTCGATCTATATTGAGCGTCATTAGCAATTATGTTAAGACCTACCGTTTGATGCAGTCGAATATCAGTTGCGTAAGTTCCATCACTTGAAGCTATTATTACTTCCTGCCAATTTCTTGCGTAACTACCTTTTCTAACAACTACTTTCTTATCTATTTTTAATGACTTAGTGCTAAGCAATAATTTTTCGCTTACTTCATTTATTGTAGGTACTTCATTAAGCCAATCAATCTTGGATTTACTATAATTTTTTAAATCATTAAGTCCATTAAAATTTGAATTATTATTTTTTTTGGAGATATCTAACATTTCAATCGCTTGAGAAATAGATCTCATTAATCCATGTTTTGATAAGTCATTAGTGCTCACAAAACCATCTCTCTTATCTTTAAATATTCTTATTCCAGCACCTTTCCCAAAGGATGGACTTACACTTGTAATGAAATCTTCTTCTGCGAGAACACTTGCATTATCTGAATTTTCAATAAATAATTCTACAAAATCAGCACCAAGAGATATGCCAAAGAAAATTACTTCTTCTAAAAGTTTTTTATTACATTCACCAAATCTAATTTCGGTAGATTTAATACTCGCAGATACCATTTGAATCTTATGGATTTATTTCTTGGTGAAGCTCAGATTATCTAATTGATGGTTGAAAATCTTCACTTTCAAGAGGTTTTAATAAGTATAGTCTTATCAGTTGATAACCGTTTGAAATAAAGATGGGTAATTTAGATAATACTTTAATTACATTTAAATTATTCTTTTTATCTATCTCTGATAAGCGTGTACCATTCTCAACTATTTTGTCTAATCTTTTGTAAAAAGATTCATCATATACATTTAAAACAACAGGAAATACTTTAGCAGAGGTTTCATTTGTTTTGTTAATAACAAATTGATCGTATTCTCTTGCATTTAAACCTAGTGCGCCATAAAAATCTCTTTTGGTGCCAAGATCTCTTATGTACATAGTTGCAAAAACAGCTAGTAGAAAAAATCTAGACCATAATTTAGAAACTACAGGATGATTATTTAAGAAATATCTAAATCTATGATAATAATCAAAAATTGGATGTTTTAAGGTGTAACCAAAGATCTCAAATTTCTGGCTCAGACTTTTAACAGTTCGAGGTTGTGCTCTCATTAATGCATCAAAGAAATCACCATGTCTATTTTCATCTTGACACCAATTTTCAAAGAAATTGAATAGTGGAAAAATCTTGCCACTTGGATTTTTTTCAAGGTGCTTGTAAATTGCTATATATCTCCAATATCCAATCTTTTCAGATATGTAGGTAGCATAAAAAATTGCTCTTGGAGCAAAATATGTATAATTTTTGTTGGCTGTTAGAAATCCTAAATCTAACTGTAATCCGAAGTCATTCATTGACTTATTCAAAAATCCTGCATGCCTTGCTTCATCCCTAGCCATATGAGCAAAACATTCTGCAAGAAGTGGATTTTTATCTTTTATTCTTTTACTCAATTCTTTATATAAGAGGAACCCTGAAAATTCTGAAGTACAACTTCCTTCAAGAAAATCTACAAAAAGCTCTCTTGTTTCATCATCTAATTTATCTGCCGCCCCCTCAAACTCCTTATTTCGTACAAAGTGATGCCTATTATAGTCTTTTCTAAATTCTTCACATATTGCCTCTAATTCATCTTCGTTAATGGATAAATCCATTTTTTCCATAGCTTCAAAATCAGTCGTATAAAAATTTGGAGTTAATATCGTATCCTTAGCGATATCTTTACCTCTATTAATAGATTTTTTATTATTTGATTCAATAGTTTGTTGTGCCATTTTCTCTAATTCGTTATTACTATTATTTACTATTTATTGTATTTTTGTTTAAAAAGTTAACTAGGTGTTATTCTTTGATTTTTTAATTTATGCCAATTAACTTTTGGCCATTCAATCTTTGAAGAATTCTAGAAATAATTAATTTGAGAGTTATTCTTTTTTCATCTATTAAAAATGATTCTATTACACTTGGCTTTTGATCAGATTTGCATAATGAAATACTTTTTAAGGAGCTTATATCTTCTTTTTCAAATGATAACCAAAAGTTACAAATGTCTTTTATTTCGCAAAAAATAACCCAACATTTATCGCCAGCAATTGGTCTTGATGTGTTTTTTAAATTAATATCTGCTACTTCAAATCCTCTTACGTTAAACTCCTGAATTATGGAAGGTAATAAATGATTATTAATAAATTCAGTAAAAGGTTTTTTTTCGATAGGAAGTTCCTTTTTTGGTTTTATTTTTAAGGTTTTTGAATTTTCGTCTCCAACTTTTTGTATATTAGTATCTTTAGTTATGTTGTCTGAGGCTTTATCACCAATTTCTTCCTTATTAGATAGTTGTTGATTTTTATTATTTAATGATGATAGTTCATTTGAGGTATCATCATCAATTAGTTCTTTTTTTGACGTTTCATCTTCCTTACTATTGCTTTCTTTTATAGAATCTGCATTTTCTTCCATAACTACAAATTAAACATGAATATCATTATAAATATAATTTTACCTGTTTTTATTAATATTTAAAATTAACCATATTTTTACCATTCAAAGTCACTATTATTCCAATCATCAACATCTTGTGAATTATTTATTTTCGGGTTTCTATCTCTGAATTCATTTTTGCCATTATTTTTAACAACACGGAAATTAACAGAAATCGTTGGTTGAGGCTCTCTTAAATCTCTCTCAGGAGTTATGTCCTGTTGTTCATCATTATCTTCTCTTTTTCCTGAATAATCATTATCAATAGTTGTTTTATCATAACTTTCAAATATAGTTTTATTACTAATGTTATTGCTTAGTGTTTTATTTATTAGCGAACTCATAAATAAACCGGAAATATAGGAAAATAATATTAATTTTCCTATAGTTACATCTTGAATATTCCAAATGAAATATCTAAAAGATGTTTTTTGTCTATTATTTATTAATAATAAAACTTGTATACTTACAATTAAAAAAATAATTAATATTAAATTCTTTTTTTTATTATTCATTTTGTATATTATTCTTGATAATTGAATAAAAATTTGAGAAATGATAAGATTCTGATCTTTAAACTAATTCAAGATCTATTTGATATTTTAGAATATCAACTTTAATAATTTTGATATCTATTACGTCACCTATCTTGTAAGACTTTTTTGACTTTCTTCCAATTAATAGGTTTTGCCTAGATCTATATTCATACCAATCATTGTTAAGTGTACTTACATGAACCAAACCTTCAACATATAATTCTTGAATCTCTACAAAAAAGCCATAACTTTGTACTGACATTATTAATCCACTATACTTATTTCCGATAAACTTCTCGGCTTTTCGTACTTGTTTAATACTTATCAGATTTGATTTAAACTGTTTAACTTTGTTCTTATACTCATTAATTTTATCGATTATTAAACTATTGAATATTAAATCCATTATTTTCAAATTTGATGAATTAAATAGGCTCCAGTTAACTTTTTCCCAGGATTCTTTTTCCATAATATTTATAAAACTTCCAGAACTATTTTTATTTCTTTTTCCATTAACTATCATATTAAAAACATTATATTGATTAATTAAATTAGCAAAATCAAATGATGGCAATGTCCAAGGCGAAATAATTTTTTCAGAATCATTTATCGAATTGTCTTTAGAAATTAATGTTACTTCATTATCCCTTACAACATTAGATAATATTTTATGCAAGATCCTTTTTTTATTATCATCACTGCATAACTCTACTAGTTTTCTAAATGATAGAGTCCCATTTTCATTAAGTTCGATATTACTATCAATTAATTCTGAATTTTTTATAATTTCAGTTACATTTATATAATCTAATTTTTGAGAAATATAGGATGCATTATTTAGTCCATAATTACTTGAATGTTTGAACCATATTGAATTTGCCTCGTACAACAAT
This sequence comes from Prochlorococcus sp. AG-679-M10, assembly GCA_003210655.1. Taxonomy (GTDB): domain Bacteria; phylum Cyanobacteriota; class Cyanobacteriia; order PCC-6307; family Cyanobiaceae; genus Prochlorococcus_A. The sequence continues at coordinate 26,187 of QCUQ01000006.1, read as the reverse complement.
GGAGAAAGATATGTCTGTATGTCATTGTTATTTAATGGTTCAAAATATTCCTTAGAGAATTCACCTGGGTTGTGAACTAATAATTCTTTTAAAGACTCAATATTATTTTTTGACTTAGGTAATTCAATTTTTCCATTCAATAGTTGTTTCTTTCTAAATTCATTTGAGATTTCTATTATTTTCTCTAAATCTTCTATATATTGTTTAATTGGTTTTAGTATTCTTGATGTAATTCGAGCATTACTTTTTCTTTTTAGAAGAGCCTCTATATGTTGATTTTCAACTAAAAGAGAACATTTCACCTTTGTTAGGTGGAACGACCAATTAATTATTTCATTTTCACTATTAATTTCTATACATAAGCTAATAGCATCATTTATATCGTTTTTATTAAATTTTGTAGCATTATATATCTCATCACTAAGGTAGTTTTGCCATTTGTCTAGTAAAGGAAATGACTCAAATCTATCAAAAAACATTTGTAAGAATTTCTTATTACTTAGATCTAATTTTTCTGCAATTGTATTGGTATGAACCCATAGTTTATAGGTGTTATTTTTATTTTTGTCTATTTGAAATATTGGTAGTATTGGCGAATTTTCAGTTTTCCAAGTTTTAAACATATATGAATTTTTCTTTGATAGATCTAGCCTTTGTTGTTGATTGCCAACAGTAAGCTTTGGATTTTGAAAGTTATCAATTTTATTAATATTACTTTTAGATAATACGAAATCTGTATCTAGTTTTTCGTTTTTATTTAATTTTAATTCCTTTATAACATGTCCAATACCTTCATTTTGTGCAATTGGGAATAAGTCAATTTCAATTTTTACTATATTTTTGTTATCAGAAATATATTTATATTTTTCATCTTTTTTGGGTAGCTTTATTTTAGCTAGAATTCTGTCATCAATAGGTATTCCATATACTTCGTCCTTAATTATTTCGACTTTTGCCAAAAGTATTTGATTTGTTCTTTCAAGTATGCAATCTACAACACCTTCTGGTGACCTTCTTCTTACCCCTTCTTTGATTATTCTTACTAAAACTTTATCTCCATTCCAGGCATAGTTAAGTAAATTTTCTTTTATGTAAATATCTTCATTGTTATTTTCTCTAACTGCAAAGCAATAACCTTTACTGCTGCATCTAATTTTAGCAACTAAATGTTTACTCTCTTTGACGTTAAAATATTCATTATCTCTATTTTTTTTTATTAGTTCAAGTTCTTCTAATGCTCGCAAGGCTATATCTAATTTAGCTTTGTCTGTTTTTTTTGATAATTTTAATATTCTGCATAATTTTTTATATTCCAATCCTTCTTCCTGGTTTAAATTTTCAATTATTGAAGAGGTTGAAAACATAATAACTTTTTTATTTTTAATTAATATATAAAAACATGTTTATATTATATCTTTCTTTCTAATCAAAAAACGATTTAATATTTCATTCATTACTATCAATTTCATTTGAAGTAAATGAACTAAGGAAAAGTCTAATACCAAGTATAAAAAAGGTTACTGATGCTATAGATTTTAAAATAATTTCAGGTACAAAATTCGATATTGATCCACCTGCTAAAGCTCCTACTAAACTTGCTAAGACAAGAGCGGCTGAGGAACCTAAGAACACCGCTAATGGTTTATTGGATGTCCCACTCATTGTTAAAGTGGCTAACTGCGTTTTGTCACCTAATTCTGCAATAAATATTGTTATGAATGTCGATAGTAGTAAACTTAAAATCATTTATATTAAAGGTTTTAAAATGTCATAAGTTAAAAATATACTTATGATAATCATTAATAAACCAGTAAAAAGCTCAAATTTGTTTGGAGATATTTTATTTGATAACCATTTACCAATTAATACACCTACTAGGCTAGAACTTATTAATGCTACTGAACTTCCTATAAACACAATAATTGGTTCCCCTGATTCTGCAGATAACATTAAAGTCGCTATTTGAGTTTTATCTCCTAATTCAGCGATAAAAATAGTAGTAAAAGTTGTTATGAAAATAGATGAAAAATTATTTTCAACATTTTTGTCTTCTTTTTTTAAATTAATATTCATTTTTTGAAACAGCTGATTTAAAAGCTTTCATTTGTTCACTTTTTTTTCCATAAGTAGAAGATATATGTTGTTTACAACAATCAATTAGGAATTTATCACCATTTTTTAAATATCCTTTGAATGATGAAGAAAATTCACTTACACGGCAGAAATGAGGTCTTGATTCATAAATCATGCATTTTCTGTTTGACTTATCAAGATATTTGCACCATCCGTCTTTACTTTTCATGGAATTTATTAATGCAATATCATTACTACTAAGTACGCCTGATAAATTATCTCTTTCAGCTAAATCTAATCGACAACAAGCCCCACAATTTTCGATACAACTCCATGACTTCATAATTTAATTCAATCTTGTAACGTATTGGTACAGTTGAAAGGTTTATTTGTAAAAATAGTATCACATCATATAATTAATTACATGGCAACTCTCATACCTTTAGCCGTTGTTGCATTAGCTGGACCAGCCATAATAGCCCTTGTGTTTTTTCGCAAGTAAAAATTATCTCTAACTCTTAATGACGAACCTTGAGGGTGTTTATTGGGACTTAGATGGAACAATTGCTAATACTGAATTAGAAGCTCATTTACCATCATTCAATTATGCATTTAATGATTTTAATCTTAATTGGAAATGGGATAGATCTACATATTTAGATCTATTAAAAATAAATGGAGGTAGAAATAGAATTTCTTATTATTCAAAATTAGTAAAAGATTCTATGAATGATCAAGAAGTAAAAAAAATTCATGAACGAAAACAATATCATTATGTTAATTATGTTAAAAACAATAATGTCATATCTCTTAAACCAGGCGTTTATAGGTTAACTAAGGAATTACTGAAAAAAAAAGTAAGACAATTTATAGTAACTTCTAGCTCTAAGAAACAAGCCAAATTAATAACTAATCAACTATTTATGGAATTTAATCCATTCGAATTTATCATTTCAAGTGATGATGTTCAATTTCATAAACCAAACCCTTTGCCTTACTTAAAAGCTATGAAATTAAGCGGTATAAAATTTAATAAATCTATAGTTTTTGAAGATTCTATTCCTGGGCTTAGATCATCTTTAGCAGCTAAACTACCTACTATTTATGTTCCTTCAAATATACCGGCGGTAATTGATAAGCATATAAATATAGACTGTTTTGTAGATAACCTGGGCGATGAAAGTTGCAAAGCTAATGTTATTAAAGGACCTAAGCTAGATAGTAATTATGTTGATTATGCTTACTTGGAAAAATATTTAAAGATATTTTAAAATGCAGAAAACAAAGTTTTCAAAAATTAATGATCAATTTAATAATATTTTTGTTGGTTTTTTAAGCTCCTCTTGGAAATCAAAATCTATTAATATCATTTCCGTTTTGACAGGTTATTTTTTATTTGCAAATTTTGTTACTAAATTTATATCTGAAGGTCGAAATGAATTAATAATGGTTCCTATAATAATACTAATTATGGAGATTTTTATTAGAATAAGACCATCTTCAGGTTCAAGTTTTTTCAACTTGTGGTCAATAGTTGATAAAGTTAGAATTGGAGCAACATATGCTGTAATACTTGAAGCCTTTAAACTAGGTTCCTAACCAAGTTATTCTTCACTTTCCTCTTCTTCGTCAATCGGATATACAAACCCTTGTGCTTTACCAGTTAAAACAGATTTACCTAGTGACATCGCTTTTTGAGCAGCTAATGCAGCTTTACCTTTCCAAACTGCATGTCGATGATTTCTCTTACTCTTTGATTTTTTCTTCTTAGGAACAGCCATACTAATTTCTTATATCCATTTATTAATATAACCTTTCAGTGGTTATCTCTCAAATATTTAAGTATATTTGTTTTAGATTATGCAATTCCTTATCTGAGCTTTTAAGCTTTAATTATCATATTTTATAGAAGATTAGTGTTTTTTAAATCAAATTTCTCATATTCAGATTCTAATAAAAGCTATTCTGATCTCTTATTAGAATTAGATTCGGGAAATATACAATCTATATATTTCTATCCTAGAAAGAGAGAAATAGATGTTCTCTACAAGAATGGAAACAAGGAAAAAGTGCCTATCCTTTTTAATGACCAACTTATTCTAGAAAAAGCATCTGAAAATAATGTAGACCTAACTATTAATAACAGTCGTAAGGAATCTTCAGCAGCTAATTCTTTTGCATCAGTTGGTCTTTTTTTGATTTTTATAATTGCCATAGTTTTAATATTAAAAAGCACTTCAAAACTTGCTTCAAGAGCTTTAGGGTTTGGTAAAAATAAATCAAAATTTGTCACCATTGATGATGTAGATACTCGATTTGATGATGTAGCTGGAGTTCCAGAAGCGGCGGAAGAATTAAAAGAAGTTATTAAATTTCTTAATGAACCAAAAAAATTTACAGATCTTGGAGCGAAGCTTCCTAAGGGGGTTCTATTAATCGGTCCTCCAGGAACTGGTAAAACATTATTAGCTAAAGCAATTGCAGGTGAGTCAGGTGTTCCTTTTCTCTCTATTGCCGCATCAGAATTTGTTGAACTATTTGTTGGTGTTGGTGCAAGTAGAGTAAGAGACTTATTTGAAAAAGCAAAAGAAAAGTCTCCTTGCATAATATTTATTGATGAAATTGACTCAATTGGAAGACAAAGAGGTTCTGGGATTGGAGGAGGAAATGATGAAAGAGAACAAACTCTTAATCAGCTACTTACAGAATTAGATGGATTTGGAGATAATTCTGGAATAATTGTTATTGCCGCTACAAACAGGCCAGATATTTTAGATTCAGCTCTTCTAAGACCTGGAAGATTTGACAGAAAAATTGAAGTAATGTTACCTGATTTAGATGGAAGAAAAAAAATACTTTCAGTTCATTCTTTATCGAAACCTCTTTCAAAAAATGTGAATTTGAAATATTGGGCAACAAGAACAGTAGGTTTTTCTGGGGCCGACTTAGCAAATCTAATGAATGAAAGTGCTATACATTGTGCTAGAGAAAAATCAAAACTAATTAGTGATGTTCATATAGAAAATGCTTTAGATAAAGTTACTCTAGGGCTTCGCACTTCTATCATATCTTCTCCAAATATGAAAAAAATTATTGCATATAACGAAGTTGGTCGTGCAATTGTTTCAGCAGTTAAAAATGGTATTGATTCAGTAGATAAAATAACAATTCTTCCGAGATCTGGATACATGGGAGGATACACCAAAATTAATCCAGATGAAGATATCGTATCAAGTGGTTTAATTTCTAAAAAATTGTTGTTATCTAAAATTGAAATAGCATTGGCAGGTAGGGCTGCTGAAACAATCGTTTACGGTAAAAATGAAATTACTCAATGTTCTATTAATGACATATCATATGCAACAAGAATTGTTAGAGAGATGGTAACTAAATATGGATTTTCTATAATAGGTCCCCTTTCTCTTGAAAATAGTAGTGAATTATCAATTGGAGATGTTTTTGTCAAAAATAATTCAATAATAGCTGATAATACTTGTTCCAGAATAGATAATGAAATTATCAATATTTCTAAAATTTCTTTAAATAATGCCATAAATATCATTCGTAATAATCGCATTTTATTAGAAAAGTTAGTTGAACTTTTAATAATTAAAGAAACTATCGAGAATAATATTTTTAAAAAAATAACTTTTGATTTATTAAAAGTGTGATTTAATAAATTTAATTTAAATATTAATTTTCCTTGATAATGAAATTTAGCCTAGTACGGCTATCCATATTTTTTTTATTAGCAATACTTTTTCCATTTGTACAAAAACAATGGTTAAATTTATATTTGTTTGATATTAATAATTTTACTATTTATAAACTTTTATATTATTTAAGCGGTTTAATTGTACCGATTTTTGTAGTTATAAATTCTTTAAATAACTTTACATATTATAAATTTAGTTATCATAATAAAACTAGTAATAATGATATTTACGGTAAATTATTATTCTTAGTAACCTTTATTTTTTCAACTACACTTTCATTTCTTATATTAATTTATATTCTTATAAATTTAAAAATATTTTTAAATTTATTTATAAGTAATAATGAATATCTGGTTCAATTTGATATTGGTAAACAAATCTTATTTGTAGCGATTATTTCTACTTTTTTAATATTTGAAAAAACCAAAAATTTTATAAAAAAAATAATCCTAACAAATTTTCTAATATTTTCCACTATTATTTGGTATTCACAAATTAATAATTCTCTTTTAATCGATATAGCTCCATCTTATATTTATAAATCTGGAAATATTAATTTAATAAATTTAGCCTTCCTTTTAGCTATAGAACAATTCTTTTATTTATGGTCATATATTTCATGTAACTCGAATCTAAGTGACTGGAAAGTTCCAGTACCGTATAAAAATGAAATTAAACCTATTTTAAATATTTTAATGTTTTACTTATTAATTGTCATATATTATTCAATACTTCTTAAATAGATAGAAAGTATTACGTATATTATTTTTCTAGAATTAAAGAGCGGAGAAATACTCCTTACTACCTTTTGGATCTTCTAGCATCGTTTTCTCTCCTGGTGTCCAGTTCGCAGGACATACCTCATCAGGATTAGCTGCTACATACTGATAACCCTGTAGTATTCTTAGTGTTTCATCAACATTTCTCCCTACAGGTGCTTTATTAACAGTTGTGTGCATGACAATTCCTTCTGGATTTATGAGAAATAAACCTCTATCAGCTTCACCATCATCATTAAGTACATTATAGGCTTGGCAAATTTCTCTTTTCAAATCTGATACTAAAGGATAGTTAATATCACCGATACCACCTTCGTTTCTAGGTGTTTGTAACCATGCCAAGTGGCAATGTTTACTATCTACAGATACACCTAAAACTTCAGTATTTAAGTCTGAAAACTTTTTAAATTCATCACTGAAAGCGGTAATTTCTGTTGGACAAACAAAAGTAAAGTCTAATGGATAGAAAAACAAGACAACCCATTTCCCTTTATAACTTGAAAGCGTAATGTCTTTAAATTCTTGATCATAAACTGCAGTTGCAGTAAAATCTGGTGCTTCTTGACCAACTCTTAAACTCATGGAATTTGTAATCCTTTTTTGAATAAAATTAAGGCCTTAGTGTACCTTAAATACATTATAAATTTAACGTTTATAATATAGCAAGTAATTCTTTAATATGAATTTATGAAATGGCATCATTCTTTAACAAGGAAATTTACAATAATGAATTATTCTAAATTAATTAAAAATCTTAAAAGAGAATTGATTAAGTACCCAATTAATAGAGATAGTGATAAGAAGAGTTATGAATAATAAATTTTAATCTCTTTACTAATCGACAATTAATCAAAATTGCTAATTTAGATATTTAACAAAACTTTTCTAGACATTTTTTACAAGTATGGCAAATTACATAGAAAGACTTAAGGCAAAACTTAAAATTAAAAAATTAGATTCTGATCAACCAATCAATGCCTGGTTGTTTGTATTAATATTGAATATTGTCGGTTTTGCCGGATACTTTTATTTAAAAATAAATAATATTCACTTAGGAGACTGACATATTTATCTGATTTTTTTTTTAATTGATCTACAAAAATTACTATATCTTTCTTTTCTTGTTAAGTCAGGTAATGTCCAAATTAATTCTTTATCAAATAATGGGTCATTCCATTCTTTAAACTCCTCACTTATTGAATGACGATTTAATTTAGAAAGTTTTTTTGTTCGTTTCCTTAAATGTGACTTAATTACATTTAGATTAGTGTTTATGTATTCTCTCATTAGATCCATATAACCTCTAATTAATTTACTATTAAAAGCGTATTAAATTATAGAATCTATTATACGTTATGAACAGCTTGAAATAATCCGAATGAATATCCTCCTATTAATATCCAACCTAAAACACTTGATATTATAGTTGATCTTCTGTTATGCCTTCTTAAGGCATCCTCAATCATTTCGTTAACTTCTTCTCTACTTATGAATTCAGAGTTTGATTTATTATTCATTATGTTTTTTATTTACAATAAACGAAATATATTCAAAGTGAGTTTAAGCCTATTTTCTAATAAATGATTTTTTAGCAAATGGACATTAAATATTATTATCTTTATAACAATATTTAATTTTTTATTATTTAATTAATTATTTCATTTAAAGTTTAATTTACAAACTTTATATCAGTTAATATATCGCTAAGATTATTTTTTAAACTTTAATTTTTAAAGAAGGTACTTAAATTTGAATATTAATGATGCATCTGTTCTTGAGATGATTAACAGACTTATTGTTTCTAATAGATTAAATAAAAATCAAATTCTTCAATTAGTAAATCTAGCATCAATATCTTGTAGTATTAATGAATTAGAAGAAAATATGGAATGGGAGACTTTCAAATCTAAATATTAAAATAATATAAAGAATAGTAAAAATATTATAATCTATGGTCAAAATAAATATTATTGTTTTGAGGAAAAAATATGGAGATGAACCCTAAAAATATAAAAACAAAATTATCACAGAATGATTTTTCAGAGACTTTAAACAGAGTAGAATTGTGCGATGTAAGCAAAGCTAGCGTAGAAATAATGCTTGAACGATTTTGTAATGGTAAAGAAATTGATTTTCCTTTCTCTTAATAATTATGGTTTTTATTAGTCAAGATATCATTCGGAAATATATGAAAATAAGCTTGCTTTTCACTGTCTTGGACTTTATTAATAATAAGAACTGATGAAATTACAATAATTAAAAATATCAGTAGATCTCCTACAGTTATTCCTCTCTTCATTAAGTTCATAACAATATTTAGTTAAATTATAACTATATTATTTAATTTTTTTTATTTTAATTGATGATAGTTTACTTAATATGAATAATCATTCTGTTTTAAATATTAACCATTTAATTTGTAGTCCATAAAATATCTTTATGCTCAAATTGTTAAAATAAAATATCAAAGATAGTGATTTACAGATTAATATTCCAGGTTCTATTACCTGAAAATAATAATTTCATTTTTAATGTATATATTTTTTTTTAAAACTCTCTTGCAAAATATTTAATAACTTTGTCCTTTTAAGATAGTTTTCTTCTTGCCATAAACTTGTTGCTTCATCATTATTAATTGGTTTTGCTTCATAAGCAAAATACCATAGAACAAAACCAAGTGGAATTATTAATATTTGCATTTAATCTAAGTTGACTTAAGTTTAATATAGTGCAACACTAAATGTATGCAAGTGTTACAATAAATTATTCTATGCCCACACAAAGAAGAAGAATTGGGTTTTTACCTAGATCTGAGGTGCAAAATTTAATAGATAAAATTTGTAATCATAATAAATTAAGTCAATCCAAAGTAACAGGTATTTTAGTTGAGGAAGCACTTAGGTATAGAGGGGTATTAAATAGCTCTATAGAAAGATTATCATTTGATTTTACTGCTAAAAGTAATCAAGCTTTTTTGACATCCAATAAAACATACAACTCCAAAATGGCTTATGATGATGCTGATATTAATACAGAGGATGATTCGTTAACGGATGAAGTTCAAATGATTAATGACTTTATTGAATTTAAGTTTTTTAAAAATATTATGAAAAGAAATAAAAGAAATATTAAGTAGAGTGTCACACTTCATAAAAAATGTCTCGAGCGTGACTTGAACACGCGACCTGCGGGCTATGAATCCGCCGCTCTAACCAGCTGAGCTACCGAGACCTCTTTTTATATTAAATCATGACTTGTCTTAATTATCATTTTTAAAATTTATTTGTTTATATGCCTCATATATAGCTATTCCACAAGCAACTGATAAATTTAGACTCCTAACACCTTTTGTATCATAATTTGATAACGCTACGTTAGGCATAAATATTGATATTAATGAATCACTAGCACTAATAATGTTATTAGGTAATCCAGTATCTTCTCTACCGAATAATAATATGTCGTCTACTTTAAATTTAAAGTTTTTCAAATAAATCCCATTTTTTTTGCTAAAGGCAATAATTCTTTTATTTTTTTTTGAATCCTTGAATTTATCATAGTTATGATAATTTTTTAATTTTACTAATGGCCAATAATCAAGACCGGCTCTTTTTAAATATTTATCTTCTAATTTAAAACCTAAAGGCTCAATTAAATTTAATGTGATATCAAAAGCAGCACAAGTCCTGGCTATACTTCCTGTGTTTTGGGGAATCCTTGGTTCAAAAAGTGAAACTTCCAATTTTTAAGTAGGTATTTCAATACTTATATTATCTAGTTTTATTGCTCTTCCATTTAATGTGAGCCAATTTTCTTGTGAGATCTTTGTAATTCTTTTTTGAAGATCTCCAAGCCTCTCTATATATTTATTGCCAATTTCATATTCTGAAACCAAACTCCAACCTACTTGCTCACCAACAATTAATGTTGTTTTTACTCTCATTATTAAAAGTTTTAAAAGCAAATAAATTTTATTATCCCATTCCTCATCATTTTTATTGATGCTTTCCATGATAAAACCGCCAATCGAATCAATCAATATTGGTCCGTTCTCACTTTGTAATGTATTTATTAGATTATTGGTCTCAACTAATTCCCATTCTTTTGGCCTTCGTTTACGATGCTGAATAATTTTTTTTTGCCAATTAATATCATTCGGCCTTGTATCTGATAATGCTATGTATGTAATTTTTTTTATTTTTCTTCCTAAATATTCTGCAAATTCGCTCTTTCCACTTTTTGTCCCACCTGTTATAAAAATGATATTTGATGAATTACTATTCTCTATTTCCATAAATAAATGTTATTTGGAGAAATACCACCATGTTGCAAGGGGAATTATTGTTGCCGCTACCAATAAGCCAATAACAATATATGTTGATGTTGAGGAACTCTCTGCATCCTCTGCCCTCATTGCATTGAAATTGGGATCTACTACTGGGTTATCAATAGATGAAGGCTGACTTTTTTCATAATTAATAATTGTTTTTTGTTGACCAACTAAAAAGATATCACTAATGTTATTAAAACTTTTTGCATAAGTATTTATTGGAAGTGCAATGAAAATAAAACCTATCATTACAAGTGAGAAAAAAGATTTATAAATAGTGTTTTTCATTTTGTTTTAGATCGATTATATAATAATAAACTATAAGCCTGATTTTCATTGATATAAAAAACAAATATAATTAATGAAAGTAAGTTTAGATTTACTATATGATGTTTATATGAATTTTAATGGTAAATCCTTAATCATTATTGGTTCTATACTTTTTTTCATTCAATTAGGGAACTTTTTTTCAATAGATTCAATTTCTCCAGCATTCGAAAGAGCACAAGTATTATCAGCCATCTCATCTGTAATTATTGTACTTACTGGTTTTTTATTTAAACAATTTAATCCAAACATAGGTAATAAAGTTGAATTAAAAGGAGAAAATAAATTTATATTTGAGCCCGAGATTCCTAAAGATATATTAGATGAATTGGCATGGGGGTCAGAGGCAATATTAACTTCAACAGCTGCGGCTACAGTACTGATTCATAATGATGGTAAAAATATCGTAAAAAGAGGTATTACAACGAATAATGATTTTAAGCCTGGAGAAACTTGTTTGAGATCTTTAAGAGATATGAAATTAATTTCATTAGCAAATACAAAATTTTATCCAGGAAGAGATGAATTTTTCAACTTTTGCCCAAATGTTCCTTCCATTCTAATAATTCCAATAAATAGTAAATCATTTATTTTAATTGGAGGTTGGAGTTATAAATGTTTTACAAAGTCAGATGAAAGATGGATTGATAACTGGTCTAAAAAGGTAAATAATATATTTTTAAAAAATAACTTTTAAAAATATATTGTAGAACGAACTCTTTCTTCATTTGATATAAACTTTAGAGATTTAGTATCAATATTATAGTAAGCATTTTTAGAGTTGATTTGATATCCGCTATTTTTAGTACTGTTGTTAATTTGATATTTTACTGGATTAAAAAATTCAATTATATTATTACTTTTATTTAAAATTGCTTTATTTGAGCTTAATATAATTGAACTATTTTCTAATTTAACATTTCCCACTAATGTATACTCAGAATTTTTAATATTCCAGGTAAAACTATCTGCAGTTAATTTTTCATATTGTTGAATAATTGCTTTAACTAATACATTACCATTTAATTCTATTAAATTATTGTTATTAGATAATTTTGCTTTGTCTGAATTTATTATATATTCAAGCTTATTACCTTTAAATAAATTTATAGTAGTTTCTTTAAGTTTAAATGTATTGTTCTCTTTATCGTAGTTGGAGTGTGGACTATTAATTGAAAACAATTTTGCTCCCTCCTTAGAGAAAACATTCATGTTTAAAGTATTTATACTTTGAATTATATATTTTTCGTTTATTTCTTTATTTTTACATGAAATAATTATTAATGGTATTAACAAAAAAAGTTTATACAATTTATTCATATTCAAGCTTTTCTATAATTGGATTTGGTGGTGGTAAAATTGATTCATGTACTAATTTACCCCAATCTAATTGCTTTCTCCAAGATTCTTTTTCGTTATATATTAAACCGAATTGTTGATTAATTTTTGAAGATAATTCAGGCAATATAGGTAATAATAATAAGCCAACTATCCTAGTACTTTCTAAAACATTATAAATTATATTGCTTACTAACAGTATATTTTTTTCGTCTTTAATTAACGTCCAGGGTTGTTTTTCATTAAGATATAAATTTGTATTAATTGCAAGACTAAGTATTACATTAGCTGCTAAATCTAATTCGTAGGAATTAAAATGTTTTATATATTTATCAACTGACTTTTTTGCATACAATTCCAGTGTATTATCATTACTTAACATCTTATTACTTGGAACTTTATTATCAAACCATTTTCTAGACATCGAAGAGGTTCTATTTAATAAATTACCAATTGTATTTGCCAAGTCGTTGTTAATAATATCTACAAATCTTTTATTTTGAAAATCACCATCACTTCCCAATGTAATATCTTTAAGTAAATACCACCTTACAGCTTCTTTACCATATTTTGATAATAAAATTTCAGGATCTAATACATTTCCTAAGCTTTTACCCATTTTTTGACCTTCCCTAGTAAGAAAACCATGTCCAAAAACCTTTTTAGGGACTTTCATACCGGCAGAAATTAGCATTGCAGGCCAATAGACTGCATGAAACCTGAGAATATCTTTACCTATTAAATGAATATCAGCAGGCCAACCATTATCAATTGATTCATCTAATGAGGATTCCTTCATATCAAGGCTTATCGCACTGACATAACCAAGCAAAGCATCAAACCACACATAAAAAGTATGGTTATCAATATCAGGGACTGATATACCCCAAGATACATTTGTTCTTGATATTGAGAAATCTTTTAAACCTTTAGATACGAAATTGATAATTTCATTTCTTCTTTCTATTGGCTGGATAAATGTAGGCTCTTTAATAAGTTCCTCTATTTGTGATTGATATTTTGACAACTTAAAAAAAAGATTTTCCTCATTTTTCCATTCCAAGGTTTTTTGATGAATAGGACATTTATGTGTTGGTGAATTATCTGGATTATCTTTAAATTCTTCACAACCAACGCAATACCAACCCTTTTGGACTCCCATGTAAATATCATCTGATTTTTTAACTCTGTTGTAAAATTCTTTAACTATATATTCATGTTTTTGAGAACTTGTTCTTACAAATTTATTGTGTGTTATGTCCCAATCCTTCCAATTTTGCTTAAAGATATCTGAAATTTCATCGCAATGAAATTGAGGTTCAACACCTTTATTTTTTGCTGTTCTTTGAATCTTTAGACCATGTTCATCAACTCCGGTAATAAATATAACATCTGCTCCTGAGAGCCTCTTATACCTTGCAATTGAATCACAAATCAACGTAGTGTATATACTACCCAAATGTGGTTTATCGTTTACATAATATAACGGGGTAGTAATTACAAAACTCATAATATTTTTTACTTATAATAACAATTATAAATTGTACAATAGGTCAGCAAAATTTTTTATCTAGTGAATAAACTCTAATAAATTATTATTACTTATATTATGTTTAACTTTATATATTTTATTAGTATATGTTTCTACGGAAATAAAAAGTACAATTAATAGTTCCAATGAATATTCTGGAAAATATACTAAAGCAATACTTTTTTTATTATTTATCCATTTTATAAATATCATTTTATGGGATGTTTTAATTTCATTCTTAAAGAATATATTTAAATATTTTAATTTATCATTTTTATAAATATTATTATTTTCTAATTGTTTAATTTTTGTGATATCTATTAATTCATTAATCTTATTCTGACTTAATCTCTCTAAATTATTTATATTATTAAAAACTTGTCTTTGAACAACTAAATCTAAATATCTTCTTAGTGGTGAAGTACATTGAGTATACTTAAGGAGACCTAAAGATTCGTGTTTATTAGCCTTAGTAGTAATATAACTTTTACCCATATATTGCTTTAATATTGAATATTTTATATCACTGTCTTTGTATCTTTCTAATATCTCGTTTGCATCACAATTAATTTTATGTGTTCTGTAGGGAGTAGCTATATTATTTTCAAATAAATATAAACTAGTAACATAACCCATTAGTATCATGGATTCAGATACGATTGAATGCGAAATACATTTTTGTATATTATTAATTTCTACATTTCCGTTTTTAATATAAATTTTATAGCCTGGAGTATCAAAAATAATAGCTCCTTGTTTTTTTCTATAATTAATACTTTTGAGTAATAAATTCTTAATTTCAATTATCTCAAATTCTTCTTTAGGTTCTAATTCAATAATTTCTTCAGCATCTTCATATAATAATTGATATTTTGGTTTTATTTTTGCCTCTACTATTTCATATTTATTTATTGAACCATCATCATTAAAGATAATTGAGGCACTTATTGTATCTGAAATTTTATTTTGATTTAAATTCGCTTTTTCTATAATTTCAGCTGGTAGCATAGGAATATATTGATTAATTAAGTAGAGGCTGCTATTTTTACTTCTTGCCTCAATATCAATTTTTGAATCTATTAAAAATAATTTGCATGGATTGCTAATATGTATCCATAATTTTTTTTTGTTTCCTTCAATTAATTCCAAGGAAAAAGCATCATCAACTTCTTTTGGATCCTTGGAATCAATTATAAATGTTTTTAAATTAGTTAAATCTCTCAAATATTTTAAATATTATTCAAATTACTATTATTTATAAAATTATCCTTCAGGGTTAACAAATGGCAATAAAGCAACAATCCTTGCTCTTTTTACTGCCAATGTTAAATCTCTTTGTTGTTTGGAGGTCAATCCAGTCATTCTTCTTGGTAATATTTTTCCTCTTTCAGTTATGAATTTTTTAAGAAGCTCAACGTCTTTATAATCGATTGGGTCACCAGGTTTAATTGGAGATAATTGTTTTTTAAAAATGGAATTTGGCATTGTTTTTCTTATTTAATTTCTTTGTGAATTGTCATTTTGTTTAGATGTGGATTGAATTTTTTAAGTTCTAATCTTTCAGTAGTATTCCTTTTGTTTTTTTCAGTTGTATATCTGGAAACACCATTAGATCTCCTTGGTTCTGAACTTGTTCTAGCTTCAGTACATTCTAAGGTTACGACAACTCTTGAACCTTTTTTCGCCATTTTGATTAATACGTTGTTGTATAATTTTCTATTGTACAACTTCAAGAAACTATTTTGCATATATTTGCTTTTCTTTTAGTATCATTAGACAAAAATAATAAATGAAGGTCTCACAGAATTGGTTGAAATCCCTTGTAGAAATAAATACTACAGCAGACGATTTATCCGAAAAACTATCAATAGGTGGTTTCGAAGTTGAGTCACTTGTTGATTGTTCAGAAAATGTAAAAGGTATAGTTCTTGGAAAGGTTTTGTCGGTAGTTAAGCATGAGAATTCAGATAAGTTATCTATATGTATTGTTGACATTGGAAGGTCTAATCCTTTACAAATAGTTTGCGGAGCAAAAAATGTAAAGCAAAATATATATGTTTATGTAGCTACTATTGGTACACATTTAAGTGCGATAAATTTAATTATTAAAAAGAGTGAAATAAGAGGTGTTTCTAGTGAAGGAATGATTTGTTCGCTAGAAGAATTAGGAATAGAAGATACTAGTGAAGGAATCGCCATTATTGATGATGATATAGCTTTAAATCATAAATTAGGGACATCAGGAGCTGAAATACTTAATCTCAACGACTACATCTACGATTTAGCAATTACTGCAAATAGACCTGATGGAATGTCTGTAGTTGGCATCGCAAGAGAAATATCTGCTCTTTTGGAAACTAAGCTAAACTTTCCAGATTTAAAAACTAAGTATAAAACAAATGTTTATAAAAAATTTAATCTCTGCCCTGAGGCAATCACAAAAAATTGTCTTTATTCAATTAGCAATATTGAGTCTGTCAATGGGAAGCAATTATCTCCGGGATGGCTCAAAGATCGTTTAGATAAATCAGGAATTAAATCTATCAATCTTTTGGTAGACATAACTAACTACATTCTTTTAGAACAAGGACAACCATTACATGCATTTGATAAAGACAAATTATCTAATTTAATTGGCCGACAGGTTACATATAAAGATTTCTCCATTAGAAAGGCAAATAATAATGAAAATCTTTTGTGTTTAAATGGTGAGAATTATAAATTAAATGAAAATATAACTATCATCGCTTGTGACGACAAACCAGTCGCTATAGCGGGAGTCATTGGTGGTTTGGAAACAGCTGTAAATGAGGATACTTCTTCAATATATCTTGAAGGAGCAGTTTTTAATCCTGTCACTATAAGAAAATCATCAAAAGAAATTGGAATTAGAACTGAATCTAGTAGCAGATATGAAAAAGGAATTTCTCATAAAAATACATTAGATTCAGTCACTCGCGCTATTAACATTTTAGAAGAATACTTTAATGTTCTGAATCCAATAATTAATACTTCCAAAGAATTGGATTCTGCAAAAGTACTAATACCGTTGAGAAGAGAAAGAGTTAATAAAATACTTGGTCCAATTGTAATTAGAAATGAGAATTACGATACTAATAGTAAATTAGAAAAAAGGTATTTATCAGATAATGAAATATCAGAGAAATTAAAGCTAATAGGATGTACCTTAAAAATAAAGGAATACGGATGGGATGTAGAAATTGTTCCCAACAGGTCCCAAGATTTATTACGAGAAATTGATTTAATTGAGGAAATTGCAAGATTAATTGGTTATGACATGTTTGATTTGAATTTACCAAATCCCATAAAACCTGGAAAGCTTTCTTCATCTCAAATAGCATTAAGGAAGTTAAAAACAGGATTAATAGCAAATGGGTTTAACGAAGTTTTGTCTTATTCTCTTGTGCCAGAAAGTAAAAATAATTTAATCAAGATTTCAAATCCATTACTTTTGGAAACAAGTTGTTTGAGAGATAATATTTGGCAAGAACATATTAAAATATGTAATCAAAATATTAAGTCAGGACATGACTATTGTTGGATATTTGAAGTTGGAAATATTTTTAATAAAAAACCTGATTTCTCCCAAGAGGAAATCTTAAATGGAGCTATTTATGGAAATAATAAATTTGAACAATGGCTAGGCTCAAATAAAGATAATAATTTGACCTATTACGAGGCAAGAGGAAAATTAAAGGAAGCATTATCAATATTAAATTTAAAAATAGAAGATAGATCAACAGATTCGATTGATTTTCTTCATCCAGGCAGATCCACTAGATTATTTACTGAAGGTAATGAAGTCGGATATTTTGGTGAAATCCATCCAAATTTAATTTCTAATAAAATAGCATTAAAAAAAATGTATTTATTTAGTTTAAAAATAAACACTATCTTAAAAGCATGTACTAGAAAAAATAAATGGATAACAGTTTATAAACAATTCCCAACAGTTCCCAAAATGGAACGTGATATTAATTTTATATTCAATAAAAAATACTTAGTAAGTGAAATAATTTCACAAATAAAAAAATCAGGTAAAAAATTATTGGAAGATTGTAATTTAATTGATGTTTATGATGATGAGGATAGTTTTGGTAAAGAATTAATAAGCTATACATTTAGATTATCTTATAGAGATTCTGAAAAAACATTATTAGATTCTGACATAGCATTTCTTCACGATAGTATTGTTGAAAATATTGAAAAAAAATTCTCTACTAAATTAAGAGATTAGTTGTATCACTAGTCTTAACCTGGACTTATTAATAGTCTTTTATTAAGTCCTATATGAGATAATTAGTATTCGTATAAATCTAAACCATCATATATAATAATACTCATGATTAATATTCTCTCATTTTTAATATCTTCTGTTCTTTGGGTACAAGTTCCTCAATGGTCTGATGATTGGTCTAAATGTGCTGTAGATGTACCGGATTCATCATGCCATTGGTACATCACAGCACCAGATAATACTTTTGGAGATGGGTTCGATTGGGCAAGTGCCCCTTGGTTTGATGCGAATGGCTTGAGAGATGTTCCAAGCATTGAGAAAGAAACAGCCCTTCAAAAACTACAAATTCAGTAGTACTGTCTTTAAGGCAGCACTTCTTAATTGAAACCCCAGTTATATTAATGTTTATAGTATAACAATTTAATAATGGACAATCAAAGGACAGTAAATAATAAAATTAGACTATATATTGATTTTCTTATTTAAGATTCATTAGTAGACTACTTTTAAGTCTATTATGAGACTAGTAATAAAATTTTTTAGAAATTTATTTAACTCTTCTACATAGGGAGGGGTTGCGAACTTTATCTTATTAAGTCTTATATAAGAAATTTAATACATCATAATTTTAAAAATATGCATCATTTTGATATGCATTATTCACTTTTAACTACTCTGATAAGCAAGAATAAATTGTAAGAGAATTTTTAAATTTAAATTTATATCTTATAAATCTTATATAAGACTTTTAATAAGACTTAGGTCAAGTCTAATATAAGATTATTAAAACTATCTTCTATACATATTTTTAAGCAATTGATATGCATCATTTAATTTCCTCATCTCATCAGTAGATCCACCAGAATCTGGATGGGTTTCTAAAGCTTTAATTTTATATGCTTCTCGTATTTTATTTAATGTATGTGCTGACCCTGCGGCAGTAGATAACTTTAATAATTTTAGAGCTCCATGAACAGTCATTGTTGAATCAAGTGCTTCAAATGAATTTCCTTTATTTTTTCTTTTAAACCTACTTATAAATCTTCTTACTAATGTTGGGGCCCTACTTATTAAATCAGATGTTGCAAATGGATCTTCTAATACACCTATCATTAAAATAACTAACTCTAAAGAGGGAGTTTGTTTTATCCAAAAAGGGCATAAATCCGACATTAATTTATTTGCGGCACTCCAAGTGAATGGCAACTGTTCAGTTCCATCAATATTTGGCCAAATATCTGTACAAAACCAATCAATAGATGCTTCTATTACTTGTTCATTTGGAATTGATCCATATAGGTTTTTCCAATGGCTTATAATTTCAATCCGACATTTAATTAAATCATTTTCCTTAATAGTATTAATTTGAATATCATTAATTTTTTGTTTTGTCTTTTCAATATTTATACTTCTTCTCAGATTTTTAACTTTTTTTCCAACAAAATTAGGTAGGTTGATGTTTAAGTTTGGTTTTTCAATAACTTCTTTATTATTTAAAAGAAGTTTTTCTTCGGATTCTGTACTAGTACTCTCATCCTTATCAGATTTAATAAGGACTAAAGCACTATTTTCATCAAAGTTAGAGTATTCATTAATATTCCCCTTTTCGCTGTAATCAATTGTCTGTTGTTGACTTTGTGGTAATAATTCTTCTTCTTGAAGAATTTCTGTAAGCAACTTTTCTATTACAGGTCCTCTTGCTCTAAAACCCCATTCTTTTCGTAATTGATCAAACCTAGAAACTAGCTCTTCTGGCAAATCAATTGAAATTCTTTTTGTATTTGAATTCTCAGAATTAATCAATTAATCATTTTTTTTTATAATAGAACAAAAATATTAATTGTATTCATATTATGAAAGTCTAAATAAATATATTGTCTTTAAATCAAAATCTAGCTTTTTATAAGTCACGTCTCAACAAATTAAATTTTTATAATAAAAATAAAAATGTTTTACTGTAATTTTAAATCCTCAGAAGAGAAAAAATCTTTTTATCAAAAAAAGAAATTAGAAATGCTTAATTACATCAAGGATTCTCTTGAAAGAAAAATTGCATCAGTAACTGCTTCAATAGAAGTTCTGGAAAATCAGATTTCCAGAGATAAAGTTGAAGTTAGTAGTTAATTTTCAAACAAAATTTTCAAGAAGTTTCTCTGGTCCATATTTCTTTAAATAATTAATATTAGATTTTTCTGTGACTAGTAAATATCCTGCAAAACCTAACCCATTAACACTAAAACCATGGACGTGATCATACTTTCTTTTAATTATGGCTATCCAATTATTTGTAATTAAAATGTTGTAAGGAAATCTTGGTTTTTCATCATCAATTGGATTTCCTAAACCAATTTTTTTTGAAAGTTCTAAGTATAAATTATAAATATTTATTGAATTATCTAAAAAGTTAAATTTTGAGACAACAGCATTTTTCTTAAGCTTGCTATCTTGATCATTATTATTTTCTAAATCTAAAAACCACTTCTCCCTTGGACAAATAATTTCACGATGATTTCTTCTTAAAAGCTGAAAATGCCTATGCGGTTGACTTGCTCCTGCTATAGGAGAACTATTAAAAAACCATAGGCCACTTGTATCTTCATTTACCATTTGTATAGCTATCCAATCATTAATATCTAACCATCCATCTTGAGGTCTCCAAGAATTTGTTATTAGTAAAATATGACCTTTTTGTACAGGATATTTATTTAGTATTAGTTGATGATTTGTTCCAATTTTATCAACTTCAAGTAGCTTATCCCACGGGTTAAATGGATTCTGATTTGGACCATAACTATTTTTTTTCTTAAATCTTGAAGTATCAAGTTCTCTAATTATAAAATCATTTTTATTGTAATATTCCCTAGTTACAACAGTCGTTTTTAAAGGAAATAAGCCATTATTGGTAATAGATAAATGAGTTTGATCTAATGCTTTAACCCAATATTTTTCGCTTCTCATTTATAAAAGTAGAAATAAATTCTCATAATCATTTTAAAAAAGATAATTAATTTGGAATTACTTTTTATTAAATTGATATTCTTTTAATTTTTCTAACGATACAGATTCTAAAACTTTTATATTTGTTGCTTCTAAAATAACCAAAGGTGCTAAGCCATCAAGCAATGCTTGTCTCCACCTATCTAAACAAATACACCAATGATCTCCATCCTTCAAGCCTGGGAATGAATACAATGGCATAGGTGTTATTAAATCATTACCTTGAGACTTACTATATTTAAGGAAATTATCATCCATTATGCAGCAAATTGTATGATTTCCTCCATCATTTAAATCGTATTTGCAATATCCATCTCGAAACCAACCTGTAAGAGGTTTGCAGCTGCATACCTCGAGCTTTTGTCCTAAAACATTTAAATGTTCATTATTTTTTTGACTTTCTTTATTCATTTTTAGATAATTTATTTAAATAATAATAAATACTCATACATTTCTTAAAAAAGGGTTGACGAATATGGGGGGTAAAGAGGTAATAATTTTAATAAGGTTTTTTTCAATATGGATTGGGACTTCACTGAAAACATAGCATTTAAATCCCTAATTGAAGCTTTTAAAGAATGTGATGAAACATCAGCAACTGAATTCTTGGTGAGTGATGGGGCATCATATTATTTAGAATTAATTCAAGACGCTGCAGGTGATGGCATCGATATAAGTGATTCTGAAATTATGGAAGAACTTCAAGGAGAAATTATAGACTATCTTGAAAATAATCTATAATCTAAAATTTATTTAGGCACTAAAATATTTTGCTTTTGAATGAAGTGAAATTATAGCAGTAGTACTTTGTTCAGGATGTAATTGCTCTGATTCATCCATTGTTAAATTAATCCTTTTTGAATCCAGTAATGATAACTGTATATTTGAATCAGAAACTTTAGGACAAGCTGGATAACCAAATGAGTATCTAGCTCCTCTATATTTTTGAGCTAATATTTCACGGTTATTGTTTGGCTCATATGATTTAAATCCGCATTCAATTCTTACTATTGAATGAACATATTCTGCAAGAGCCTCTGCCAATTGAACGGTTAAACCATGAAATATTAAATAATCACTATATTTATCAGCTTTAAATAATTCTTGGGAATATTCGCTAGCTATTTCACCCATTGTTACTGCTTGCATTGGAAATATATCTACTGGTTCATTATTTTTAAGATCACAGTAAAAATCAGCAATACAAAGATTATTTCCTGATTTTTGTCTAGGAAAATTAAATTCAGAAATTCTTTTATTTGATACATAATCAAAGACATAAATACTATTATCACTCCTCCCGCAAGGGAAGTAGCCATAGACTGCTTTTGGTGAAATTAAGCCTTTATCAAAAATAATATTGATCCATTTTTCAAGTAATGGATTTGCATATGAATCTAAATAATTATTGTATTCTTCTACTGATTGACCTTTGTTTTTTTTAATTTGCCATTGACCACTAAATAATGCTTTTTTATCCAAATAAAAAATTAGTTTGTCAAAGTCTATTTCACTATCTTGAAGAACTCTAGTTCCCAAAAATGGAGCCTTTATAGGTTCCTCTTCCTCTACAAAATTAGATCTATTAAAATTCTCAATTAATTGTATACTTTTGGTTGTTTCAAAATTTTTATTTAATTTTTTATCTTTAGCGGAAGACCTTGGGGAAGCTAATTTAATTTGAATATCATCAGTATTAGTAAAACCATTTTCATTAGACCAATTACCCTTCTTTTTACTATTCATATATTCATTCATAAATTGTAAATCTGTAAAAGCATCTTTCCCATACAAAATTTTACCTTTATATATCTGACTACAATCTTCATTCACAAATTTTGGAGTTAATGCTGCACCTCCAAGAATAACTGGAACATTAATTTCAGCATTGTTAAATGCTTCTAAATTATCCTTCATAAATGCTGTAGATTTAACAAGCAAACCACTCATAGCAATACAGTCAGCTTTATGTTTTTTTTGTGCATCAATAATCGCTGAAACATCTTGCTTAATTCCAAGGTTGATTACATCAAAACCATTATTTGAGAGAATTATATCAACTAAATTTTTACCTATATCATGAACATCTCCTTTAACAGTTGCTATTAATAATTTTCCGTTAGATATTTTTTCATCTACTGTTTCCATATGTGGTTCAAGCACTGAAACAGCAAATTTCATTGTTTCTGCTGATTGCAATACAAAAGGTAATTGCATTTGGCCTGATCCAAATAGTTCACCGACTACTTTCATTCCATCTAATAAATAAGTATTAATTATTTCAAGTGGTTTGTATTTTTTAAGCGCATTATTTAATTGTTCTTCTAAACCTATTTTTTCCCCATCTACGATATGGTTTTTAAGTTTTTCTTCTAAGGTGAGGTTTTTGTTTGAAGTAGATGCTTTTTTAAAGTCACTGATTGTTATATCTTGGAATGCTTTTGTTAATTCAACTAATGGATCATATATACATATTTCATTTTCGAAAATCCTTCTGTCATAAATTAAATCTAAACATAATTTTTTTGTTTCCGCAGATATTTTTGAAAGAGGCAATATTTTATTTGGTGCAATAATCGCTGAATCTAATCCTGCCTTTATACATTCATCGAGAAATATTGAATTTAGATTTATTCTTGATAATGGTGAAAGCCCGAAACTAATATTAGATATCCCTAAAATAATATGAATATCTGGAAAGCTTTTTCTTATTTTTGATATAGCTTCAATAGTTGCTTTAGCATTTAATCTATCTTCTTCAATTCCAGTAGATATTGGCAATGCTAGAGGATCAAAAAATATCTCATAATCAGCGAGGCCACTTGATCTAGTTTTAATTAATGCTCTTTTTGCAATGTCATATTTTTTCTGCGATGTTCTTGCCATTCCATCTTCATCAATAGTTCCAATTACTATTCCAGCACCATAATCTAATGCAAGTTTTAAGACCTGATTAAATCTGTCATCTCCATCTTCGTAGTTGGTTGAATTTATAATGCATTTTCCTCCTACAGTCTTTAATCCACTTTCCATTTTATCTGCTTCTGTTGAATCTATCATTAATGGAAGGTTTATATTTGTAACTAATCTTGAGGTAATTTCTTTCATATCTTTAACACCATCTCTTCCTACATAATCAACATTGACATCTAGTATGTGAGCATTTTCTTTTTGCTGTTGCTTAGCAATTGATACCAAGCCGTCCCAATCATCTTCATTTAGTAATTCCCTTACTTTTTTTGATCCACTAGCATTTAAACGCTCTCCAACTATTAATATTGAGTTATCTTGTTTATATGGAACTGCGTTATATATAGAAGCTGCTGAAGGAACAAAATTTGATTTTTCAGTAGCAAGTTTTTTATTTATTTTTTTATCAACTATTTCCTCAATGATTGAGGATAAATGCTTGATATGTTCAGGAGTGGTACCACAACATCCGCCAATAAGTTGTACGTTAAAATCATAAATAAAGTTCATTAACTGCATTTTTAACTCCAATGGAGTTAATTTGTAGTGAGCAACACCTCCTATATTTTCAGGTAATCCTGCATTAGGTATACAACTAATTGCAAAAGGTGAATTTTCAGCTAAATACTTAATATGTTCTTTCATTTGAACTGGGCCAGTTGCACAATTCAGTCCCAGAATATCAATATTGTATGGCTCTAATATTGTTAATGCAGAGGCTATATCTGACCCGACAAGCATCGTTCCTGTTGTTTCCATAGTTATGGATATCATTATTGGTAATTCAATATTCCTGTTTTTAATAACTTCTTGAGAAGCAGATAATGCTGATTTTATTTGTAAAACATCTTGGCATGTTTCAATCAATAGAAGGTCAATACCTCCGTCAATTAGACCATTTATTTGTTCTTCATATGAATCTTTAAGCTTATCAAAATCAATATGACCTAATGTTGGTAATTTTGTAGTTGGCCCAATTGATCCAGCGACAAATCTAGGAGTAATAGATGAAAATAAATTTGCACATTTTTTAGCTATCTGAGCTGCTTTTTTATTGATTTCATAAGCTTTACTAGAAATACTATATTCGTCTAAAACAATAGATGAAGCACCAAATGTATTGGTTTCAATTACATGACAACCTGCTTCAAGAAATGAATTATGTACTTGTTCAACAGTATTAGGAGAGGATAAGACTAAGTTTTCATTACAACCCTCTAATTCATCTCCACCAAAATCATGTGATGATAAATTTAAATTTTGAAAAGAAGTACCCGTCCCGCCATCGAAAATAATAATTGGTTTGTCATCTCTATTTAAATAATTTCTAAATGAAACCATAATTTAAAAGGAAAATTAAAATTAACTAATATCAATACGTGTTATCCAATCATCATAGTCTTGTGAACGGCCTTCCGTTATTTCGATAAGCTTATTTTTCAATTTATTCATTATGGGACGATCATTATTAATATTTGTTGATTCTATTTGCTTTACAGGTGTAATTTTAGCTGCTGTACCAGTTAGAAATACTTCATCAGCAATAAGTAATTCTGTTTTATCAACAGGTCTTTCAATAACATTTATACCAAACGATTTCGCTAATTCAATAACACTAGCTCTAGTAATTCCTTCTAGGATGTCTTGATCAACTCCTGGGGTAATCAGTTCACCATTTCTTACTATAAATAAGTTCATTCCACTAGCTTCACTTACTTTACCACTAGAATTTAACAGCAATGCTTCGTCAAATCCTGATAAACTAGCCTCTGTTTTGGCTAATGAACTTGTTATGTAAGCGCCGCTTATTTTACCTCTTAAAGGTAGAGATCTATCTTCTTGTCTTGTCCAACTACTCATCCTACAAG
>QCUQ01000005.1 GCA_003210655.1 Prochlorococcus sp. AG-679-M10 | reverse complement strand
CAACAAATCAATTTATAAAAGATACAATTAACGAGGTGAAAAATAATTAAAAAAATCAATTGATCATAAATAAATTCTATAATTTCGAATGAAATCACAACATAATAAAGAAAAAAAATCTGGCTTTTCGTATAAAGAAACTTTAAATTTGCTAAAGACTGATTTTTCGATGCGAGCTAATTCAGTAATTAGGGAACCAGAGATTCATGAATTCTGGTCAAAAAATAAGATAGATTTGCAATTGGGTTCATCTAACTCAGGTAAAAATTTTACATTGCATGATGGACCGCCTTATGCAAATGGTTCCCTCCATATGGGACATGCTTTAAATAAAGTTTTAAAAGATATTATTAATAAATACAAAACCTTAAAAGGTTTTAAAGTTCATTTTGTACCTGGTTGGGATTGTCATGGGTTACCAATTGAATTAAAGGTCCTACAAAGTTTAAAATCAAATGAAAGAAGAAATTTAGATTCTTTAGGTTTAAGAAAAAAAGCGACAGATTATGCAAAGATTCAAATTAATAATCAACTTGAAGGGTTTAAGAGATGGGGTATTTGGGGAGACTGGGATAATCCATATTTAACTCTTAAAAAAAATTATGAGTCTGCTCAGATTGGTGTTTTTGGAAAGATGTTCTTAAATGGCTATATATATAGAGGTTTAAAACCTGTTCACTGGAGTCCAAGTTCTAGAACAGCACTTGCAGAGGCAGAACTAGAGTATCCAGAAGAGCATTTTTCAAAAAGTATTTATGTTTCTTTAAATATTACTAAATTATCAGATGCAGTTCTTCTGAAATTTGAAGAAAAAGATCTTAGAAACAAATTACTTTCTAATTTAAATAAATTATTTATAGCTATATGGACTACTACTCCATGGACAATTCCTGGCAATGAAGCAGTAGCTATTAATCCTAGAATAAATTATGTTTTTGCATCAGATCAAAAAGGTAAAATATATCTTTTTGCTAGAGATTTAATTTCTGAAATTTGTGAAAAGCTAGATCGAGAATTTAATGTTTTATTAGATGTAAAAGGTTCATTATTAGAGGGTATTGAGTATCAGCACCCTACAAAAAATAAGGTTTGCAATATTATAATTGGGGGTGATTATATAACTACTGAATCTGGTACAGGAATTGTACATACTGCTCCAGGTCATGGCATGGATGATTTTAATGTTGGGCAAAAATATCAATTACCCATAACTTGTATTGTTGATGAAAAAGGTAATTTAAATAATCATGCTGAAAAGTTTTGTGGATTAAATGTTTTAAAAGATGCTAATGATGTAATTATTGAAGATTTGGAGAAAAATAACTTACTACTTTTAAAAGAAAAATATAAACACAGATATCCTTATGATTGGAGAACTAAAAAACCTACAATTTTTAGAGCAACTGAACAATGGTTTGCATCAGTAGAGGGATTTAGATCTTCAGCTTTGAAATCTATAGAAGATGTTGAATGGATGCCAAAAACAGGTAAAAAAAGAATTTATTCAATGGTTGTTGGAAGAGGTGATTGGTGCATTTCTAGGCAGAGGTCCTGGGGAGTCCCCATACCTGTTTTCTACGAAAAAGAAGGGAAAGATATTCTTCTTAATAATGAAACTATTAACCATATAAAAAGTTTATTTGAGGACTATGGAGCAGATGTCTGGTGGGACTGGGATGAGAAGAAACTATTGCCAGAAAAATACAGAGATGAATCTGATCGTTGGAAAAAGGGTCTAGATACTATGGATGTCTGGTTTGATTCAGGTTCTAGTTGGGCCGCAGTTTGTGAGCAAAGAGAAGAATTGCAATATCCAGCTGATTTGTATTTAGAAGGATCTGATCAACATCGAGGTTGGTTTCAATCATCGTTGCTAACTTCTGTAGCAGTTAATAATAAGCCGCCATATAAGAAAGTTCTAACTCATGGATTTGCTTTAGATGAAAATGGAAGAAAAATGAGCAAATCTTTAGGTAACGTTGTTGATCCTAATATTATTATTAATGGTGGTCCTAACCAAAAAATCCAACCTGCATATGGAGCGGATGTCCTTAGGCTTTGGGTCAGTTCTGTTGATTACTCAGTTGACGTTCCAATTGGATCGAGTATTTTAAAACAACTTTCAGATGTTTATAGAAAAGTAAGAAATACAGCTAGATATCTCTTAGGTAATATTCATGATTATGATCCTGAGTTAGAGGTAATTGATATTGATGAGTTGCCGTTATTAGATCAATGGATGTTGAATAGACTAGTTGAATTCTCAGATCAAGTAACAATTGCATATGAGAATTACGAATTTTCAAAATTTTTTCAAATATTGCAAAGTTTTTGTGTTGTTGATTTATCTAATTTTTATTTAGATATCGCAAAAGATAGATTATATGTAAGTGCTAAATCTCAATTCAGAAGAAGATCTTGCCAGTTTGTGATGTCCAAAATTGTAGAGAACTTAGCGGTCATTATTTCTCCAGTACTTTGTCATATGGCCGAAGATATTTGGCAAAATATCCCATATTCAACTATTGAAAAATCAGTATTTCAACGAGGATGGCCAAAATTGCCTGAGTCATGGCTAAATCCCGAACTTAATGAACATATTTCTAATTTAAGAACATTGCGAGTAGAAATAAATAAAGCAATAGAACGTTGTAGAACCCAACAAATGATTGGAGCAGCTCTTGAGACTGAGGTTAATTACCTCCCTGAAAATGAGGTATTTCAAAATTCTCTTTTTTGGCTTAATAAGTTTGGCAATCAAGAAGTCGATTTATATCGTGATTGGTTGATAGTCTCTAATTTTAATATAGTTAATAATTTATCAAAGGATTGTTTAACTATCGATAATAATGAACTTGGAAAAATTCAGATTCTTAAAGCTAAAGGTCTTAAATGTGATAGATGTTGGCATTATCAAAATATTACAGTTAAAGGAATTGAAAATACTAAATTATGCGAAAGATGTGCAAATATTATTAATTTATAAACAGTTGATTTAAATCCAATTTTCTTGATTATAAAAATGAGAAAGGTTTCATTCTCCCTGATTATTTTCTTTAATCCTTTTATTAAGTTTGCTCTTCATAATATGAACTTTGTGAAAAAAAACGATCAAACTTTTCAACTTTTTTCTGAATCAATTTCAGTTTGGTGAGTTGTAAAGCTAATAAAACCTTTAAAATTATTATTTTTAAAAATTCTTTAGAATCATCTATTAATAAGTGGCCTTGTAGTTTTTATAATTTATTTGGAAAGATAAAACTTATATGCTTTAAATTTTTGATTAAATTAATCTCTGCCATAATTCGAAAAACCAGAATTCCGACCATTCTTTGGGAGTTTAATTATAGCCCATTGCAATAAACTCAGTGTGTATATTAATAAGGCAAATAATCCTAAAAATTTTGCAACTGGTTGAGTAAAGTTAGCTCCAAATAAGAAATTAAATAATTGTTTTAAAATCAAGTAGAAATTGGTTGAAGGTTTAAGCCAAATTTCACATTCCGCAGAATTAATAAAAGAAAAACAATTAATATTATTTAAACTTTGAATTAAAAAACTTAAGGATATAAAAGTTATGGACCAGCGCCAAACTTTCGTAGTTGTAGTTAAAGCATGAGATATACTATATTCACTTAACTCGTCATTAATATCATTCCAAAACCATACTGAGATTGTCATTATTAATGTCGAAATATTTGTAATTAAGAGAGCGAAGTTATACTCCCCAATTAGGAGTATCAGGCTTATAAAGAATAAAATTGATATTTTCCAATAATTAGATAGAAGTTTTGTAATAGCTTTACTTTTGTTTTTTATAGACCAACAAAATAGAGTGAAAGGAAGACCAACTATAAAGATTAATGAAAGTTGAAAAGATAGCCAAATAGAAAGCTGATTAATACTATTCAAAATTTTTTCTTTTTAACACACATAATTATTAAACCTCACCCAACTGCTTCTTAACTTATTATTGTCATAGTTATGAATAATATACACCATATTAATTTCTACTAAGAAATAATAAACTAATTTTGATGAGACAGCATGTAAATCCACTCAGTAAAAATTTCTTTGAAATAGATCCAATACCTCCATTGAATCAAGTTTTTGAAAATCCAAAATTGCCTCTTCATTTGGATGTAGGTTGTGCTTCTGGTGATTTTTTATTCGAATTGTCACTTAAAAATAAAAACTGGAATTATATAGGAATTGAAATTAGAGAAAAATTGGTGATAAATGCTAATTTGAAAATGAAAAGTATAGAAAATAAAAATTTATTTTTTTCATTTGCTAACGCGAATAACATTTTTGATCATTCAAATAATAAATCAATTATTGATTTAATAACAAGTATTTCTTTTAATTTTCCTGATCCATGGTTTAAGAAGAAACATCATAAAAGGCGTGTAATTCAACCTAAATTAATAAATTTACTCTCAAATTCAATGAAGAAAGGATCCCTCATCTTTATTAAAACAGATGTAAGAGAGCTTTTTGATCATATGGAACTCACAATATCTGAAAGTATAAAGTTCAAAAAACTAGCAAATCAAGATGTTCAATTTTATGAAAGTTTTAATCCAAATAGAATTCAAACTAATAGAGAAAAATATGTAATTTTAAATCAACTTAAAATTTATGAAAGTATTTACATAAAAATTTGATTCAAAAAGTTTTAGATATTTTATTAATTTTTGTACTAAGTTCGGTTGTGATTTTTGTTGACAAAGAATCTACTTCTTTTTTATTTTGTGCTTCAACTAATATACGTAAAACAGGTTCCGTTCCACTTGGCCGTATATAAACTCTACAATTATCCTTTTTAATATTTGAAAAACTTTCTATAGTTTCATTTAAGAATTTCTTATTTGATTTATCGATATTTTTAAAGTTAAAATTTAAGTCTACACTAGTTAGTTTTTGAGGATATGGTGAGAAGCTACTATTAAGCCAAGATCTTAAGCTGATATTTTTTTTCTTGCAGTATTTTGAGATTTGAATTGCAGTTAATATCCCATCCCCACAAAAGTTATTAATTTTTGAAAGGATATGACCTGATTGTTCCCCTCCTAATAAGGCCTTTTTTTTCTTTATTGCTTCAAATATGAATTTATCTCCAACTTCAGTTCTATATAAAGTTCCCCCAATTTTATTCCAAGTATTTTCAAAACCTAAATTGGCCATTCTTGTTGAGATGATTGTTTTATTTATAAGTAATTTTTCTTCTAAAAGTTCTCTTCCCCATAGAAAGAGTATGTGATCTCCATCTAGTATATTGCCTTTTGAATCAACCCCAATAACTCTATCGGCATCCCCATCAAAGCTAAACCCCATATCTGCATTATTTTCTTTTATTGCTTTTATTAGAGGTTCCAAGCAAGTAGAACCACAATTTAAATTTATTTTAAAACCATCTTGCTCATCATTAATGACTTTGATATTAGCTCCTAGTTTCTTAAAAACACTTGCTGCGCAGGTAGTCGCAGAACCATAACAAGTATCTAAAATTATTTTCATTCCATCTAAGTTTTCATCCCCAATAGTATTAATAAGCCCTTCGGCGTAGATATTAAAAAGATCGTTATTTTCCCTTATGGATGTTTCTTTATAAGTAGATACTTTAAGCTTGTTTTCTATCTTTAAAATAAGTTCTATTTGATTTTCAAATTCTTTTTTAATTTTTTCTCCATTATTATCAAAAATTTTAATTCCATTATATTCAGGAGGATTATGGCTTGCAGTTATCATAATCCCACTACTAAAATTTTCTTTTTTTATTAAGAAAGGGATAGCTGGTGTAGGACAGATTCCTAAATATATAAATTCTTTTCCAGCTGCATTAATACCTCTTGATATAGCTTCAAGAAGAATATATCCACTTACTCTTGTATCTCTCCCTAGTAGTATTGGATTATTGGTTTTCGTTATAACTCCTAAAGCATATCCAACCTTATATGCTAGAGAATAATCTAATTCCTTATCAAATCTTCCTCTAATTCCATCGGTCCCAAATATAGATTGCATATTATATTATCTATATGTATAAGTCTTTTGAGTTGTATTTATACTATCAGTTGATTAAAAGTAAAAGAATAATATACTCTATAATTATATTATCTATATAAAATATCAAAAAAGTTAATTATTAGATAATGCAATCTGGAAATAAAGAATCCCTTTTAAATTCTTCTCAAAAGACAATACTTATATTATTTTTTGCTGTAATAATGTGCTCTGTAATTATATTGAAAAATTTCATCTTTCAACCTACTTTTCTTCTTAAGAAATTTGGACAATCATCTATTGATCCTGAAATAGCTTTTACAAATAATAAACCTACTTTTCTTGAATTTTATGCAGATTGGTGCGAAGTTTGTAAGGAAATGGCTCCAAAAGTTGATGTCATAAAAAATGAATATGAAAAAGATATTAATTTTGTTTTTTTAAATGTAGATAATCCGAAATGGGAAAAATACATAAGAAATTTCAATGTTAATGGAATTCCACAAGTAAATATTTTTGATAAAGATGCCAATTTAGAAATTACGTTTATTGGAAAACAGGAAGGAGAAACTATAAAAGAATCTCTGGAAAATTTAAACGAAAACTTTAGAGGTGATTCACAAATTCTAAATTCAGAATTCTCAATAATCAAAGAAAATAGAAATTATCAACCTTCTCCAAGAAGTCATGGATAAACTTATTTCCAATTCAACGCTTCAGATACAGATGGAAAATATTTAATGAATACTTTTTTACAGTCTTCAGCTATTTCCATATGTTCTTTTTGCGTTCCTTCTTTTGATCTTAGCTGTATATAGTGAATCCAAGACCTACATGAACCAGTCATATAGATTCTTGTTGGGGTAGCTAAGGGCATGATAAATCTAGCGCATTCCTTTGCAATTCCCTCATTGAGCATTTCTTCGTATAATTTATTTGCCTCTTGAAAGTGTTTTGAAATTTTTTCTGAAAATTTTATTTTAAGGTCATCCGGTATGTCATCAATGCTATTTTGACGATTCTTTTTGTCTTGTCTTCTTAAGTTTGGAATAGGAATTTCATTTCCTAGTAAATTAGTTTCGGCATATCTTTGTGAGAATTCTTGAAAAGTAAATGATCTATGTCTAAGAATTTGAGCAGCTATACCTCTATTTGTTTCGATTTTCAGTGTCATGCATGATTGTTCAAAAACTGACCAGTGCTCATGTTGGATACAATATCTTAATAATCCGGCAAATTTATCATTAGCTTGATTAGAGGGATTAGACACTCTGGCGATGTGAGCCATTGTTTTTTCCGCATCTGGAGTTAATGAAATTAGCTCAACTTTACTCATATTAAATTTTGGCTAAAGTGACCTGTTCTGGTTGATTTTGATATTTACCTTTCCTATCTTCATATGTTGTTGAGCAAGGATCCCCTTCAAAAAATAATAGTTGACAAATACCTTCGTTTGCATAAATCCTACAATCTGCCCCTGAACTGTTGCTGAATTCTAATGTAAGATGCCCCTCCCAACCTGCCTCGGCTGGAGTTGTATTTACTATTATTCCGAGACGAGCATATGTACTTTTACCAATACAAATTACTGTAATGTTTTCTGGTACTTTCATTTTCTCTAAAGCAACTCCCAGTCCATAGGAATGAGCAGGCAAGATAAAAAAATCACCATCTTTATCTTCGTGAAGAATAGTTTTTTCTAAATTATCAGGATTAAACTTCTTCGGATTCATAACTGTTCCTGGGACATGCTTAAATATTAAAAACTCTTTAGAAGATAGTCTTAAATCATAGCCATATGAAGAACATCCATAACTTAAAACTGCATTTTTTTTATTGTTAGGATCTAGATGTCTCACTAAATTTGATTGAAAAGGATTTATCATTCCTTCGGAAGCTTTTTGGTTTATCCAAAGATCATTTTTGAGCATAATTTTTATGAGCGAAGTTCTGTAACTTGGTCAGCCATTAATAAGAAATTTTTCGGAATGGTTGTACCAGTAAGGATTACATCTCCTGATATAAATCGGTTTTCAAGTGTTGAAATCAAATCATCTTTACTTATAATATTCATCTCTAAAGCTAGAAAAACTTCATCAAGAATAATTTGATCATATTCTCCAGAAAGTAATTCTTTTTTACAAAAATCCCATAGTTCTATTATTGAATTATTAATAGATTTTGATATAGTGCTGGTTGAGTTCTCTGACTCATATTGATCATAAGAATTTGAAGATCTTATCCAGGTAAGATTACCGCAAAGTTTTTGAGCATTGGAAATTCCTTGTTTTACCCCTCCCTTCATTAATTGAACTAAAAGTACTTTTCTTCCTAAAGCGGCATTTCTTAGTGAATCTCTGATAATGGATGAATAACTTCCTCTGTAAGAAGATTGATAAATCTGAATCTGACCATTTTGATTTATCTTTCCCGATTTGAATTCTTTATTTTTATTTATGTTTACAACTTCATGATTACTTCTTAAATAACTATTTGACGAACTGGCTACCATTATTTTGAATTTACTTTTTCTACATTAAGTATAGTTTGAATTTAAGAACACTGCATATAGTGTAATCTTCCTTAAAATTACTTCTCACAATAAAAGCTTTTTTAAAAAAATTATTTTTAAAAAACATAACATTTTAAAAATGTTACTGTTGATACAAGGTTTTTCTTGCTGTCTCCTTAAATTTTTTAATAGTAAAGATATTTATGTTACCTGCTTCTAGAGGATTCAGCCGCTTAACTCCGCAACCTTCCGGACAAAATACTATTAATACTGTTGGTGAACGTTTTCCAATTAATAGAACGTTAATGGAGGTCATTAAAGGCCTTGAGGGGGCTAGTACAGAGATGGTTGAGAGATCGAAAACAATATTTTTCCCTGGAGATCCTGCTGAAAGAGTTTATTTAATAAGACGAGGAGCAGTTAGGTTATCAAGAGTTTATGAATCGGGAGAAGAAATAACTGTTGCATTGTTAAGAGAAAATAGCCTTTTTGGAGTTTTATCTCTCATAACAGGACATAGGTCCGATCGTTTTTATCATGCGATTGCTTTTACCAGAGTTGAAATAATTACAGCCCCTGCAAATTCTGTTTTGAGAGCAATTGAAGCAGATGCATCCGTTGGCCTTTTACTTCTGCAAGGCCTTTCAAGTAGGATTCTACAAACAGAAACAATGATAGAAACTCTTACACATAGAGACATGTCATCTCGCTTAGTAAGTTTTTTAATGGTTTTGTGTCGAGATTTTGGAGTGGCAAGTGATAAGGGTATTACTATTGATTTGAGGCTTTCTCATCAAGCTATAGCAGAAGCAATAGGTTCTACAAGAGTTACAATTACGAGATTATTAGGAGATTTGAAAGATTCAGGATTACTAACTATTGAAAGAAAGAAGATTACAGTTTTTGATCCAATAGCACTTTCAAAAAGATTTAATTGATACTTAACCAATTAATTCTCTATTATGTTATTAATAAATAAATATATATATATATTGTGTCTGGTTGGCTTTTCATTATTTTCTTATTGCTGCTTGGAGGTTTAATTTCAACTTTAGGTGACTTATTAGGTTCAAAGATAGGTAAGGCTAGATTTAGTATTTTAAAGTTAAGACCAAAAAAAACGGCAATTTTAATTACAATTTTGACAGGCAGCTTGATAAGTGCATCATCTCTGTTCTTAATGATACTAGTTAATAGACAGTTGAGACTTGGGCTATTTAAGTTGGGAGATTTACAGAAAAAACTTCAAGAAAGTAAACAAGTATTGATACCTTTAGAAAAAGAAAGAGAAAAACTAGAAAATAAAATCAAAGCTAAAGAGACTGAATTTAAACAATTAGAGAGGAATATAATCGCATTAAGGAGCGGGAAATTTGTAATAAGAAGTGGGCAATCTTTAATTATCTCAGAGATAAGTTCTTCTAACCCGGAAGATATTAAATCTAAAATAGAAAGTATTATAATCAATGCCAATAGATATACTCAAAAGATAGTTAAACCCAAAAACAAAGAGATTAAAAATTTATTGTTATTAAGAAAAGATCATATAGAAGAGATGCAAAATACTATTTTAAAAGGAGGTAATTGGGTAATTAATATAAAATCTGTGAGAAATGTTTTAACTGGAGAAAACTTTGTGTATGCTTTTCCTGAAATAACAGAAAATAAGATAATAGTTAGAAAAGGTGAAACAATTACTAAAATTGATTTCAAACAAGAAGATTTTATTAAAAAAGATTTTGGCGATAAGGTTAATTTTCTACTATCTTCTAGCTTGGCCGAAATCAAGAGAAGAGGTTCACTTACAAATGAAATTAAATTGCGAAGCGATTCGGTTAAAGAATTAAGAAACTTTTTAAATAAAAATTATAAAACTAATTTTGAATTAGAAGCAGTCTCCTTGGTTAATAGTAAGACTGCTCAACCTGTAATTGTTGAACTAAATATAAATTATTCGGAGTCTTAAATGTCAAGAATTATAGCTATTGATCCGGGCCTATCGAAATGCGGTGTAATAGTGGCAGACATAAAAGAAAAAAAAGTTTATGAAGCAGTAGTTATTAAAAGTCATCTACTTTTAAAGTACGTTAAAAAAAAATATCAAAGTAAAAAAAAAGTTAAGTTGTTAATCGGTAATGGAACAAGTAGTAAAAATTACATAAAAAATTTGTATCAGTTTGAGCCTGATTTGATTATTGCTGAAGAAAAAAATTCAACATATAGGGCTAAACAAAGATATTTTGATATTTTCCCATTGAAAGGTATAAAATGTTTTTTACCAAGAGAGATATTTATCTTGAATAAAAATTTAGATGCATTAGCTGCGTTAATAATTATGGAAGATTTTTTAAATATTAAATTTGATGTAAGTGAAAAAATTAAGGCTAAAACTTGGCTGAAATAGTAAATTTATATTCATTCCCTGGTTCAAGCTCATAATCTTTCTTTATAAGAAATCTTAATAAAGAATCTTCAATTAATGCTCTGCCTAAAGGTGGGTTTACATACAAAACTCCTTTTCCAAATGACCATGTGAATGACCATTTGAAATCACTTGCTTCCACGACTCCTTTTACTTCTTTGTTTGTGAAACAGTATTCTTTTACACTTACATGTGCGGTTGTCTCAGGCTTTGCTTTCATTTATTAATTCTTTTCTCTATGGAAAGAATTTAATTCACTCATAATATAATCTTCATTTTTAACATTTAATTCTATGAGAGATTCGATTAATTTCTTATAAACTCTATCTAAAGTTAAGCTTTCTTTTGAAGATATATTCCCTAATACATGAGAAATAGTATTTAATTTTTTGCCTTTTTCATTAAAGGGTGGAGACCCTATACCTATTTTTATCCTATTGAAATTCTCAGTCTGCAATTTCTTAATGATATCTTTAAGACCATTATGTCCTCCAGAACTCCCTTTTTTTCTAAATCTAATTTTGCCCAGAGGTAGATCAATATCATCAACTATTACAAAAAGTTGATCGCAATCTATTTTATACCAATCCACTATTGCCCTTACAGCATCTCCACTATTATTCATAAAAGTGTTTGGCATAAATAATCTATAGGTAGAGTCATTTACTTTGAATTCTGAATACCAACTTTTAAGCTTACTTTTCAAAGTAAATTTAGAATCATATTTTTCTGAAAGATTTTCAAGTAGTAAAAATCCAATATTATGTCGATTTTTGATATATTCTCTACCAGGATTGCCTAAACCAATTATAAATTTCTCATTATTATTCATAATTGCAACTTTAGCTGTAAAATTTATAAATTATAAAATAGAAACTTAATAAGTTATTTTAAATGTGGTTGAAAACATGACATTAAATTTTATTTTCTTACTAAGAAAATTATAAATTTTTACCTATTACAAAATTATTTACAAAAAAACTGAATTACTCTATAAAAAAATAAAGAGGTTTAGTTTCCATTCCAATCGACTGAGAATCCTTGAAGGAGTAGGGATTGATTATATATTTGTAAAAGGATTACAAGGAAAACTAGTAAAAGTAAACCTATGACGGTCATAATAGGAACAGCTCCCCATCCAGGAACAACTTTTCCTTGACCTGAATTCCCAATAGCTTTTAAAAGATTTCCTAATGCAGTTTTTTGGCCCATAGTAATTTCTCTAAATCGAATATATTCCGTTATTGTATAAGAATTAATACATAAATTGTCCACAAATTCACTTAAATTGATGCAAACTTTATCATCCGCTCCAGATCCTGCTGTATCTGTGGCAGTAACAATACTTGCTTTACTATTGGCTTTAACAGGTTTTGGACTGTGGACAGCTTTCGGTCCTAAAGCAGCAAAGTTAACAGATCCTTGGGATGATCATGACGATTAAGGTTTCTTTAACCATTTTATAAATGTAGAAAGTATTTCAAAATTTACCAAAAATACCAAAATTTAACCTTTTCACATAATTTAAATATAAATTTAATAGGATATAAATCTGTTAGTAATTGCAATTCCATGCTCGCCTTAAAAATTTCAGTTTACACAATCGTTTTTTTCTTCGTAGGAATTTTTCTATTTGGTTTTTTAGCCAGTGACCCTACAAGAACACCTAATAGAAAAGATTTAGAAAGCCCTCAAGATTAATTTTCTTATCTAACTTACTGATCATTTTGAAGATTAGAAATCTTATAAAAGCTATATTTTTTGTTTCTGCATTAATTAACTTACCTCCTTCGGGGAAAGCAGCGCTATTTCTTACCAACGATACAAAAATTTCTTCTCAATCACCAAATGTCAATTGGGTTAATCAAGTCTTTACAAAAAACATAAACTTTTCCAGTAATAGATCATTTCAAAAATATAAAAATAACTTTAAAAGAAATTCTAAAGTTCAGGCCATACAAATTTACAGGAATGAGTCTACATTACTTTTAGCTAATGCTAGTGATACCAAAAACGAGCTAGAAATCCAATCTGAAATACAATCTGAAGAAAATAATGTTCTGAAGGCACAGGGTAATGTCCTTGCAACTTATAAAGGCAATTCTTTAAAAACGGATAGACTTGTTTACGATAAATTGAACAAAACTTTAAAAGCAGAGGGAAATATTGAATTAATCCTCAAGGAACAAGTCTTTAGAGCAGAGGAAATGAAATATGACTTTAAATCAAAAAAAGGGAAGTTTTTAAAAGTAAAAGGTTTGATAAAAACAAAAAGTTTGATTGATAATCTAGAATTTGATTCTAATGATTCCAATGAAAAATCATTAATTCTTGCGAAAATAGTTAAAGATAGTGTGTTACATACTCCCAATGGCATTGATAATTGGATTTTTTATACAGATGAAATAAAAGTAGAAGATAATAAATGGATAGCTGAAAAAGCGATTTTTACAAATGATTTACTTGATACAGATCAAGTAAAATTCAAAATAAATAATTTAAAAATTATTCCAAAAAAAGATCAATTAAAAATCAAATCATCAATTAGTTATCTTATATTAGAAAATAAATTACCAATCCCATTTTGGTTTGGTAACAGAACATTAAATAAGTCAAAAGAAGGATATTCTTTTGATTTTAATTCTAAATGGTATTTAGGTATTGATAATTTAGATAGGGATGGATATTTTATTGGAAAAAAATTAAATCCAATAAGCATATCAAATGAATTTGCTATTGAGCTAGAGCCACAATTTTTGATCCAAAGATCTCTTCAGGGATATACAAAAAGCTTTGTAAATAAGGATGATTCAATAACTGCTGATAAAGAAAAAAGAGATACATCTTTTGTAGATTATTTTGCCCTAAATACTGAATTAAGAGGAAAAATCAATGATTGGGATCTTAAAATTGATAAGAAGCTATATTCTTTTGATTCTGAAAAATTGCTGCAGGCTTTAAGATTTAAAGTTAATTTGACTAAAAAGATTGATTTTTTAAATTCAAAATGGGATAACAGTTTTTTTGGTGTTTATAGAGATAGTATTTGGAATGGCTCAATAGGTGAATCAGAAATATATTTAGGTTTAGGCTCAAAACTAACAAGAAGTACTACTTGGGAAATAGATGGCATAAGAAAGAAAGAGAACTTTACAATAGGTTTAGGCGAATTTAAAGGTGAAGGATTAAATAGTAAAAATCTGCTCACCAGTTATAAAGGAAGCTTATTTTATTCACTAGATCAGAAGTTCCCCCTATATGTCAAAGAGGCTAAGACTAAATTTATTGATAAATCATTTAAATATATCTTTGAGCCAATAAAGAAGGGGATTTATATTAATACTCAACTAGCTGCTTTGTATTCCTTTTATGATAATGGTAATCATCAAGAGTATTTTGGATTTGGAGCTGGCCCTGAAATAGTCTTTGGAGATTTCAAAAAGAAATATTTGGATTATACCAGAGTAAATTTATTCCCTTTTTATAGGATTAAAGGGGGAGATAGTATTTTTAAATTCGATCAAATTTCAGATAGGTTTACTTTAGATATTGCTTTTGATCAACAAGTGTATGGACCAATAATTTTAAAAACTAACGCAACTATCAATTTGGATGGCAACTCAAAAAACTACGGAGATTTTATAAATTCAAAAATCTCATTGAATTGGAAAAAAAGATCCTATGAGTTAGGTATTTTTTATCAACCTCATAATCAATCAGGAGGTATAAATTTTGCCTTATTTGGTTTTGAATAATTAGAGACAGTCTTTATTAAAATTTACGTAAGGTAATTCATTCATCTTTTTCTCAATTAAACTTACATGTTCAAGAAGTGTTGAGGTTGCATCCCATTCTCCAGATAAAAACATTTTTTTTGAAGTTTCTTTTATTTCAAGATTTAATTTCAATTCTTCTGCTTTTGCAGTGGATTCGGAAAGATCAATCTCTAAGAATAAATTCTTGATATCCAAGTATTGCTGGATTTTTTTTATTGATTCTTTTGGAAGAGTAAAGCATGGAATTCCAATCGCAATGCAGTTACTGTAAAAAATATCTGCAAAACTTTCGCCAATGATGGCTTTTATTCCCCATCTCATTAATGCTTGAGGAGCATGCTCTCTGCTTGAACCACATCCAAAATTACTATTAACAACAAGTATTGAGGATCCCTTATTAGTCTCTAAATCAAAGGGGTGATTTCCTTTAAGAGTTTTACGATCATCATCAAAAACATATTTACCTAATGAATCAAAATCAATGCATTTAAGAAATCGAGCAGGAATTATCCTATCAGTATCAATATCATCTCCCACTAATGAGATACATTTTCCATTTATTCGAGAAAATTTTCCGATTGGAGGACTGAATTTGATACTCATTTGTTAATAAAATCTCTTACGTCACTAACTTTTCCTGCAATTGATGCAGCGGCAACCATCGCTGGACTCATTAGTAAAGTTCTTCCATTTGGAGATCCCTGCCTACCTTTGAAATTTCTATTGCTAGAACTAGCACTTACTTGATTTCTTATAAGTTTGTCTGAATTCATTGCTAAACACATTGAGCAACCAGGCTCTCTCCACTGAAAACCTGCTTTTATAAATATTTCATCAAGACCTTCCTCTTTTGCTTCTTTAGCAACCTTCTCTGAGCCTGGCACTACAAAAGCTTTTATATTTTTTGCTACTTTATTATGCTCCAATACTTTAGCTGCAATTCTTAGGTCACTTATTCTGCCATTGGTACAACTCCCAATAAAACAAACATCAATTGGTGTATTTTTAATTGATTGTCCAGGTTTGAAACCCATATATTCATAGGCCTCTCCAGCAATAAATTGGTCGTTTGGATGTATTTCGTTTAGTGAAGGAATTTTTTGATTTACGCCGATACTTTGGCCAGGCGTAATACCCCAGGTAATAGTGGGTTCTACTTTAGAGGCATCTAACTTGAATACATCATCATAAATACATTTATCACTACTTTCTAATGATTTCCACCATTTAACGGCCTTTCCCCAATTTTCATTTTTAGGGGAGCATAATTTATCCTTCATATAACTAAAGGTTTTTTCATCAGGATTTATGTAACCACATCTTGCGCCGCCTTCAATAGACATATTGCATATAGTCATTCTCTCTTCCATTGATAATTCACTTATGGCAGGACCTGCGAATTCATAGGCATAACCAACTCCTGCTTTTACTCCGAGTTGATTAATTATATTTAGTACTAAATCTTTAGCATAAATACCATTTGATAATTTGTTTTCACACCAAATTTGTCTGACTTTGAGCTTATTCATAGCTATTGTTTGACTCGCAAGTACATCTCTTACTTGGCTAGTACCAATACCAAAAGCAATTGACCCAAATGCTCCGTGCGTTGATGTATGAGAATCTCCACAAGCGATAGTCATCCCTGGTTGAGTCAAACCAAGTTCAGGAGCTACTACATGAACAATTCCTTGATTACCACTACCAATATTAAAAAATTTAATTTTGTGCTCGATACAGTTCTTTTCTAGAGTATCGATCATTTGTTCTGCAAGGTTATCTTTGAAAGGCCGGCTTTGATTATCTGTTGGCACAATATGATCAACAGTAGCTACAGTTCTTTGAGGAAACTTTACCTTTAAATTTTTATCTTTTAAAGCTCCGAATGCTTGCGGGCTAGTTACTTCATGAATAAGGTGAAGACCGATTAAGATTTGATCGGAGCCACCAGGAAGGTTTGCAACTTTGTGTAAGTCCCACACTTTATCAAATAAGGTATCTTGGCTCAATTTGCAAAAAAAGTTACTTACTACTAGATAATAAGATTAATCTAAGGCTGTTTAAACACACATTTACACTTAGTCTTTGAATTTCAATTCTATTTCGTGTTGAACTAAATATTTTTTTAATATTGGTGATGTTATCATTTGGTCCTGCAATTGAGATATAAACTAAACCAACTGGTTTCTCTTTATTACCTCCACTTGGACCGGCAATCCCACTAATTGCGATAGACCAATCCGAATTTAGTTTTTCTTTTGAATTAATTGCCATAGTTTCAGCAACCTCTTCAGAAACAGCACCAAATTTTTTTATCAAATTTTCCGGAATATTTAATAATGATTGTTTAAGTTCATTGCTGTACGAAATAATACTGCCTTTAAATACTTGCGATGAACCTGGAATTGAAGTTATAGAAGAAGAGAGAAGACCTCCCGAGCAGGACTCTGCAAAACCCAGAGATTCTTTTCTCTTTATTAATTCCTTAATTAATATACTTGATAAACTATCATTATTTTCACCGAAAATATATTTTGAAAACTCTTTTTTTAATTTTTCTTTTACTGGATTAATTATATTTTTTGCTTCTAATTCATTTTTAGCCCTTGCGGTAATTCTAAGCTTAACCTCTCCTAAATTCGCATATGGTGCGACAGTGGGATTTTTTAGTTTTAAAAGGTCTTCAATCTTTTCTGAAATACTAGATTCTCCTATTCCTGAAAATTTAAGAGTATTTGAGAAAAATACA
The DNA here is from genome assembly GCA_003210655.1 of Prochlorococcus sp. AG-679-M10. Lineage (GTDB taxonomy): Bacteria > Cyanobacteriota > Cyanobacteriia > PCC-6307 > Cyanobiaceae > Prochlorococcus_A. Next base: position 64,659 of record QCUQ01000005.1, on the reverse strand, counting down.
TAACCATCTGAAAATTTATTTCTAATATAATCAACAGCAGTTTCTTTCCACATTTCTTTCATTTCACTTGGAACTCCTGGAAAAGTCAGGATAGTAAATCCCTGAATTGGTTCCCATATCATGCCTGGAGCAGTGCCTCTAGGATTGTTAATTATTTGAGCATCTTTTGGAAAAAAACATTGTTTTTTTAAACTAGATTTATTGAAACTTGATCCTGAAATTGAAAGTTTTATTTTAATTTGATCCCATAAATATTTTCTTTCATATAGAGAGGTATTAAAAGTTTTAGCTATTGCCTCAGTAGTTAAATCATCTGGAGTAGGGCCTAGACCTCCAGTTGTGATTAATAGATTACTTCTTAAAGATATTTCTTTAATTAAATTAATGATTCTTTCGGAATTATCTCCAATAGTTGACTGCCTATAATGGTTGAGTCCTAAAGTTGACAACTCTTCCGAAATCCACTGAGCGTTTGTATTTACTATATTACCTAGGAGTAATTCACTTCCTATAGAAAGGATTTCAACCCCTTTACAGTTAGAATCATTTGATTGATGGTTCAAGTTTGAATTCATAAAGAGGAAAACGGTTACATAAAGTTAATACCCTTTCCTTGCATTTTTTTTCTATTAATAAATTATCTGGATTGAGTAATCTATCAGCAATTATTTCGCCAACTTCAACAAAAGCTTCATTATTAAAACCTCTAGTAGTTAAAGCTGCAGTTCCTAATCTCAACCCACTTGTGACAAAAGGTGATTCAGGATCAAATGGGACAGTATTTTTATTCGCTGTTATATTAACTTCACTCACAAGTAAGTCAGCTACTTTACCAGTCATATTAATACTTCTTAAGTCAAGCAAAACAATATGATTATCAGTACCTCCACTAACAATATCTATTCCTCTTTTGATTAGAGTTGAAGATAGAACTTTTGCATTATTGATAACCTGTTTTGAGTAACTAATAAAGTCGGGCTGTAAAGCTTCTCCAAAGGCTACAGCTTTTGCCGCGATAATATGTTCTAAAGGACCACCCTGAGTTCCAGGGAACACAGATTTATCAAATTTCTTTCCAAACTCCTTATCTTTGCATAAAATCAATCCTCCTCTTGGACCTCTCAAGGTCTTGTGTGTTGTAGTAGTTACCACATCACAATACGGAATTGGATTAGGGTGAAGCTTACTTGCTACTAGTCCTGCTATATGAGCAATGTCAGCCATTAAAAAAGCTCCAACTTCATCAGCGATTCTTCTGAACGATTCGAAATCAATTGTTCTTGGATAAGCAGAATATCCACAAATAATTAGTTTTGGTTTCGTAGCTTTAGCAATATCTCTTATTACATTAAAATTTAATTTATTAGTTTCTTTGTCAACTCCATAGTGAACGGCATTGAACCACTTTCCGCTCATATTGACTGGGGATCCGTGTGTTAAGTGTCCTCCATGGGATAAATCCATTCCTAATATTGTGTCACCAGGTTTAAGTAAACTTAAAAAAACAGCTGCATTTGCTTGTGCTCCACTATGAGGTTGAACATTCGCCCAGTCGGCGTCAAAAAGTTGTTTTGCTCTTTCAATTGCTAGTTCTTCTATCTCATCTACAAATTCACAACCACCGTAATATCTCTTTTGTGGAAGACCTTCAGCGTATTTATTTGTTAAAACCGAACCCTGAGCCTGCATTACAGCCTTTGATGCAAAATTCTCACTAGCGATCAATTCAAGGTGCGTTTCTTGTCTATTTTTTTCAGAGCTAATTAAGTTAGATATAGTTGGATCACTTTCTTTAAGATTTTGAAGAATATTCATTAAAATAAAAGTAACTTTAAATTAAATATAGACGATATTTTGAAAGAAAATATAAAAAAAATATTTCATAATTTTTAACGCGCCTGGAGAGACTCGAACTCCCGACACCCTGATCCGTAGTCAGGTGCTCTAATCCACTGAGCTACAGGCGCATATTTATGTAATATCTCTGGTCTTGGGTCTCTTAGTCAACTGGATTTCAGTTAAACTATCTAATATTAACAATCTAAATTTATAATTATGCCGATTAAATGGTATGGCAATGGTGATTCAGAAGACCCCATTTACAAACATTTTTCCCGAATAGTAAATTTTGTTATTCATTGTATGGTATTTACTGCAGTTGTAAGTGGAACTTGGCTTTTTAAAGAGATTAAACATGAATTAGTTTTTTTTAATAATTTTGCAATTGTATGGGCAATTATTCTTTCATCACATTTACTTTTTGTATTTATAAAAAAACCTAAGGATTTAAAAAAACAATCAACTTAAGTTTTAATTATGAATTCTCAGATGCAAATCAGTGACCTAGAAAATATTATTTCAGAAAAAATTTTTATAAAAATAGAAAAATGGAACCTGTATCTTGGAGATGCTGGTTTAGCTAGGGATCTCGCTCTGGAATGTATTGGCAATTTAGATAAAGGTAGCCAGCAAGCTGCAAAATTAAGCTTAGAAGCTATTAAGGTAAAAATTGGAGATGGATATCAAACAATTTCTTTGTCTAAGTTGATAACTGAATCACAAATTTGCAATTTAGAAGAGATACTAGAAAATTTGTAAATTTTAATCATTTTTTGATTAATGGATTTAATTTATTTACCCTGAATAACTTAGTTATCGAAAAATAAATTATCAAAAAAGCTAACATTTCTATTATTAATATAAACAACTCCCAAATGTTCGAATGTAATCCATTTATATCCTTGATAAATGAATAGCAAATTGTGCTTGTAATAGAGCAGGCTAATGAAATAAGAACAAATTTTTTCAATAAAATAGTTTTAGGGACATTGATTCCATAAGTATTAAAGTTTGTAGTAAGAAAAATGCAAATAATTAAGTTAACTATTCCTGAAGAAAGGATTATTCCAATAACACCAAAATTATAAGGAGATAAGTTTCCAAAATTAATAGTTGGAGCTCCTACCAGAAACCAATCGAGAAAAACATTTAGTATTATTCCTGCAAAAGACAATTGAAAGGGTAACTTTGGGTTCTCAATTGCATAATAGGTTCTAATTAATAAATCTCTTAAAAGGTAGAAGGGAATTCCAATTGCATAGGCAATTAAAATATTTTTTACTAAAAATACGGCCTCGGAATTAAATGCTCCTCTTTGAAAAACAAATTGCACTATTTGATTATTAAATGTAATAAAAAAACCAGTTAAAAAAATAGTTGTTAAAAAACAGTATTCTATTCCTGATATTAAACTTTTTTCTAAATTTCTATTCTCTCGCTTACTATTGAATTTTGAAAACTTTGGAAGTAATGGCAAGATCAAAGCATTTGATATGACTCCGAGTGGAGCTTGTATAAGAAAATTGCCGTAAGCTAATCCCGATGCTGCACCTTGAAAGCTTGAAGCAAAAAACATATCAACAAAAACATTAATTTGCCCTAAACCTGATGAAATTGTTGCAGGAGCGATTAATTTGAAGATTCTTTTCTCCTCATTTTTGAATAAATGCAAAGCTGAATTGAATCTAAATAAGCCGATCTTATTTATTTCCCAGCACTGAACAGCAAATTGTATACAAGTACCTGTTAAGGTTGCTTTGGCTAGTAATCCTGAATAAAATAAATAATTAGAATTTGTATTTTGATGACTAAAGATCCAACTAGCTGAAATAAATAAAATTGTTGTCAGACTTGTTAAAGCTGGACTCATACTTGATATAAAAAATTTATTTCTTGAATTTAAAGCGCCAAAACTTAACCCTATAAAAGCAGAGAGAGGGATACAAGGAGTTAGGATTCTTAATTGATAAGTTGCTATAGATTTAGCTTCGTAACTTAAATTTGGAGCTATAAAATTTATTAGAAAACTCGAATTAAAATATACAACTGCTCCTAGAATAAAAAATAACAAAGTTAGTTTAATACTTACTTTTGTTAAGACAAGTCCCCCCTCTTTCCTCTTAAGTGGAGTTAGTACCGCTACAACTGCGTTATGTAATGGGCCATTAATTCCACTTATAATAATAAGTACAAAGCCAGGGATTATGTAGGCGTAATTAAAGGCATCGTATGTTATTCCAATTCCAAAGGCTGCAGCGATAAATATTTGTCTTATAAAACCTGCAACTTTACTTAGAGATGTGGCTAAGGAAATTGAAGCCACATTATTTTTAAAATAAGATTGCATGTGATATTGATTTAAATCTTTTCAGGAAGATTTAGTTTCCATTATATTTTGTTTTTAATCTACTTCATACTTTATGAATGATCGAATAATTGAATTTGAACCATTAATTGAAGGCGTTTTAATCAAAAGATACAAAAGATTTCTTGCAGATATTGAGATTGCTAATGGAGAAATAGTTACTGCCCATTGTGCTAATACAGGCCCAATGAAGGGTCTTTTGAATGAAGGAGCTAAAGTAAGAATTAGCTTTTCTTCATCAACTACAAGAAAACTACCTTGGACTTGGGAACAAGTAAAAGTATTAGGAAGTGATGATCAAGAGGTTTGGGTCGGAATAAATACATTATTTGCAAATAAATTGATTAGAAAAGTTATTGAACAAAACTTACTCAAAGATGATCTAGGGGAGATAGCTCAAATTAAGTCTGAGGTGCCATATGGCAAAGATAAGAAAAGTAGAATTGATTTTCTTTTAACTCCAAAATCTTCAAATCCTGATAATCGTAACATTTATGTTGAGGTTAAAAATACTACTTGGACAAAAAATAATGTAGCTCTTTTCCCTGATACGGAGACGAAAAGAGGACAAAAACATTTAATAGAATTAAAAGGCTTAATTCCTGAAAGTAAAAGCGTTTTAATTCCTTGCATTACAAGAAAAGATATAGATTATTTTGCCCCTGGAGATGAATCAGATCCATTGTACGGACAGCTTTTTAGAGAATCAATTACTGCAGGTATGTTATTATTGCCATGCTGTTTTGAGTTTCATTCAGATCATGTTACTTGGGAGGGATTTAAACCCTTGAAATCAGATTAATGTTTGATGATTTTTAATTTGATTTAGAAAGGTGTCTTAATTTAACAAAGATTTTTTAGTACGCAACAATTAAATTGGTATAAACGACTACTAGACATACATTAGTTTTCTGAGCAAAATTATATATGAAAGGAAACAGGACCTCCTGTTTTTTTGCAGACTAATTTTTTATTTATGACCACTGCTTTGCAAACGCCTCAAAGGCGCTCTAGGTCCAAGCTTCAAGATGCAAGTCTTGTTAATGGACCTATGCTCCTTTTGAGGAGTATTCGTGGATTCAGTTCAAACCGCTCAATGTTGTGGCTTGCAACTGTTCCTCTAGCTTTGTTTGGTTTAGGTATTTTTAATCTTTCAGCTCACGCAGCTGATTTACCTGAGTTGAATGCAGCTTTTCTTGCTAACAATTTATGGCTTTTGATCGCTACTATCTTAGTGATCTTTATGAACGCCGGTTTCGCTATGGTTGAAGCGGGTATGTGTCGGTCTAAAAACGCCGTCAACATTCTTGCTAAAAACCTTTTCGTATTTGCTTTAGCTGTAACCTCTTATTGGTTTATTGGCTACTCACTAATGTACGGAGGAAGTGTTGCTGACGGATGGCTATATTTTGGAGGCCTATTTTTTGATCCCACAGTAACAGCTGATATGGTTACTGATGCTGGATTAGTCCCAACAGTTGATTTCTTATTCCAGTCTGCTTTTGCAGGTACTGCAGCAACTATCGTTTCTGGTCTTGTTGCTGAAAGAGTTAAATTTGGTGAATTTGTTGTTTTTGCGATTGTATTAACAGCATTTATTTATCCAATTGCTGGTAGCTGGAAATGGAATGGTGGATGGCTTGATTCTCTTGGTTTCGTTGACTTTGCAGGTTCTTCAATTGTTCACTCAGTTGGAGCATGGGCAGGTTTAGTAGGAGCTATGCTTCTAGGGCCAAGAATCGGTAAATATTCCGATGGAAAGCCACAGGCTATGCCTGGTCACAATATGGCTATTGCCACTTTAGGTGCTTTGGTTCTATGGATAGGTTGGTACGGATTTAATCCTGGTTCTCAACTTGCTATGGATCAATGGGTTCCATATGTTGCTGTAACAACTACTCTTGCAGCTGCAGCTGGTGCTATTGGAGCAACTATTGTTTCTACTTTAACTTCAGGAAAACCAGATCTTACAATGATCATTAACGGTATTCTTGCTGGTTTGGTAAGTATTACTGCAGGTTGTGGCGATATGACTCTTGCAGGAGCTTGGTTCGCTGGATTAGTCGGCGGTATTATCGTTGTATTCTCTGTTGCAGCACTTGATGCAGCCGAAATTGACGATCCTGTAGGTGCATTCTCTGTTCACGGAGTTTGTGGTGTATGGGGTACCCTCGTTATTGGTCTTTGGGGAACAGCAGTTCAAGGAGATGGAGCAGGAATGGGATTGTTCAATGGTGGTGGTATTAATCTACTACTTGTTCAAGCTTTAGGTGCAGCAGCTTATGCTATCTGGACTCTAGTTACTTGCTGGATCGCTTGGTCTGTTATCGGAGGATTATTCGGAGGAATTCGTGTATCTGAAGAAGAAGAGACTCAAGGTTTAGATATTGGAGAGCATGGTATGGAAGCATATCCAGACTTTGCATCTGCAAAATAAACTCAAAACTTAAAAATAAATTCAGAAACTTGACTTATGTCAGGTTTCTTTTTTTTTTGCAAAAAATTTATTTAAATGATGTAATATTTAGTTATGGATACACAAGCCGTAAAACATGCCATACAACATTCGGGGAGGTATAACCGTAAAGGCTTTGAATCGCCTACTAAGCGAGCCAAGGCTTTAGGAGATTCTTATCAGAGTGATTTAATAGGATCAATAAGAGAAAATGATTTTAGTTTTGAAGAAGGTAGATTAAAAATAAAACTTGCTAAATCCTTTGGTTTTTGTTGGGGGGTTGAAAGAGCAGTCGCAATGGCCTATGAAACGAGAAGACATTATCCTAACGAGGGTATTTGGATGACAAATGAAATTATTCATAATCCATCCGTTAATAATCATTTAAACAGGATGAATGTGAAAATAATTTCTACCAAAAATGGGATAAAGGATTTTTCCTCAGTCTCAACAGGGGACGTTGTAATTCTTCCTGCCTTTGGAGCTACAGTTCAAGAGATGCAATTACTTCATGAAAAAAAATGTCAGATAATTGATACTACATGTCCTTGGGTTTCCAAAGTTTGGCACACTGTTGAGAAGCATAAAAAGCATACTTTTACTTCTATTATTCATGGTAAATATAAACATGAAGAAACTCTTGCCACTAGATCATTCGCAGGAGATTACTTGGTGGTTTTTGATTTAGCTGAGGCTGAATATGTATCGAACTATATTCAAGGAAATGGTGATAAAAATAAATTCATGAACAAGTTTGCTAAAGCTTGTTCAAATGGATTTGATCCAGATATTCATCTTGAAAGAATAGGAGTTGCAAATCAAACGACAATGCTCAAAAGTGAGACAGAGGCAATTGGTAAACTTTTTGAAAAAACCTTATTAACCAAATATGGTCCAGCAAAAATTAATGATCATTTCTTAGCTTTTAATACTATTTGTGATGCGACAGAAGAAAGACAAGATGCGATGTTTTCTTTAGTCGATGAAGACTTAGATATTCTTGTAGTCATTGGAGGTTTTAATTCTTCAAATACGACCCACTTACAAGAAATTGCAATAACTAATAATATTAAATCTTTTCATATTGATATATCAGATAGAATATCAGTTGAGAATAATTCAATTTGTCATAAACCTCTAGAATCTGAATTGATTTTGAAAAAGAATTTTATTCCAGATGGTGAAGTTAAGGTAGGTATTACATCCGGAGCCTCAACCCCTGACAAGGTAGTCGCTGATGTTATTGAAAAGTTAATTGCAATAACTAAATAAATATTAATTTTTCTGCTTAATTTTTAACTTTATTAAATACATATCACCTAAAGATCTACGTTATTATCTAGAATAATTAAAAATTTACTTGATGTATGGAAGACACAAGACAATCTAATCAAGATCAAACAGCCAAAATGAATGCTTCAAAGGCTCCTCAAAAGGTCGAGGTTGTTGTTGCTAATCCCTCCACAAATTCAGAAGTCAACATATTAGGAGAATTATCTATATTTATTTTAAGGATTGGTTTTAGTGTTTTGATGATTCATCATGGCTTGGAAAAGCTTCAAGATCCGCAAGGCTTTGGAGAATTTGTTGTAGGCAAATATTTCCCATTTTTACCAGGCGACCCTGTTCTTTGGACCTATGGAGCCGCTATTACTCAATTAGTTTGCCCGTTAGGATTAGCATTAGGAATTTTTGCAAGACTTAGCTCTCTTGGACTTTTCTCTACGATGGCATTTGCTGTTTATTTTCACCTTTTAGATACAGGTTTAGAGGGGTTTCCATTAGCAGTAGTTGAAGGTCATAATTATGCTTTTGAACTTTCATTCATATATGGAGCTATCTCTCTTTATTTCTTATGTGCAGGACCAGGAAGATTAGCACTTCTTCGTAAGACAAACAAAATCACTTATTATCCAAAATCAAATTGATTTAGTGTAGAAAATGCCTCTTCTTCGTAAATACCATGGAAATACCTTTTAGATTACACATTTCAATACTTTCTTCATCCCTTATACTTCCCCCTGGTTGAATAATTGAGCTTATTCCATATTCATTAGCAAGCTCTACTGTATCTGCAAATGGGAAGAAACCATCGCTTGCTAAAACGCCTCCATAATCATTTTCTTTAGCAGCTTGTAAAGCTATTTTTGAAGCTCCAACCCTGTTCATTTGGCCAGCTCCGATGCCAAGAGTTTGTTGATTTTTTGCAATTACAATGGCATTTGATTTAACGTGTTTGCAAATTTTCCATGCAAAACTCAAATCTAAATAATCCTGAGTACTTGGAATTTTTTTAGTAACTGAAATCCAACTTTCAGTTTTTTCTTCACTATTATCAGTGTCTTGAACGAGTAATCCTCCCATTATTGATTTAGTAGAAGTTTGTTTCTTTTCTGGGGTTTGATCTTTTGAAAACTTTAAAATTCTTAAATTCTTTTTGATTTTTAAAATTTCTAAAGCCTCTGCATCAAAAGATGGAGCTACGACACATTCTAAGAAAATATCTTTGAGGTTAATTGCGGTTTCACTGTCCACATTTGAATTAAAAGCAACTATTCCTCCAAATGCACTAATTGAGTCACATTTCAAAGCATTCAAAAATGCTTGAGAGGCTGAATTACCTACAGAAGCACCACAAGGATTATTGTGTTTTAAAATAACAGATGCAAACGTGTCTTTTGTAGATTCATCTTTTTCTTCATAACCAAATTCTAAAACTGTTGAAAGTGCCGACTCAAGATCCAATAGATTGTTATAACTTAACTCTTTTCCTTGTAACTGTTCTGCTGAGTTCCATCCAATATTATTTAAACCATACCAAAAAGCTTTTTGATGAGGATTCTCTCCATATCTTAAGGTTTTGATTAGTGGATAAGATTCAATATATTTGGAAGATTGTAAACCTCTTTCTTTTCTTATCCAATTAGATATCGCAGTGTCATAGTCAGCCGTATGTTGAAAAGCTTCAAGTGCTAATTTTGCTTTATATGTTTCTTTTAACTCCCCTTTTTTACTCTCTTCAAGAAATTCTTGATATTGACTAGGATCTACCAAAACGGAAACATCTTTATGATTTTTAGCCGCAGAACGAATCATTGATGGTCCTCCGATATCAATATTTTCAATAGCATCCTCCCATTTAGATCCCTTCTCAACGGTTTTCTTAAAAGGATATAAATTGACCACTACTAATTCAATTAGTTCAAGATCGTAAGCTTCTATATCTTTTTTATGTTCCTCATCTGTTCTATTAGCTAATATTCCTCCGTGGATTTTTGGATGTAAAGTTTTAACTCTTCCTCCAAGTATTTCTGGAGAATTAGTAAAATCTGCGACTTTAATAACTGGAATTTTTGCCTCCATTAGGTGTTTTGCAGTGCCTCCACTTGATAGAATTTTATAATTAAATTTTTCTACCAATTCTATACAAAATGGGATTATATTTTTTTTATCAGAGACACTTACTAAGGCTAATGGTGACATTATTGAAAAGTTTACTTACTTAAGAATATAAACATGAAATATGATATTGATCATGAATTTGTTGGGATTAGTTCTGAAACCGCAACTCATAGAATAATTTTGCTACATGGCTGGGGAGCCGATGCAGATGACCTTTTAATACTTGGAAAGGAGATTATAGAAAAAATAAATCTTGATTTTGAGGTAATTTCTTTGAGGGCTTCTGGATCACATCCAAGTGGTCAGGGAAGACAGTGGTATCACCTATACCCGCATGATTGGAAGGGGGCTGAGGTTGAAGTAAATAAACTTTTAGGTTCATTAAAGAAATTTGATACTGAAAAGATTTCAATAGAAAAAACAATTTTGTTGGGTTTTTCTCAGGGTGCAGCTATGGCAATTGATGCAGGATTTAAGTTAAATTTAGGACTAATTGTTGCTTGTAGTGGTTATTCCCACCCAAACTGGTCTCCAGGAGAGAAATGCCCACCATTAATTGTTAGTCATGGTTTATTTGATGACGTGGTGCCAATAGATGCTTCAAGAATTATTCATGAAACGGTAAAAAGTAAGTCTTCTAAATTCTGTGAATTAATAGAATTTGATGGATCCCATCAAATTGATTCAAATTTAATTAATTTTATAAGTTCGAATATAAATAATATTTTTTAAACGAAAGCATATTCGTATTCTTCAATCTCTTCCCAATCATCTGCAGTAAGTTCTAGACCTTCAAATATTTTTTCTTCACCAATCCCTTCAACTACTACTTTTAATGATGGAAATAGAAAATGATTTTCTTCAGCATATTGGGCGCTAAATAAACCTTTCTCTCCCCAAAAGAACCTATCAGTGGTATGTTCATTTCTTCGAACATTGAAAACTGAAGGAGCAGACAAAGCATTTTCAGCTATAAATCTTCTTGCAGCTGTAACTGGTTTATGTTTGCCAGTTTCGATATGATAAATAGGAACATGTGCCATTACTCTTTGGCCAGCCAACCTTCTTCTGCTGATTCTTTTTCTCTTTTTTGACATTGATTGGTACTCCTGAAATTATTAATGAGATTAGCCTTATTAATTTTTACTAATCTTATATCTGTGATTTTGAATTCACTTAAATTACATAGAGGACCCATCAACCCCTGATGTAGCTTAAAATATGATTAAATATTCATATTTAAGGCTGGCTAAAGTCAGACCTCTTTATATATCTTAATACTTTTTTCATATTTTACAAGTCCTTTTTCAGGTTTTTTTAAATTTCACTAATTATGAAGCTCTCAAAAAAATTTGAAGAACTAATCACTAAACAGCTAGAGAGTTTTGGTTGCTCAATGGGAGTGACTCATTTGGTTATGTATCTTGCTTCAACTGAGCAAGGAACTAAAGCATCTTTTGAAATAATTGGTCAATGGCCACAAATTGATAAGCTTCTAATATCAGTAGAAGATGATCCTTCACTAAAAGTTTCTTCTCCTAACAGAAGATGGTACCCGCTTCAAGAAAACGATATCTTACTTGGTGTCCTCAGGGTAGAAACTGATTTGAAAGGGGGGAATTGGCCAGTATCTCTTGACTCTAGATTAAAAGCACTTTCACTATCTTTAGCTAAATGCGTTTCTATTGAATTTGAACGTCAAAATAAAAATGAAGAAATTAATTATTTAAAAAATCAGGTTAATGTCATAATCCATCAATTAAGGAATCCATTGGCTGCTCTTAGGACATATGCAAAATTATTAATAAAAAGACTTGGTTCAGATGATAACTCTATTGAAATAGTTGAACGCATGATAATAGAGCAAAAACAAATTAATAATTATATGGATTCTTTTGCTCAATTAAATTCACCTATTCAACTTCCTCTAGAAATTGGAGAGGAAAGATTATTATTACCACCAAATTTAGATAATAAAAAGCTAATAACTGTTGAGAGTCTATTGAGGCCAATTTTAGAAAGGGGTAAAGCTAATGCGAACTTAGAGAATAGAGATTGGACTGAACCTTCTCTTTGGCCAGATTGGACTTTATCGCCATTAAAGGTTAAATATGCTGTGATTGCTGAAATTGTGGCCAATTTATTAGAAAATGCGTTTAAATACGCCCAAAAAGATGCTGAGATTGGACTCACCATTATGAGTAAAGGTCTGTGTATATTTGATGATGGTAAAAAAATAACAAAAATTGAAAATGAGAAAATTTTTCAAAAAGGCTTTCGAGGATCAGCAGCTAAGAAGAAGGATGGCACTGGTGTTGGACTTTTTTTAGCGAGGAAATTAGCAAAACAAATTGGAGGAGAGTTGAGATTGCTTGAAAACTCCTCAATTAATGATGTTAAGGAATTAAAAAATCTTAAGAAGAAAAATATTTTCTATTTAGAACTTCCTATAAAAGAATTGCATTCGTAAATAACATTGCAGTTTCGACTAGTACAACACTCGCACCGCAGGCATCTCCATTGAAGCCTCCAATTTTATTCCCAAGTATGTTGGGAATAGAATAACTAAAAAAAATACCAATCAAAATTTGAAATAAAAATTTTATTAATATTGCTTGGGATGTAATTGAAACAAATTGATATACGATGAAAATTAAAAGAAAAACAACGGAAATCAAAGATTCTTTTTTAAATCCATTCCAAAACTTTTTGTGACTAATGGATTTTTTCTTATAACTCATATATTTAAACTTTTCTATAAAAAATAAATTTGAAAATCTTCCCCAAAATAAGCATATTGGCAAAACAATAATTATTTGGTTTTGAATTTTGAGTATGCAAGCAATCTGAATTAAAGTTATAAAAACTAAAGATTGAACGCCAAAGGATCCAACTTTACTGTCTTTCATGGCTTTTAAACGTTTCTTTTTACCCGCAAAAATACCATCGAAAGTATCCATTAAACCATCGAGGTGTAGACCCCCTGTAATTAAATATCCTGTAGCCAAACAAATTAAAGCAGATGCATAAATAGACCAAGAGTTTACACTAAAAAAAATAAAAATATAACTCTGTATTGTTCCAATAAAAAATCCTAAAGGCGGCGCAAATTGTGCAATATTTTTAAATTCGGGATTAATTAAAGGTATCTTTGGAAATGTCGTATAGAAAATCCAAGATCCGGCAAAATTTTTTATTAAATATTTTTTGATGAGATAAAAAATAGATTCCCTAATGAATAATAGAGTAGATTGATAAAAAAGGATCAAAAAATTTTATAAATTATCGTGTTTGAATTTGAAATTAAATCGAATTGCAGTAATACAGAGGCAAGAACTGGTATATTTTATACCCCAAATGGTCAGGTGAACACTCCAAGATTTATGCCTGTGGGTACTTTGGCAACGGTTAAAGGAATTTCATCTAAGCAGTTAATTTCTACAGGATCAGAAATGATTCTTTCAAATACCTTCCATCTTCATCTGCAACCTGGAGAAAAACTAGTTAAAGAAGTTGGTGGAATACATAAGTTTATGAATTGGGATAAGCCTATTCTTACTGATTCAGGTGGATATCAAGTTTTTAGTTTGGCCAAATTAAATAATATTTCTAATAAAGGTGTGGAATTTAAAAATCCAAGAGATGGTAGTCATGTATTTTTATCACCTGAAAAAGTAATGCATATTCAAATGGATCTTGGTTCGGATGTTGCGATGGCTTTTGATCATTGTCCTCCGCATACAGCTAACGAAAATGATATTGAGGACTCTTTACAAAGAACTCATTCATGGTTGCAAAAATGTGTTGAGACTCATCAGAAATCAAATCAAGCATTATTCGGTATAGTTCAAGGTGGTAAGTATCCAAAATTAAGAGAACATAGCGCAAAATTTACAAGTTCTTTTGATCTGCCTGGAATAGCTGTAGGAGGTGTCAGTGTTGGAGAGGCAGTCGAAGAAATACATAGTGTAATTAATTACGTACCGAAATTCTTACCAAAAAATAAACCAAGATATTTAATGGGAATAGGCTCTCTAAGAGAAATTTCTCTAGCTGTTGCAAAAGGATTTGATATATTTGACTGTGTTTTACCTACAAGACTGGGAAGACATGGGACTGCATTTTTTAATGATGAAAGATTGAATTTGCGAAATGCTCGATTTAAAAATGATTTTTCTCCAATAGATAAAACTTGTAAATGTGAAACTTGTAAATCTTATTCTCGTGCTTATTTGCATCATTTAGTAAGAAATGATGAAATATTAGGACTAACTCTCATTAGTCTCCATAATATTTCTCATCTAATTCGATTTACAAATTCAATTTCTGCTGCAATTAAAGATAATTGTTTTACAATAGATTTCGCTCCTTGGAAAAGATCCTCTATTGCTCACCATACGTGGTAACGTCTTAACATATAATTACTCAATTTATTAAGAAGGTGCTCACTCTTTTAAATACATTCGCTGAATTGCCTGATGCATATAAGGCTTTCGCTCCAACCGTTGATGTTCTTCCTTTAATACCTTTATTTTTCTTTTTATTAGTATTTGTGTGGCAAGCTGCGGTTGGATTTAAATAAAAAAAATTTATTTTTAAAAAGGTATTTCAAGTGATATTGCATCTCCTGAGTTTTCTACCGCACACTCAATAAAATCTGCAATCTTCAACGCTCTTGAGGCTTGTTCTCCATCTACTTCTGGAGTTTCTTTACCTTGTACGCATTTAAGAAAATGTTCTAGCTCTGCATATAAAGGTTCAATAGAAGTTGTGCTCACTTCCTCAACATAACCATCATTTCTATAAACTAGCTCGCCATGCTCGGCTGTATAGGATTCATGTGCTTTTCTATGTATTTGTAGAGAATGATTTAAGAAGTCCGTTTCAACAAGACCATTCTGGCAATGTGCACTTAAACTCCTAATTTTTTTATGACTCATTTTGCTGGCAGTCAAGCTTGCAATAATATTATTGTTGAAAACTAAAGTAGCATTTACATAATCTATTAAGCCATCACTATTTCTTCCTCCTACAGCGGCTAACTTCTGTATTTTTGAATTAACTAATTCAAGAACTAGATCAATATCATGAATCATTAAATCCATGACAACTGATACATCATTTGCTCTGTCTGCATGAGGACTGTGTCTTCTTGCCTCTAAAACAACAATCTCTTCATTTTGAACTATTTTATTTAACTCTCTAAAAGCAGGATTAAATCTTTCAATATGCCCAACTTGCAAAAGACAATTATTAATTTTAGAGGCATTTATTAAAGATTTTGCTTCTAACTCATTAGCTGCAATGGGTTTTTCAATAAGAACATTAACGCCTGCTTTAAGACAATCTAGGCCTACTTTGTGATGAAGAAGTGTAGGGACAGCAATACAAATTGCATCAACTTTAGAAATAAGTTCATGATAATCTCTAAACCATTCACATTGAAATTGCTCTACTGCTAATTTACCTCTGTTTTCGTTTGGATCAGCAACCCCTACTAAATCTGCATCTTTTAGCAAACTAAGCACACGAGCATGATGCCATCCCATATTTCCTATTCCGATAACTCCAACCTTTACTGAGGATGAGGTTGGTTTCATATCTTATAGTTCATGTATGTCTAATTATTATCCTTCATTGGATGTCAATTTTAACTTTTTTGGCAGAAATATTTTTACACGATCAATTTTTGGACCTGACATTGAAATTATTTCAAATTTTATATTTTTAAAATCTAAACTATCTCCAATTTTTGGAACCATTTGAAATTTTTCAAGAAGAAATCCCGCGAGAGTATGATAATCAGCTCCTTCTGGAAGAAAACACCCCAACTTTTTGTTGATTTCTATTATTTCTGCTTTGCCAGCAATTGACCACTTCTTAGAGAAATTATCCAACATTTTCATATCTGAATACATTCTGCTATTCAGCATTTCTTCGCCAACAATTTCTCCAGTAAGATCAGCCGCAGTGATAAGTCCCTCAGTCCCACCATGTTCATCGACAACTAGCAAAAATGGATTGTAATCTCTAACCAGAGGTAATATCTCTGCTAATGAGCATGTTTCTATAACTTTTGTCACAGGTAAAAGGAAAGGTTCTAGTAATGTATTTGCTGACATTTCGCTCTTAGATATTGGTTTTGCTAAATAACGTAAATCTAAAACTCCTAAAACATCATCTAGTGACTCACCAATTACAAAAAAGCGAGCATGCCTTGTTTTATCCACCTGTTTCATAAGTTCTGCAAACGTAATATTTTTTGGCAAAGTTACCATTTCAGATCTTGGAATCATTACTTCTTTAACTTGAGTATCTTTTAAAGCAAAAACACCTTCTAAAATATTCTTCTCATCAGGTTTTAATCCTGTGACATTATCTGTTTCAATTAATGTTTCTAATTCACCAGCCGATAATACGGAATTTAATGAATCCCATTTATTGTTTAGATGAAATAACCTTAAACAAGCACTTGCAAAAAATTCGATTACAGAAACAACAGGCTGCATCCCTTTGCGAACTGCATCAAAAATTGTAGTTAATCTCAAAGCAGCTGACTCTGGATTATTAATTACTAATGCTTTTGGAATAAGACCAGATATAAGAGTGACTATAAACACTATGAACAAAAATAATAAGAGATCATATATTCGATTTGAAAATTTAATTTCATTCCAAAAATCATTCGCCAAACCTTTACCTAACCAACCAATGGCAATAAGAGAAATTGTAACTCCAAATTGAGATGCTATGAGGGAAGATCTGAATCTTTTTTGAATTTTTAAAATGGAAAATGCTCCTTTTTTTTTCTCTTCTATCAGTCTTAAAACTTTACTTGGCCTTATTAATAAAAATGAGAGTTCACTTGCAGCAAAAAAAGCTGGAAATATCAAAAGTAAGAATAGTAAAGTTATTTTCATTCAAAAACAAATTATTGATGGGGGTGGCGAGGATCGAACTCGCCTTAGCCAAATTATGAGTTTGGTGCATTCACCAGATTGCTACACCCCCAGATTTTTGAAGTAATGAATAATTACATTCAATTTACATACAATATAAAAATAATATTTCAAAAAGCACCAACTTAGGAAGTTTTTGTGAGATTTCTTTTTTTTCTCCTAATCTTGAAATATAAGCTGACCTTCTATTAATGAACATTTTTTTGCAAAATAATAATTTAAATAAGGAGAATTTGTTAAAACTTTTAGTTAAAAAATCTTATAAGAAAGGAAACTTTGTTTTGGCATCTGGTAAACAAAGTGCTCATTATCTAAATTGTAAACCTGTATCCTTAAATGGCATAGGGTTGCAATTAATTAGTAATTTGTTTTTAGAGTTAATGGATCCAAGTTCAAAAGCTGTGGCTGGATTGACTTTAGGAGCGGATCCTTTGGTTAGTGGTTTAATTGTAACGGCTGCTTCTAAAGGTTTATTACTAGATGCTTTAATCATTAGGAAAGAAATAAAAGAATATGGAACAAAGGCTGGATTAGAGGGCCCTACATTAAAAGAAGGAACATTAGTAACTGTCTTGGAAGATGTTGTAACTACTGCTGGATCCGCTATTAAAGCAATTAATAAGTTACGAGAAAATAATCTTTTAGTAAAAGAAGTTTTAGCTATTGTTGATAGAAGAGAAGGAGGATATGAGGCCTTACAAGAACAAAATATACAATTAAAAAGCTTATTTTCAATAGAAGACTTTCTTTAAATAATGTCAAAAGTTAAAGAAATAAAAGAACAAATTTGGCTTGAAAAATTTGATTGCTTTTCTATTACTGGTAAAGATAGTAAAAGATTCTTAAATGGAATAACGACAGGAAATATTATTGATTTAAATAACAAGGTTTTAAAAACTTGCTGGTTGTCCCCAAATGGTATTTTGAAATCATTGCTTGAGATTAATTGCTTAGAAAATAAATTAGAAGTAATTGTTTTTGCAGGAAATACTAGTGAGATTAGGAAATACTTTAATGATATTACTTTTCCCTCCGATGATGTTTCATTAAGTGATACTTTTTCAATAAATAGATTTCAGCTAATTGATGATATGAATTCATGGAGAATCACTCAACCTATTTTTTTTAATAATGAAGATAAAAAATATGATTCTTATTATAGTAATCCAAATTCAATGAATGCTAATGACTTGCAATTGTGGAAGATTAATCAGGCTATACCATCTTTAGATAGTGAAATTAATGGAAAAAATAATCCACTTGAATTAGGACTCACAGATCTTATAGATTTCAATAAAGGTTGTTATTTGGGTCAAGAAACAATGTCAAAAATCAGGAATGTTTCTTCTTTAAAAAAGGAGATCAGAATATGGACGGCTAAGGATAAAGATTTGAACTTGAAATATTCGAACATGGAAATTTACAATAATAAAAATAAAGAAAAATCGGTTGGTTACATTACCAGTATTTATAAATTAGATTCTCGAATAATAAAAGGCTTGGCAATGATAAAGAGGAAATATTTAGATAAGGAAAATTATTTGTTCTCTGATAATTTTGGCCAAATTTCAATAGAAAAATCTGTAGGTTCAACTTTTCTTTAATTAATCTTTTCGTGTTTTTTGATTAACCACTTCGCGATTTCAAGTGTAGCCAAGCAGTCATCTCGATTATATTTAATTATTTTTTTTAGAAAAAGATCATTTAAAGTATTTCTATATTGAATCCACCAATATAAAGCTTTTGATCCACTTACATTTTTTTGTTTCCATTTGAAGCCCATCCAATTAGCAACTGTTTTTAAACTATAGTTTCTAATAGGTAATATCCAAGATCCTCTTACAATTAAGTGTAAGTCTATAAATCTCGACTTTAGGACCTCAATTTCTTTTAGATCAAGATCTAATTGCCTTGCTAAATTTAAAATTGCTATTCTCTCAGTCTCTCCATAATGTAAAACTGGCCAGTATTTTTTTGAAAAAAGTTTTTGGATAATTTCTTGATTTGATTTTTTAGTATTATTTTTAAGGTTTAATATTGGATCGTAAAAATCATCTTTAATATTTTGAGATAAATTATTGACTTTTAAAAATCCATATAAAAAATCATGTCTCTCATCTGGATTTGACTCGATATCAAAAATGAAGAATCCTGAATCTTTATTTAATAAAAGACAAGATAAGTTTTTACTTTCATAAATTCGAATTGGTATTCCTGATAAATATGCTTTTGATTGCTTTATAAACTTTGATGCTTTTTCAAATTTTTGCTCCTTGAATTGAAAAAGTTTTTCTCCTAAATCGATCTTTTTAGCAGCAGCTAGTTCTTTAATATTAGATATCCCATTTTTTTGGAGAAATATAGCTGTTTTAGAGCCAATACCATCTATATCTGTTAAATATCCATTATCTTTTGCTTCTGCATCGCAAAACTTTTGCCATGAACATATCGTACATTTTTTCCTATCTTCAGTAATATCTGGAATAGATCTTTTAAGATATTCATTTAAATTTAAAAAGGTATTTAATACTTTTTTTCTTAATCGTTGATTCAAATTAATTTTTTCAATATTAATTTGATTTGAAAAGTTTGAAACTACCAATCCCTTTTCAATTTTTGACTCTTGAAAGGGCTCTAATAAAATCGAACAAAAAGCTAAATCGAAAAGATGCTCTTTTGTTGTTCTATGGCCTAACTTATATACAACAGGTAAATATTTATATTCTCCCCATTTGCTATGACCACCTACTTTTTTAAGTAATTGAGGTTGGATTTCTGCATTTATATTATTGATTACTTTAGATCTTACTTTTAATCCGATTACCCCACTTGAACCCTTCTTACAGGCTTTTGTTCCAGAGTATAAATTTCCATTACTTAGTTTATAAAAGCTTTTGTATCGATTAATTATTTCTATAGATTGATGTGGTGACCAAATTTTTTGAGACTTATTGCCCTGATAATCAAGCCAAGCTTTTCTTTTGCACCTTATAAAACTTTTTAAATAAAGATTATTCAAATTTTTTTGCAAAGGCAGTTTAAATTTTTACTCCTTTAAATTAATATATATAATTATTGGAAATCAAGGAACTATTTAACTTTGTCTTCAAATGAACTAGATGAAATAAAATTCGGAACTGATGGCTGGAGAGGAATAATTGGCTTTGATTTCAATCTATCAAATCTTTCAAGAGTCGTAGTGGCTTCGTGTCAGGAATTATATTATCAATACTTCGAAGAAACTAATTCTAAAAAAATTCTAATAGGTTACGATCGTAGATTCCTGGCAAATGAGTTTGCAAAAGAGATAGTCTCTTTTGTTAAGGGATGTGGTTTTGAGCCCGTTCTCTCTACTAGTTATGTTCCAACACCTTCCTG
The DNA here is from genome assembly GCA_003210655.1 of Prochlorococcus sp. AG-679-M10. Classification (GTDB taxonomy): domain Bacteria; phylum Cyanobacteriota; class Cyanobacteriia; order PCC-6307; family Cyanobiaceae; genus Prochlorococcus_A. The sequence goes on along the minus strand of QCUQ01000005.1, from coordinate 44,261 downwards.
CAGCTTATACGCTAAAAAATTTATGTTTTTAGGTTGTTTAGTTATCACTGCAAGTCATAATCCTTATAATTGGCTTGGTTTAAAGATTAAAAGTTTTAAAGGATGTTCTGTGGATGAATCTTTTACAAAGGAAGTTGAAAAAAGGTTACTTCTTGGAAACTCAAGTGAAAGATTGAAAGGTGGATATGAAAAAGTTGATATTAAGAAGTTTCATTTAGATCAGATTAAATCAAATTTTAATATTGATTTTATTGCGAATAATTTAAAGAAAATGAATTTGCATATTTTTGTTGATTCTATGCATGGTTCAGCAGCAAATTGTCTAAGTCAGATCTTTGATGGTTGTGATTCAAAAATTTTTACTGAAATTAGAACAGATTATGATCCTTTATTTGGAGGAAATCCTCCAGAGCCACTGCTGAAATATTTAGATAATTTAATTGAAATACTAATAAGAAGTTCTACCAAAGGTATTAAAACTCTAGGCATAATTTTTGATGGTGATGGCGATAGAATTGCTGTTATTGATGAAAAAGGAAGGTTTTGTAGTACTCAAGTTTTATTACCTTTTTTTATTAATTATTTGGGAGAAAAGAATAAGAATTTATATCCAGTACTTAAAACTGTAAGTGGCTCAGATATTATTAATAATGTCGCTAAGAATCAAAATAGAGAGGTTGTTGAACTACCGGTTGGTTTTAAATATATTGCACAAAGAATGATTAAAGAAAAAATATTTATTGGAGGAGAGGAATCAGGAGGTGTAGGCTTCGGAGACTTTATGCCGGAGAGAGATGCTTTATATGCTGCTATGATTTTATTAAATGGAATCGCAGAGAAATCAAAATATTTATATGAAACTTTAGATCAAATTCAAGATAAATTTGGTCCAAGTTTTTATAGAAGAATTGATATTAAATTTCCAAATCAATCAGAAAAAGAAAGTCTTGAAAAATATATTAAAAATAATATTCCTTCAAAAATATGTGGTCATAACATTAAAAGTGTCTCAAATATCGACGGCATAAAATTGAGAATCGATAACAATTTTTGGCTATTATTTAGGTTCTCAGGAACAGAGCCTCTTTTAAGATTATATTGTGAGGCATCATCTGAACATCATTTAAATGAGGTTTTGGAATGGAGTCAAAAATATATAAATAAATTAAAAAATATAAAATGAAAAAATTATATTTAGCTAGTAAAAACAAAGGTAAAATTCAAGAATATAAAAAATTACTATTAAATGTAAATTGCCAATTATTCCTTCAACCAGAATCAATAGAAGTTGAAGAAAATGGAATTACATTTAGGGAGAATGCAATCAAAAAGGCAAGCGAAGTTTCTAAAAAAACAAAAAACTATGCCATTGCAGATGATTCAGGAATATGTATTGATGCTTTGGATGGTAAACCAGGAATTTACTCATCAAGATATGCAGAAAATGATCAAAAAAGAATAGAAAGAGTTTTACTTGAACTTGATTTAGAAGAAAATAGAGGTGCTTATTTTATTGCAAACGTTTGTGTTTGCTCTCCAACAGGAAATGTAATATTAGAATCGGAGGCTAAATGTTTTGGAAATATTATTCTGAGCCCTAGAGGAAATAGGGGGTTTGGTTATGATCCTATTTTTGAGGAGTTATCAAGTAAATTAACTTTCGCTGAGATGAATAATGAATTAAAAGATACATGTAGTCATAGAGGGAAAGCAGTTAAAAAAATCATTCCTCAATTGTTAAAAATATTTTCCTGATTAACTTCTAACCCAAGATCCATGTAAGCCATGTGGAATAGATATTGGGAGCTCATAAATAGCTAATTCTTTTAAGTCTTTAGCATCTAGTATCACAAGATCACTTCCTCTTCTACTACCATTCCATAGCAGAACAAATAAGTAACCCTCATCTTCTTTGTTTGATGATGTTGAAGGGACCATTATTGGTTCACTAACGAATCCGCTAGGTGCGGCTGACCAAGAAATTTCATCTTTGGTATTCAAATTTATTTTTTTTATAGCTTGTAAAGGAGCATTCCCTATTTTCTTATCTGTACAAGCCATCCAAGAGTAAGATGCTTTTAATCCTAAGAAATTCGGATTAACAGTAGCAAATTCGCAACATTGTGTACTTAAAGTTTCAAGCTTAGAGGTTTTCTCCTTTAAGTCGATAATAGATCTTTTTAAATTACCCTCTGGATATTTATCAAAATCAATATCCCTAAAATTCTCATTGGGACCGACAGAAGGAAAATCATCGTAAAAAATACTATCCAAAATTATTTTTGAATCTTTTTCGTATGCATTAACATGATGAAAAACAAATCCATCGGGTGCATCTATAGTAATTGGAGGTTGCCCCTTAAATAAACCACTTTCTCTTGGGATTATAAAAAATTTAGCTTTTTTATTAGGATTTGATTTTAAACATTGAGCGGCTCCTTTTTGGCCCATTACAAATGGCAAAGGGTTAAAGTCGATAGCGTTCTGTAAAAATATCGCCCAATTTGTTGTAATTGCAAAATCATGAAGGAATGCAAATCCATTAAATGTATCTTTCCTGTCTATTATCAGTTCACCAGAATTTTCACCGGCATTTGAGAATTCCATTAATCTAATAGTACTTTTTGGGCCGGTTTGCACTCCAAAAGTTACCAAAAGTTCAGATGATGCATTTGAATTGAAATCAGATTTTGGATGAGCACTAAATGCTTCGTTGCTCTTTAAAACTCCACTTAAAGTTGTTAGTCCAATGGTATTAAGATTTTTGGGATCTAAGGCATGTGGACCCGCTGCTTCCCATAATGCAAGCACTTGATTACCTAGTTTTACAACGTGTGTATTAGCAATATTTTTAAATTTTAAATCAAGAGCATTATTTAAAATACCTCCACTTTTTTGAGTCCCAAAAACACCTCTATAAATAAATTTGTTAATCTTTTTTTCTTCTAAAAAACCTTTTGTTCGCACAAACTTATTTGTTAATGATGGTTTCCCGTCCTCAAATCTAATTGCTGTAATCATCCCATCTCCATCAAATGGATGATGAACCCATTGGCCTCCCCTTTCTAATATTCCTGGACCGTTTCGGAACAGGGTTCCATTTAATTCATCAATATTTTTCCCTGAAGTTGTATTTAATGGTTCATTTGTTAATTCTTTTTCAACATTTTTGTATGCACTAGCCCAGTCTTCTTTGTTAAAAGCTTGATTATCATTAATTTGTTTTTCTTGAATATAAGTCACATTGAAATATTAACTTTATTTATTTTCGCGAAAAATAAATAAAATTGTGGCTTATTCAAAAATAATGAATTTAACTATCTAATCACTTTCTAACATTCCTTTACTACTTGGGATAGTTCCAGATCTCCTGATATCTATTTCAGAAGCCATTCTCATTGCTCTTGAAAAGGCTTTAAAACATGCCTCGACTATATGATGAGAATTTGTGCCTTGTATTTGATTGATATGAAGAGTGATTCCACTATTATTTACAAAAGCTATAAAAAATTCTCTCACTAATTCCGTATCATAATTCCCTATTCTTGGTGCTTTTAATTTGAGATCATAAGACAAATGAGGCCTACCTGAACAATCTAATGTTACTTGAACTAAAGCCTCATCTAAAGGTGCAAAAAAATGCCCAAATCTATTTATTCCTTTTCTTTCTCCTAGGGCTTTAGTAAAGGCTTTACCAAGAGCAATGCCTACATCCTCGTTTGTATGATGGTCATCAATATGGGTATCTCCAATAGCTTTTATTTTTAAATCAAATAATCCATGACTAGATATTTGATGCAACATATGATCTAAAAAAGGTATACCAGTATCAATTTCAGATATTCCATTGCCATCTATATTAAGAAAAATAATTATATCAGTCTCATTTGTTTTTCTTTTGATTTCAGCTTGTCTTGTGGATGACATTTTAATTATTTAAATTGTAATTTACATTCCATTAATGCAATAACCTGCATCAACATAAATAGTTTGGCCTGATATACCACTTGAAAGATCACTTAAAAGAAAAGCAGCTGTATTACCTACTTCTGTTTGAGTAACTGTTCTTCGTAGGGGGGCTTTTTCTTCAACATTATGGATCATATCCAAAATGCCACCTATTGCAGAACTAGCAAGTGTTCTAATTGGACCAGCACTTATTGCATTTACTCTTACTTGCTTTTCAGGGCCCAGTTCTGCAGAAAGGTATCTTACTGAAGCCTCCAAAGCTGCCTTTGCTACACCCATTACATTGTAGTTAGGTATAGCTCTCTCAGATCCTAAATAAGTTAAAGAAACTACACCAGCACCATCACTAAAAAGTGGTTTTGCGGCTTTACATAGAGGTGCTAAAGAATAAGCACTAATATTCAAAGCTCTATCAAAACCTTCGGATGAAGTCGCACTATAATCTCCGATTAATTCCTCACGACCTGCGAATGCAAGACAATGAACTAACCCATCAATTTGTCCCCAATTGTTTTTAATATTTTCAAAAATTTCTTCAATTTGAGAAGGATTTTGAACATCAAGTGGGAGGAATAATGATGGATCCAAATCTTTGGTTAATTCTCTAACTTTTGATTCAAATCTCCCTTTTTCATCAGGTAAATAAGTAATTCCTAGTTCAGCTCCAGCTTTTGAAAGTTGCTGAGCTATTCCCCATGCTATTGAACGATTGTTGGCAATTCCAGTCACTAGAATTTTTTTGCCAGTTAAATTTAGAAGCATTTTATTTCTTATTTATATAATTGTCCTACAAAAAGGACACTTCTTTGCAAATTACTGCAAAATATACAATAAATTTCAACTATAAGGAATATTTTTTTAAGCATGGTTAAAACAAATTCAATGTTTTTGGAATTAGGGACTCAATTACCTTCTTTCGAAATGATTAATGCCAATTCATCTAATCAAGAAAACTATAATTCATCCAAACTAGATAATAGGCATTTACTTTTAATGTTTATTTGTGCCCATTGCCCTTTTGTGAAATATATCGAAAATCATATTTCAGTTTTAATTAGTGATATTGAGGATAAAGTTCAAACTATCGCAATTTCAAGTAATGATATTTTTACTCATCCTTCAGATTCTCCAGATTGTCTAAGAAATCAAGCTCAAATACAAGGCTGGAGTTTTCCTTATCTTTATGATGAAAGTCAAGTTTTTGCCAAAGAGTTAAAGGCTGCATGTACTCCTGATTTTTATCTTTTCTCAAATGCTGGAAATAGAAAATTCACCCTTTTTTATCATGGCCAACTTGATAGTAGTAAACCTAGTAATGATATTTCTATAACTGGGGAAGATCTACGTTCTGCTGTAAAAGACTTAAATAAAAATAGTGATTATCCTGATCCGCAACAGCCATCGCTTGGATGTAATATAAAATGGACTCCTGGTAAAGAGCCTGATTGGTTTAAATGAATTAAATATAATATTTATCCCAGGGAAAAACCTTTAAAGCTAATATAATAAATATGCAAATACCACCATTTACATTAGAACGACAGTTCCAAGAGATCGGCTCTGATATTGAGGATGCGGTTATGAAAGTTCTTCAAGGTGGACAATATATCGGGGGTCAAGAGATTGAAGAATTTGAAGAGAATTTTGCATCTCTTATAGGGGTAAATCATGCTGTTGGCTGTAATAGTGGAACTGATGCACTAATACTTGCTTTACGTGCTTTAGATATTGGAGAAGGAGATGAAGTGATTACTTCTTCTTTCAGCTTTTTCGCAACTGCTGAAGCGATAAGTGCAGTAGGAGCTAATCCAGTTTTGGTCGATATCAATCCAAATGATTATTTAATTAATATTGATTTAATTGAAGGAGAAATTAACTCTAATACTAAAGCAATTATGCCAGTCCATTTATTTGGTAATGCAGTAAATATGAAGTCAATAAAGGCATTAGCTAATAAATATGATTTAAAAATAATTGAGGATTGCGCGCAGGCAACTTGTACAATGTGGGAAAATTCCAAAGTAGGAAGTATTGGGGATATAGGATGTTTTAGCTTTTTCCCAACTAAGAATTTAGGAGCTGCTGGAGATGGAGGGGCAGTTACAACTTCAGATCAAAACATTGCAAAAAAGGTCAGAGAGTTGGCAGCTCATGGAAGTCCTAAAAGGTATCACCATACTCAAATAGGTTACAATAGTAGGCTGGATACTCTACAAGCAGCGGTATTAAACATTAAGATAAAGTCCATATCAAAATGGATTAGTAATCGTAAAAAAATAGCAAATAATTATCTTGATTTATTAGAAAAAAATAGTTTTATTCATTTACCCAAGATTGATTATGACCATGTTTCTCATTCTTGGAATCAATTTGTGATTAAATTAAAAAATTTTAATTACGATATAAACGATGATTATCCGAAATTATTTGAAACTGATTTCAACAAGAATAATTCTTTAAGAAATTTATTGAAATTAAGACTTTCCGAGAAAGGAATTAATTCTATTATTTATTATCCAATACCAATTCATGCACAAATAGCCTACAAAAATAAAAATTTTTCTAGAGAAAAACTTATTAATACAGAAAGAGTTTGTACTGAAGTACTTAGTCTCCCAATGTATCCAGAAATTTCTTACGAAGAACAAGTTTATGTATCAGAAAATTTAAATATTATTTTAAAAAATTGTATAAATGAACTTCAGATTTGTGCGTAAAGCTCCTTAAAAAGTCTTTGCTGAATATTGTGATTAACTATAGCCCCTGAATAATTATTCTGTTCCAAATCAGATATTTCACCATTAAGGATATCTGCATTAGATACCTTAGATAATTCAGGAATCCAGAATTTAATATATTTGCAAATAGGATCAAATTTTTTTGTTTGAGTATAAGGATTAAAAATTCTTAATGGTTTTGGATCCATACCACTACTTGCACTCCACTGCCAGCCTCCATTATTTGCGGCTAAGTCACCATCAACCAATACCTTCATAAATTTTTCTTCACCCAATTGCCAATTGCAAATAAGGTCTTTTACGAGAAATGAAGCTACTATCATTCGACACCTATTATGCATCCAACCAGAACTATTAAGTTGTCTCATTGCTGCATCAATAATAGGAACTCCGGTCTGTCCATCACTCCATCGAGTAAACCATTCATGATCATTTTGCCAAGGGAAGAGGTCCCATTTTTTTCTATAGGGTCCTTTCTCTAATTCTGGAAAATTAAATAAGCAATGTTGATAGAATTCTCTCCAAACTAATTCTTTCTGCCAAGTTTCTATTGATAGTTGATTGTGTTTATTTATATTTATTAGGTCAGGAAATAATGTTGCATCCCAGACTTTTCGTATACTTATAGTCCCAAATCTTAATGAAGCGCTAAGGAAAGATGTTCCATTCTGAGATGGAAAGTCTCTTGAAGATTCGTAAGATCCAATTTTATCTTGACAAATAAATTGATCTAATAATTTATCTGCAGCCAGCTCCCCTGGTTTGCAAGGACATAATTCAAATCCAGAAAAATTTATATTTTTTTGAAATCGATCTAATATTAATCTTGATGAATCAATCTTCTTTTTTTCTTTAAGCCCTATCTCTAAATCTTTTAAAGTACCAATATTGTTGTAATTTTTTTTTGAATTAAATAAATTAATTTTCGACTTTAAATTCTTGTAGAACGGACCATAAACTGAATATGGTTTGTTACTTCCAGTGAAAATTTGAGAAGGCTCTATTAAAAGGTGATCCCATAATTCTATAAACTCAATATTAAATTTTTTTAAAGTATTTTGTATTTTTAAATCTCGATTAATTTCATATGGTTCTGTCGCTTTATTCCAAACAACAAACTTAGCATCTATTAACTTAGCTAATTTAGGTATAAGAATTAACGGATTACCCTCATCTATAATCAATCGGCTTCCGAGATTTTCCCAATTTTTACTTAATTCTTGGAGTGAATTCCCAAGAAACCATGCTCTAGAATTTGCATTGAAGTCGTAAGAATAATTTTGATCAAAAATATAAGTCGAAGTAATAGCATTGGATAAAGAAAATGCTTTTTTCAAAGCATTATTATCATTGATTCGAAGATCTTTTCTATACCAAAAAAGTATTCTGGGGTTATTCATTAAATCCTTAAAAATTGCTTTGCTCTAAACCAAGCTGCTACTGTTTTTGCATCCAGAATTTCATTACCACTAGATATTAAATTATCTAATTCTTCAGGCTCCATAAGTAAAACTTCTATATCTTCATCTAAATCTCCTTTTACTTTATTTTTTAATTTGCTTAAATGGCGTGCAAGAAATAAATGAATTACTTCATCTGAATATCCAGGAGCATTAACGAGAGCTCCTAGTTCATCCCACTTTTCTGCTTTATATCCAGACTCTTCTTGAATTTCTCTTTTGATTGAGTTTATTGGAGTCTCTCCTATTTCTAAAGTACCAGCTGGAAACTCAAGTAAATATCTTGATACAGCAAATCTATATTGGCGAAGAAGTATAACTTTATTTTCATTTGTTATTGGCACAGCTAATGAAGCGTTTGGGAATATTATCTGTCCGTATTCATCTTCATGGCCATTTGGAAGTTCAATTCTATTTATTTCGAAACTAAATTTTTTTGTTTTTAAATCAGATATTTTTTCTTTTAAAATGGCTTTTTTGTAGTGATTTTTATCTTCCATAATTTAAATAAAAATACCCTAACAATTAATTTAGGATTTTGTAAATTAATCATCAAGCCATCTTTGTTCTTCAATTTTTTTTACTGTTTGTGTTCTGCTTAGGACCTCAGATAAAGGAGTTATTACAAAATTACGATTCATAAATCTTGGGTGAGGCAATATTAATTCTTCATCCTTGAAACAAAAATCTTCCCACCATAAAATATCTAAATCTAAACATCTAGATATCCATTTCATATTATTGGGAGTCTTTTTTCTTCCAAAATTTCTTTCCAAATTTTTCAATCCTTTTAGAAGGGATTTTGCGTTTTTTGTTATTAACTTTGGAAAAAAATTACTTTTTACTAAAAGAAGAGTATTTAAATAATTTGGTTGATCATCCTTAACTCCATGGGGACTTGTTTCATATATTGAGGACCAATAAAAAATTGTTTTTGATGATTCGATTTCTTTCTCAAAAGATTTAGATTGATTTATCCAAGTGTTGATAAGATTCTCTACTTTTGGTTTGCAAATTATTAATGATTCGATAGGGTTACCATAATTACTATCAATATTTGCTCCAAGAGATATACATAGTCCGTTTTTGATATTAAGATTTGATAATTCCACTACAAAAAACTACGTTATTGGATAAATTCTATATCAGAGATTTTTAAAGTGATTTTGGAACAAGAGTTAAAAGGGAAAGAAGACATAAAGGATTTAATGCAAAAGAAGGATTCGTTTAGAGCATTTCCATTGGCTGCAATTACCGGGCACAGCTTATTAAAATTATCTTTACTTTTAGCAGCTGTTGATCCTAGCTTAGGAGGAGTAATGATTGCAGGTGGAAGAGGCACAGGTAAGTCTGTATTGGCAAGAGGTTTGCATTCCTTAATTCCACCGATAGAAATAATAGATAATGAATTAATACTCGAGAAATTAATTGATAATAAGAATTCTTTCAGACCTATAAGTAGAAATTTAGATCCAACTAAACCCGAAGAATGGGATAAAAATATTAGTCAACTAATAGCGAGAATTATAGGGGTTGATTACCTTAATCAAATACAAAGTATTCCAAGCAAGGTTGTCCAGGCTCCATTTATTCAAGTCCCAATTGGAATTACTGAAGATAGACTCGTTGGATCTATAGATGTTTCTGCTTCATTAAATACAGGTGAGCAAGTTTTTCAGCCAGGAGTTTTAGCAGAGGCTCATAGGGGTGTTTTGTATGTTGATGATATTAATTTATTGGATGAAGGGATTGTAAATTTAATTCTTGAAGCTACTGGTAGAGAACAAAATAATATTGAAAGAGATGGTTTAAGTCTTTCTCATCCTTGCAGATCACTTTTGATCGCAACTTATAATCCTGAAGAAGGAGCTTTAAGAGATCATGTATTAGATAGATTTGCAATTGTTCTTTCTGCGGATCAATCTATTGATAATAACCAAAGAGTTGAAATAACAAAATCTGTATTATCTCATGCTGAAAATAATATTAAGTTTTCAGAAAAATGGTCTGAAGAATCTGATAACTTATCAACCCAGTTAATTTTGGCTAGGCAATGGTTAAAGGATGTAAAAATTACTAAAGAACAAATAACATATTTAGTAAATGAAGCCCTTCGTGGTGGTGTTGAAGGACATAGATCTGAATTATTTGCAGTAAAAGTTGCCAAAGCAAATGCAGCCCTTCGAGGGGATGAGAATGTAAATTCAGAAGATTTAAAGGTTGCAGTAAGGTTAGTAATTCTTCCTAGAGCAACGCAAATCCCACCTCAAGATGATGATATTCAACCACCCCCGCCGGAGGATCAGAGCCCACCACCACCTCAGTCAAATAATGAAGATTCTGAACCTGAATCTAACGATAATGAGGATAATCAAGAAGAAGAACAAGAAAATTCTGATGGAGAAGAAGATTCTACTCCTGATATCCCAGAAGAATTTATTCTTGATCCTGAATCATGTATGGTAGATCCTGATTTATTACTTTTCTCATCAGCAAAATCTAAAGCAGGAAATAGTGGCAGTAGATCAGTAATTCTAAGTCAAAGCAGAGGTAGATATGTCAGACCTTTAATTCCAAGAGGTAAAGTAAAAAGAATTGCTGTTGATGCAACTCTAAGAGCCGCTGCTCCTTATCAGAAATCTAGAAGGTTAAAGAATCCTAATAAAACAATAATTATTGAGGAAAATGACTTTAGGGCAAAGCTCCTTCAGAAAAAGGCAGGAGCTTTGGTAATTTTTTTAGTTGATGCTAGTGGCTCTATGGCACTTAATAGAATGCAAAGTGCTAAAGGTGCTGTCATCAGACTTTTGACTGAGGCTTATGAAAATAGAGATGAAGTAGCTCTTATACCATTTAGAGGGAATCAAGCAGAGGTTCTTTTGCCTCCAACAAGCTCTATTACGGCAGCAAAAAGAAGGTTAGAAACTATGCCATGTGGAGGTGGATCTCCTTTAGCTCATGGGTTAACTCAATCTGCAAAAGTAGCAAAAAATGCTCTTTCTACAGGAGATATAGGTCAGGTCATTGTTGTTGGAATAACTGATGGGAGAGGTAATGTCCCTTTAGGTACATCATTAGGTCAAGCAGAGGTTAAAGAAAATGAAAATGTGGATTTAAAACAAGAAGTATTAGATATTGCCGCTAAATACCCCATGTTAGGAATAAAGTTATTAATTATAGATACAGAAAGGAAATTTATAGCTAGTGGATTTGGAAAAGAACTTGCAGAAGCTGCACAAGGGAAATATGTTCAATTACCTAAAGCTACTGATAAGACAATTGCTGCAATGGCCTTAAATGCAATTAATGAATTTTAAATTTTTTATGGGTAAATTTCATTAAGGAATTTTGATAGTCCAATTGTTAAATCTCTTATAGATTTAGTTAATTCTTTATCTTTCATTAATTGTTCAAAATCATCACTCATTTTATCAAATTTGCCTGATATTGATTCGGCCGCTTCGATTGTTAATTTAATATCTTGTAGAGTTTCTTCATCATTTATAGTAGACAAAATATTGTTTAAATGACCTGCTGCTATTGTTACTTCTTTTATAAGAGGTTTAACTCTTATAATTTCTTGCTTTGATAAATAGATTAGTTCATCAAGATTTTCTTGTGTTTTATCAAATTGGTCTATTGACTTAACTACATTTTCAATTAAATTTTCTTGATTTGATTCTTTAAGTAGTTGATTTATCCTGTTAGTAATATTTGAAAGGCTCGATAGCTGCTTTCCAGTGATAGTGTCTCCTTGGCAAATAATTAATTTACTATCACATTTCTCGGATATAGCTTTTGGAGTATTCTTTGGAATTGTTTTTTCACTAGTTTCTAATGCAACTTGAACATCTCCCCCTAAAAATGAATTAGTAACAACTCTTGCGAATGCAGGTTTGGGGAGAATAATTTCTGGATTATTTAAAACAATTTTTGCTTTGATTGATTCATTAGTAAAAAGAATATCCTCTATTGAACCTACTAGGATCCCTCTGTAAGTTACTGGAGATTTTTTTGATAAACCGCTTGCGTTGTTAAATTCTGCAAAAAGATACCAATTTTTCGAAGACAGTTTTACACCTCTTAACCAGAATGAAAAAAATGTAAATACTAATAAACCTCCTAACAAGGAAAATCCTACTATCGAATCTCTTAAGCTTCTACGCATAATTTTTAAATGTCTTTTGGTTGCATTGGTCCTGCAAGTTTCCCATTTCTAAATTGAAAAACATAAGGATCATTACTATCTTTAAATTCATCAATCGAACCAGCCCATCTGAATTTACCTCCGTAGAGCATAACAACTTTTTCTGAAGTCCTTTCTATAGTACTAAGAACATGGCTAACAACAATAGATGATCCATTGGCTTTATTAATTGTCTTATTAATTAAGTCTTCTATTCTTGATGAAGCAATAGGGTCAAGACCTGCAGTAGGCTCATCAAAAAGTAATAATGGTTGACTTTTTTTATCTAAATCCTGATCTGTAATCAATGCTCTTGCAAAACTTACTCTTTTTTGCATGCCACCACTTAATTCATTTGGTAGCTTTTTCTCAATATTAAATAATCCAACTTCTTCTAAACATTCTCTTACAATTTCTTGAATAAATTTCTTGGATAAATTTTTATTCTTTTTAAGAATGAATCCTACATTTTCTTCAATAGTTAAAGATCCTAATAAAGCAGGATTCTGAAAAACTAATCTTACATCTGGAGGATTAGTTTGATCTAATCTTAAGTAAGTTTGTTTTTGTCCAAATATGCTTAATTCCCCCGACGTGGGTAAAATCAAACCTGCAAGGATTTTTAATATAGTTGATTTCCCAGAACCTGAAGGGCCAACAATAGCTAATTTTTCTCCCTCATGAAGTTTTAGATTGATTTTATTTAGTACATTAAGTTCTCCCCAGCTAATAGAGAGATTATTAGTTTCTACAGCATGTTTTGATTTTTTCAAAATGTATATAGAGCAATTTGTCTTTAAATACATATTGCCTACTTTTTAAAAATAAAAAAGGATGTATGTATTTGATTTATAATCAATATATATATTTAAATTTTAAAAAATTTAAGAGGATTTTGATGCTGAAGAAGAAAAAAAAAATAAAGAGAACCTTATCTTATTTTAAAAAGTCGAATTTAGGTTTGATAAATAAAATAATAAGAATTCTAAGTTGGTTATTGCCAGGCTTAGTAATCAAAAGATGGATGATAACTTCTGCTATTGGATTATTAACTTCTTTACTAGGTATTGCAATCTGGACTAATTTAAGACCTCTTTATTGGTTAATTGAAGTTTTTTTCTTGATAATGAACGTGTTAACAAAAATTTTGCCTATTTCAGTTTTAGGACCATTAATCTTTGTTTTGGGGCTTCTCTTGATTGGTATTGGACAAAATAGAAGTATTAATTCTATACAAAAAGCTCTTGTTCCAGAAAAAAATACATTTTTAGTAGATGCACTAAGAGTAAAAAGTAAATTAAAAAGAGGCCCTAATATTGTTGCTATCGGAGGAGGAACTGGCTTGTCAACTTTATTGAAAGGCCTAAAAAACTACAGTAGTAATATAACTGCAATAGTTACAGTTTCAGACGATGGAGGGAGTAGCGGAGTTTTAAGAAAACAATTAGGAGTTCAGCCACCTGGAGATATAAGAAATTGCTTGGCAGCTTTATCAAACGAGGAACCAATTTTAACAAGATTGTTTCAATACAGATTTTCTGGAGGCAGTGGATTAGAGGGACATAGTTTTGGCAATTTATTTTTATCTGCTTTAACAACAATTACGGGCAGTTTAGAAAAGGCCGTTCAGGCCTCAAGTAAAGTTTTAGCAGTACAAGGGCAAGTATTACCAGCAACTAATACAGATGTAAGGCTTTGGGCAGAACTTGAAAATGGTGAGAAAATATTTGGTGAAAGTAAAATAAGTCAATCTAAAAATTTAATTTCCAGGATTGGTTATCTTCCCGAAAATCCTCCAGCTCTTCCTAGTGCTCTTGAATCTATTAAAGAAGCAGACCTAATAATACTTGGTCCAGGGAGTCTTTATACTTCTTTGTTACCTAATTTACTTGTCCCCGAAATTGTAAATGCTCTTCTAGAAAGTAATGCTCCAAAGATCTATATAAGTAATTTGATGACTCAGCCTGGGGAAACAGATGGTCTTGATGTGTATCAGCACATCAAAGCAATAGAAAAGCAATTATCAAATTTTGGTGTAAAAACTCGAATATTTAATGCAATACTTTCTCAAATTCAATTTGAAAAGTCACCGCTTGTTGATTATTACCAAAGTAGAGGAGCAGTCCCAGTGATTTGTAATAAAGAAGAACTAATTTCAAAAGGATATTACGTTTTGCAAGCCCCTCTATATTCAAGAAAGATAACCCCAACACTTAGGCATGACCCCAGAAGACTTGCAAGGGCAGTCATGTTTATTAATAAAAAATTGAAGAAATTAAATTAATATATTTATCTAATAAGCATCTTGTAATTCATAGAAATCAGGTTGTATATAATCTTTTCTTAATGGCCATCCTCTCCAATCTTCTGGCATTAAAAGTCTTGTTGGATTTGGATGATCAGCAAAGTTGATTCCGAACATGTCATAAGTTTCTCTTTCTTGCCAATCACTTCCCTTGAAAATTTTGTAAAGGCTAGGTACAGATAAATCTGAATCTCTATTTAAAAAAACTTTTACTCTAATTTCTTTAGTCTTATTTATTCCTTGAAAATCATCAAGTGAGATTAAATGGTAAAAACTTACAAGACATTTTCCAGGCCCTTCGTCGTAACCTCCTTGACACTGCAGGTAATTAAATCCATATCCCCTTAAGGTAGATATTGCTTGATACAATTCTTCTGGTTTTACAGAGATTATATCAACTCCTATATGATCTTTTCCTAAACATTCGTTAGTTATTCCATCTTCAGTAAGCTGATTACTTACAATTCCTCTTTGCTTTACAATTTCTTCTGAAGATTCAGTTGAATTCTTGTTTTCCATTAATTTATTTCTTTGTCGATTGAATTTGTTTCATATATATTTTCATTACTTACTTCTATTTGATTCAGATTAGATGATTCTATTGACTTTTCAGATTTTTTATTTAAATACTCGCCAGTATTTTCTGAAAATACAAGATTCATATCATGCTTTATAGTTAAATACCTGTGAGTTTGTTCAGCTTTACTTCTCTCAAGAATACTTTCATTAGCCACTTTTTTTCTTAATTTTATAACGGCATCAAAAATAGCTTCTGGTCTAGGGGGGCATCCAGGAAGGTACAAATCAACTGGGATTAATTTATCAACTCCTCTAACAGCTGTTGTTGAGTCTGCACTAAACATTCCACCAGTGATAGTACAAGCTCCCATAGCAATGACATATTTTGGTTCTGGCATTTGCTCATATAATCTTACTAATGCCGGCGCCATTTTCATTGTAACTGTCCCAGCAACAATTAATAAATCAGCTTGTCTTGGTGAGCTTCTAGGTACCAACCCAAATCTATCAAAATCAAATCTAGATCCTATGAGTGCTGCAAATTCAATAAAACAACACGCAGTTCCATATAAAAGTGGCCAAAGACTACTTAATCTGGCCCAATTGTGAAGATCATCAAGACTTGTCATTATAATATTTTCACTCAAGTCAGTAGTGACTTGGGGAGCACCGAGAGGATTACAAGTTTCTTCTCTTAGCTCTCTTATTGCTTTTGGTGAAAGTGAATTGTTCAATTTTTTAACTCCATTCTAAAGCCCCTTTTCTCCAGGCGTAGGCTAGAGCAATAACTAGTATTGCAATAAAAATTAAAGCCTCAATAAACGCTAATAAGCCTAGTCTATTGAACGCAACCGCCCATGGATAAAGAAACACTGTCTCTACGTCAAATATAACGAATACTAATGCAAACATGTAATATCTAATATTAAATTGAATCCAAGCTCCCCCGATAGGCTCCATACCTGATTCGTAGGTAAGTTTTCTCTCGCCAGATCTTCCTTTTGGGGCAACTATAAGATTAGTAACAAGAGCTAAAATTGGTACTGCAGCGGCGATTATTAAAAAACCTAAAAAATATTCGTAGCCAGGTAATGAAAACATTTAAAAAAATTGGAGGAAAATTCGCTTAATTAAGCAAAATCTTTTAGAGTCTCTTTAATTAAATTCTAAATCGTGAGCGAAAACATTCAACCACCCTCTGAGGATAACCAAATTGTTGAGGATTTAGCAAATGAAAAATCTTCTAAAGAACTTATAGAATTTAATGATAAAGAACCTACTACTAATTTAGAGCAAAATAGATTCGAATGTAGAAGTTGTGGATACATTTATGATCCTACAGAGGGGAACAAGAAACTTAACATTCCTAAAAATACTCCTTTTTCAGTAATAGACGGAAACACTTTTGCCTGTCCAGTCTGTAGAGCAGGTAAAAATTTGTATAAAGATATAGGACCAAGAGAAAAACCTAGTGGTTTTGAAGAGAATTTAACTTATGGCTTTGGATTCAATAGTTTGCCCCCTGGCCAGAAAAATATTTTAATATTTGGTGGTTTAGCATTTGCAGCAGCATGTTTCCTTTCTTTGTACTCTTTGCATTAAAATATATCTATGAAAAAATTCTTAACTAGCATTCCAAACCTTCTTTTAACATTTACACTTTGCTTTATTTTAAGTAGTTGTTCTTCAACAGGGGTAAAAATGAACGAAAGTAGTCCATGGGAAACAATTCAATTTGAAGATCAGTCAAATGCATTAGACATAGATTTTATAGATAATAATCATGGATTTTTGGTTGGCTCAAATAGACTAATCATGGAATCTAATGATGGAGGAAAATCATGGGAAAAAAGATCATTAGACATAGCAGCAGAAGAGAATTTTCGTTTACTTGATATAGATTTTAGGGGTTCTGAAGGGTGGTTGATAGGACAACCTTCTTTAGTTATGCACTCGGTTGATGAAGGTAAAAACTGGACAAGGTTATCCCTTGGTAAGCTGCCTGGTCAACCTTTTTTAGTATCAACGATTGATAATGGGGTTGCTGAATTGGCAACAACCTCAGCTGCTATTTATCTAACTTCAAATAGTGGTGAAACATGGGAAGCAAAAGTATCAGACCCTTCCGAGCAGGGAGGTATTAGAGATTTAAGAAGAACACCTAATGGCGATTATGTAAGTGTAAGTAGTCTTGGTAATTTTTTCTCTACTATTGAAAGCGGAAGTGATACTTGGATAGCTCATCAAAGAGCGAGCAGTAAAAGAGTACAAAGTATAGGATTTAATCCAAACGGTAATTTATGGATGTTATCTCGAGGAGCTGAAATAAGATTTAATGATGATAGTAATGATTTAGAAAATTGGACTAAACCAATAGTTCCAATTCTAAATGGCTATAACTATTTAGATATGGGTTGGGATCCTGAAGGAAATATCTGGGCTGGGGGAGGTAATGGGACTTTGATAGTTAGTACAGATGATGGTAAAACATGGAGTTCTGATCCTGTTGCTTCAAATCTTCCAACTAACTATATCAAAATTCAATTCTTAGAAAAAGATGAATTTGTTGCTAAAAAAGGCTTTATACTTGGAGAAAGGGGTTACATCTTGAGGTGGAATGGCTAAGTTCCAGTAAATTAAAAAATAAAAAAATCCTTAATTTTTTTCTAATTTAACAACTGTCTGTAACCAAGCTGTAAATTTCTTCACAAACTTAGGATTTTTCCTTGTAAGATCAAAGGGTAAATAATTGTGATTATGGCCGCAGGTTCAACGGGTGAACGCCCATTCTTTGAAATAATCACCAGTATTAGATACTGGATTATTCATGCAGTAACACTCCCTGCTATTTTTATAGCGGGCTTCCTATTTGTATATACAGGTTTAGCCTATGATGCTTTCGGAACTCCTCGTCCGGATAGTTATTTCCAGGCTTCTGAATCTAAAGCACCTGTTGTAACGCAAAGATATGATGCTAAATCTCAATTAGATTTAAGAACAAAATAATTATGTCAAATTCTCAAGCTCCAATGCAGGCTGTTGAAGTCCGCGTTTATCCTATCTTTACTATTCGTTGGCTCGCAGTTCATGCGCTCGCGATTCCTTCAGTCTTTTTCTTAGGTGCAATAGCAGCTATGCAATTTTTAAGATAACTTTATTAATTATGCAAGTAAACGAAAATCCGAATAAGGTTCCGGTTGAACTTAATCGTACAAGCCTCTATCTAGGCTTATTAGCAGTATTTGTTTTAGGAATTTTATTTTCCAGTTACTTTTTCAACTAAATTAAAACTATGAGTAAATTAAAAGGCCCTGATGGCAGAATTCCCGATAGACTACCTGATGGAAGACCAGCTGTAGCATGGGAAAGAAGATGGACCGAGGGAACCCTTCCTCTTTGGCTAGTTGCTACAGCTGGAGGAATAGCGGTTATTTTCGTTTTAGGTATATTTTTCTACGGTTCATACCAAGGAGTAGGTGCAGGCTAAAATCTTCAGTACTTTTTAACTTTTTAATATTATCTAGTTCCAATATGAATCAGTAAATATCTTTATTTTTTCTTTTGTAAAACTAGGGATATTTTCTTTTTGAGTTATTAAACCATCCTTTAAAGAAAAATGGGACTTGCTTTGAGGTCTCTTTATATCTATAATTTTCGCGATTTCAAAAACTATTTTGTTAGCAACTTCAGTATTCGCTCTGAGATTTCCCAAAACCATCTCTACTGATACTTCCTGATAAGTTTGATGCCAGCAATCATAATCTGTAACCATAGATAGAGATGCATAAGCTATCTCAGCTTCTTTAGCTAATCTTGCTTCAGTATGATTAGTCATACCTATTATTGAACAACCCCAACTTCTATATAAGTTAGATTCTGCTCGGGTAGAGAAAGCAGGCCCCTCCATAGCTAGATATGTACCTCCTCTATGCAATTGTCTTCCTCCAGGGATATTTTTTTCGCCAACATTGCTCAAAATTCCTGATAAGTTCATACAGAAAGGATCCCCCATCGTTACATGAGCTACTGCTCCTTCATTAAAAAATGTTGCGGGTCTTTTATGAGTTCGATCAATAAATTGATCTGGAATAACAATATCAAGGGGCCTGATTTGTTCTTGAAGGGAGCCAACTGCTGATGGAGCGATTATCCACCTCACGCCAATTGATCGGAGAGCCCAAATATTAGCTTTGTAAGGTATTTCTGTCGGATTCAGCTTATGTGTTCTACCATGCCTTGCTATAAAAGCAATTTCTAAATTACCAATTTTAAAGAGCCTAATTGAATCAGAAGGTTTACCATATGGTGTATTGACCTCGATTTCTTCATGACATTCTATTTTGTCAATTGAATAGAAACCACTCCCACCAATTACTCCTAATCTTGATTCTTTAATTGGTAATAAATGCTGTTTATTCATTGTAATTAAATGACTATTAATCATCTAGTACTAATTGGAGGCGGACATACAAATGTTCTTTTGATGAGAAAATGGTTGATGTATCCGAAATTAATGCCAGAAATTCCTATCTCAATTATATCTAGGGATACTAATTTAGTTTATTCGGCTAGGTTCCCTTCTGTTATTTCTAAATCAATTTCTTTAGATGAAAGCCTAATCGATATTAGATCTTTAGCTAAAAAGTCAAGAGTAGCTTTTATAAAAGGAGAGGTAATTAATATTGATTTTCAGTTAAAAAAAATTTTCTTAAAAAATAGACCATCAATTGGTTACTCAAAATTAGTACTTAACTATGGAAGTCAAACCAAAATTTCAGGAGAATTTGAAGATTTGGTCAATAATCAAATTGCTTTCCCAATTAAACCTTTTTTTAAGGCTTATGAGTTAATTAAAAATGAAGATAAGTATGATTCTGAAAATGAACAATCTTTTGTTATTGTTGGAAGTGGACTTGCTGCAATTGAAGTCGCTTTTGCCTTGAGAAAAAGATGGAAAAAAAGATCTTTAAAAATTTTATGTAAATCAAAAAAAGTAGATGATAAAATCTTAAAAACTTTTTATAGATCGAATATAGAAGTAGTTGGAAAACTTCCTGTTGGTTATGGAAAGATTCTCTTATGTACAGGAAATTCATCACCATATTGGGTACAAAAATACAATTCAGAATTGGATTCAAAAGGTCGATTCTTTACAAATCAGAAATTAAGGTTGAAAAATTTTTTAGGAACTTTTGCAACTGGTGATTGCGCAATAATAGAAACCTCTAAGAGACCTTCATCTGGAATATTTGCAGTAAAAGTTTTAAATATTTTGGCAAGTAATATTCAGAAGGAAATAAAAGGTGAATCATTAAAAAAATGGTCTCCTCAAAAATTTGGGTTGCAAATAGTAAATTCTTATCCCAGAAAGTTTCCAAAGGCTTTTGCTTTTTATGGTGACATTGTTATAGGGCCTTCTTTTCTTATTTGGTACCTTAAAAATAAAATTGATGAAGGGTTCATCAAGAAATTTCGTGTTTTAGATTCGAATATGAATCAAAAAGTTATAGAAAATGGGATGCAAGACTGTAGAGGATGTGCAGCTAAAATTCCTCAAAGCATTTTAAATAAATCCTTAAGAAGTGCTCAACTTGAAAATTTTGCAACTTCTCCTGAGGATTCTGTTGAAATTTATAAAAATTACCAAGATATCATTCTTCAAAGTGTTGATGGATTTCCTGCTTTGATAAGTGATCCTTGGCTAAATGCAAAAATTACTGTGTTGCATGCTTGCTCAGATTTATGGGCTTGCGGAGTAAAACTGTCGTCTGTACAGGCCTTGATTTCTCTTCCAAAAGTAGGAAAAGATTTTCAAAGCTACCTTTTTTCTCATTGTCTAAAAGGGATAAAAACAACAGTAGAAGAACAAGGAGGTGAGTTAATTGGAGGGCATACTTTCGAGTCAAGAAGTTTAGTTGATCAACCTTATTCTTTAGGAATAGATATTTCTTTAACTGTTCAAGGAGTTTTGAAAAATGGAGCAAAACCATGGTTAAAATCAGGTATGCAAAAAGGAGATATTATACTAATGTCAAGACCTTTAGGCGTTGGAGTTTTTTTTGCGGCTCATATGCAAAATATTAATTTGAAAGATAGTTCAGAGGAGATAATGAGAAATTTAGTTACAAGTCAGCAACCATTGATTGAAAAAATTTATTTGCTTCAAGATAAGTTTGGAGAAACATTTATAAATGCAGCCACTGATGTTACTGGCTATGGATTTATAGGACATCTTAAAGAGATGATTGATTCATCTAATTTATTAAGGAAAAATAATAATCTTGAACCTATTAGGGTCTTATTAGATTTATTGGCATTTAAAGCTTATCCAGGAGTATTTGATTTAATACATAAAGGGATCAAAAGTTCTCTGTTCGAATCAAATAAAGAAATATTTGATCAAATTTTTGCAGAAAAACGTAATAGAATTATCTCATTTTCAAAAAAAATTAAATTTAATAATGACAGCTTTAAAGAAAAAATCTCATTATTATTAGATCCACAAACTTGTGGGCCGCTTTTAATAAGTTGTAATCCTAAGTATGAACGTTATTTAAAGGATGAATGGTATAAGGTCGGGGAAGTAACAAATTGATAGTTATTTCATATTGATCTTATCGATCTCTATATATCTCAACCTTTTAATCTCATCCCCCATTTCTTTACCCGGTTGCCATCCTTCACTTTTTAAAATTTCTCCATTTTTCTTTGACTTAATAAATTTATAAACAAATAGCCATTTAAAAAATGATTTCCAAAATAAACCCCCATTACAAATTAATAATTTCACTGTCTCTTCATCTAAATTTTTTTTTTCAATAAATTCAGTCCAATGTGAGGGGTTCAAATAGAGGAATTTTTCTTTTTCATTATCTAATTGATTTGTGATATTTAAGTAATCTTCGAGAATTTTCTTTTCCTTGCTATTAATAAAAAATCTTTGACAACTAAGCTCTAAATTTTCCGAATTTTTTAATAGGTAGAGTATATAATTACCCTCTAGTTTTTTAATCCACTTTAAACCCCTTAAAAATTTATTATTAACAATAATATTTTTATTTATAATAGAAATAATCTTCCAATCATCTAATAAAGAAATTATTTTTGCAAGATTATCGTATTTGTATATTTCTGACAATTCCATCCTAATTCTTATGCTTATTCCAGGCGGAAATCTAGATTTATTAACATCTTTAATGACATCCCATGGCCATCTTTGGATAATCCTTTGAGATTGTTGAAGTGATTTATTTGAAATTTTGAAACCTAATCTTGATGCATATCTTGCGCATCTTATTAATCTACTAGGGTCATCTTGAATGCTATTATCATGCAGCAAATGTAATTCTTTTTCTTGTATATGTTTTATGCCATCAAAGAAATCATAAATTTCTTGCTTTGAAAATTCAAAAGCTATTGCATTTATACTGAAATCTCTTCTTTTTAAATCCTCTTCAATATTTGCATTTTTTACGATTGGATTTAAACCTGGAGCTTCATAATTCTCTTTTCTTGCAGAAGCTATATCAATTTTTAAATCATTAATATTTAGTTCTACAGTATCGTATATTTCAAATTCTTTTATCAAACAAAGTTCAACGTTTGAGATATTTTTTTTTATGAATTTTGCTAAATCAACTGAGGATCCCTCTGTAACAATATCAATATCGAGTGGCTCGAAAAAAGTCTTTTTATGAATTTTAGTGATTAATAAATCTCTTATATAGCCACCCACAATTGCAACTTTAACCCTTTTATTCATTTCAATATACTCAGAAATTATATTAAATAAATTAAAAGGAAGTTTTACTATTGCTGAATTTATATAAGCAGAAATATCATTCATGCAAATTTCAGTTTATTGCTCTTATTGGAGCTAATCTTGGGTCTAGAATTTTGCTCCCTTTATCACCAAACTTTACTGCTAACGATATTTTTTCCCCACTGCCAAAAATATGTATAATTTCACCCTTACCAAATTTGGAGTGAATTACCTGATCTCCAATCAACCAACTTTTACCTTTACTGGGTCCTGAATATAGTTTTCTTACTGCATTTATAGGTTTATTAATAAATTCATTTGAATCGTTTCGATCCACTCTTGTTAAACGGTCAAGATGACGATCCCTTCTAATAGAAGCACCACCAGATTGGGGTAATTCCCCGTCAATTAATTCCTCTGGTATTTCTGAGAGAAATATTGAAGGAATTGTTGCTTCTCGCATACCTCCCCACAATCTTCTTTCTCTTGCATGTGATAAGAAAACTCTCTCTTTAGCTCTTGTTATACCTACGTAGCATAATCTTCTTTCTTCTTCTAAAAGAGAAGGAGTATCAATTGACCTATGGCTTGGGAATAAACCTTGTTCTAGTCCAGTTATAAATACATTTTGAAATTCTAATCCTTTACTGTTATGGAGAGTCATTAAAGTGACAGAGTTAGGATGATTTTTTTTTGTATCATTGTCTGTTGTTAAAGCTGCTGTTGACAAAAAACCCTCTACATCTGGGTTCTCTGTCTCTTCTTCAAATTGAGTAGCAGCATTTATTAATTCCTGAAGATTATTTCTTCTATCTTCAGATTCCTCTGAACCACTTGTTAATAAATCACTTAAGTAACCGCTTCTTTCTAAAATTAACTGAAGAATTTGTGCAGGCCCCGAGTTCTCTATGTAGCAAAGAAGGTCATTCATAAGCTCTGTGAATTTATTAATGGCCTTTGACGATCTCCCTATAGTCTCATCTAAGCTTTGTTTGTCATTTATAAGCTCCCATAAAGGAATGTTCATCTTATTTGATATCTCATTAAGCTTTTGAATAGTTGTTTTTCCTATTCCCCTTCTTGGAACATTTATTATTCTTAAAAGGCTTACGTTATCTGAAGAATTTACTAAGACTTTTAAATAGGCAACTGCATCTTTAACTTCTCTTCTATCATAAAAACGTAATCCGCCAAAGATTGTATATGGAATTCTCCATCTTACTAGAGATTCTTCTAATACTCTAGATTGAGCCCTAGTCCTATAGAGGATTGCAAAATTTTTCCAGATAGGTTGATTATTGTAATTATTTAGAGATCTTAATTTTGTTGTTATTGCCTCAGCTTCAGATATCTCATCATCGCAGCTAAGCAACTTTAAAAGTTCTCCTTCCTCCCTTGTAGGCCTTAAAACTTTATCAATTCTTTCAGTATTATTTTCAATCAAAGAGTTTGCAGCAGTTAGAATATTTGATGAAGATCTATAGTTTTCCTCTAATTTAACCAGAGAGACTTTCTGATCATTATTAGATGAATTTTTAAAGTCTTCTTGAAATCCAATTAATATTCTGAAATCTGCTGCCCTGAAACTATAAATACTTTGATCAGCATCTCCTACAACAAAAACTGATCTATCATCCCATTCACAAAATTTATTTGGTTCTTTATTCCCAGCCGTAATTAATTTGATAAGTTCATATTGTGTCCTATTTGTATCTTGATATTCATCAACTAATACATGCTGAAATCTTTTATGCCAGTAATCTCTAACTAAATCATTTTGCCTTAATAAAAACACAGGAAGTAGTAAAAGATCATCAAAGTCTAAAGCATTATTTTTTGAGAGAGATATTCTGTATCTTCTGTAAGCATCTGCAATTATTTTATCAAAATGATTATCAGCTTTTTCTTCAAGGTCATTAGCTGTAAAACATTGATTTTTTGCGTTACTAATAGCTCTTTTAATTTTCTTAGGATCAAATCTTTTTGGATCAAGACTCATATCTTGACTAATAATTTCTTTTACTAATGTCTGAGAATCTGTCTCATCATAAATAGAAAATTGCCTTGTCCAGGTTAGGCCTTCAGGATCTTGATATTTTTCAATATCGTATCTTAAAAGTCTTGAAAATAATGCATGAAAAGTTCCTATCCATAAGTCCCTTAGTCTTTCTTGATCAATATTTGTTCTTAGTTGATTCTGATCAAATTCCTTGAGGGTTGACCAAGGCTGCCCAAATTGATTTAAAGCTAGTTCTTGTGCAAGAAGTACTTGAAGTCTTGCTTTCATTTCTTTAGCAGCTTTATTTGTAAAGGTAACTGCGAGAATGTTATAAGGATCTACAGAGTTATTCTCAATTAGATTAGCAATTCTATGAGTAAGAGCCTTGGTTTTTCCACTACCTGCACCTGCTACAACAAGCATTGGCCCATTGATATGATTTACTGCTTTTAATTGTGCATTATTTAAGGATTTAAAAAGGAAGTTGTTTGTTTGATGCACTTTTTATAGGTTGTATTATTAAAAAATTTTTTTCCTTAGTTTAATTTGAAGAATGAGGGTTAGTCTCTAATTCTTCTAAAGCTTTTTTTAAATTTATTAATTCATTGTTATTGTTGATAATTTCTTCGAACTTATTGTGAGGCATTTTTAATTTAGTACTTCTCTCAAGAATTTCTTTTTCTAATCTTTTTTTATAAGAAGAAACAAGTTTTTTTGATAATTTTAATTCTTGTTTATCCAAAATATTTAAGGAATAATGATTATATCTTAGCGAAAAAATTTTTTTATTTACAGTATTTTGAATATCACTTCGAAATGTAGTTTTTGATTAAGAACCATTTCGTTTATTTTAAGATTTAATTATTTTAATTAACTCTGATCTATTATAAACAGATAAAAATTTAAAGTTTTTAGATTTAATAATGACAGTTTCAAATAGTAATCAAATTTTATCAACTGACAGAGAATTAGAAAATATAAGTAATAAAAATATTGAATACATAAAGGAATTTATAAATACTGCAAACTCAAGATTAGATGCAATAAATTCAATAACAAATAATTCTCACGCAATTGCCGCTGATGCTGTAACTGCAATGATTTGTGAAAATCAAGATTCAGTTAATACAAAAATATCTATAGATACCACAAATAAGATGTCTGTTTGTCTAAGAGATGGAGAAATTATTTTAAGGATTGTTTCTTACCTTTTAATTACTAATGATGAATCAGTTTTATCTAAAAACTGTTTAAAGGATCTTAAAAATACTTATTTAGCTCTTGGTGTACCTCTTAAAAAAGCTATCCGAGTTTTTGAACTGATGAGAGATTCAACGATTTCTGATTTAAAATCTACTGTTAATACAATAAAAGGAGAAAAAGAATTTCTCTATGATTTAATTTCTAATACAGAGTATCAATTTGAGAGAATAATCAATCTTTTAAGGTAGACATATTTCTTATCTCGGATGTGTGTGAGGTTTGTATTACTATATTGTTTTCATGATTTCTTATTACTGAATATCTGGATCTAATATGATTCGATAAAAAACAAATTCTTTCTTCAGAAACTGTGGAACTGTAAATAGTTTTAATATTTAAGTTGTCATTTTCATCAATCAAATATTCTGACGATGAAATCACGGATTCAGTATATCCTTTATTACGAAGAACAATCCCTTTATTTGTATCCTTTGGCAAAAATAATAATATAGTTTTATCTTCTTCAATTTTTTGATCCATCTCCCAATCGCTTGTTGCCTTCCAACTTATTGATAATGGAATAACTGGAGGTTTAAAGGTGGAATTGTATTTTTCTAAAAGTTCGATTACATTTTTATTATTGATTTCTAACTCTTTTATTAATATTTTGCTAGTTGAATTTTCAACTTCCTGAAAAGCCAAAGAATGAGTGCTTCTTATGGATTTCCACTCTCCTAAACTTTTTTGAATAAATTGATTAATTGTTATTAGATTCTTCGTCAAGTTTATCTTCTACTGAATGATAGGTAGCTTTTTGAATCATCCTTACCATAGAATCGACCATTAATCTTTTTGCAGAAGTCACTTTTAAACCTGAAGGTGTAGTTGATATTTGTTCTCCAGGACGATCGTATGATGTTGGTCTAAATGGAGTCATCTAAAAATTTGTAAAATCAACAGAATTATATTCTTACATGAATAGCCATTTTAAATGTTGTTTTTTGCAAAAACGTTATATCTATCTTTATATGGATGGTTTTAGGATTATTAATTCTTGCCTTATTTTGGTATTCTTCTTTTTGCTAAACCTGAAATAGTTGCTAAGGCAAACATGCCTAAAAGAGCTATTCCAAGGAATAAACCTGCTCCCTGACTGACTCCAGCCCCAACAGCGACAAGAATAGAATCACTGATTAGAAGACTTATTAGTAAAGCTGGGGTGAATATTTTCCACCGAGTTCCTCCAATACCGATTGCATAGCTGAGAAAATCAAAAAGTCCAGTCATGAGAAGACCTGTCATTAGGAAGAAATTTTCTTCTAATTGGTTTTGATTAAAACTTTCAATTCTTTTCATTGCTTTTGAGCCTACTAAACTACGTACAGGACTACGGCCAAAATATCTTGCTATGAAGAAAGCTGCTTGGCAAAAAATGATATCAGAAAAGACAATTGTTATATAACCTTTTTGGAATCCTAATAAAGAGCCCGCCAAAAGTGAATAGGCTGAACTTGGGAGAGCAGGTAAAATTATGCTTACCCCTCTGAGAACAAATATTCCAAAAGGTGCCCATATCCCCATACTCTCTACCTTGGCCCTTAGAGGTTCGATTCCATAGTTTTGTATGAAATAAATTAATACAACGAATAGTGCTATGAAAAAAACTACTGAGAGGAATTTTTGAATTTTATTCATTAGTTGTAGGAAATTTTTTTGAGAGCTAACTTTAGAAATTAATAGTCGATTGTATCTATAATAGAAAAACTAATCAATAAAATTTTTTACAAAGTTTTTAATCTTATTTTTTTTAATTTGGATTTTAAGCAAACTAAATTAGTATATTCTGAATCAAAATTGATAATTAATAAGATTTATTTTTTTTCAAAAATTCAATTTATTGATTTTCAATATTCGAAAATATTATGATTCAAACCAAGAATAACTTTTTATCAACATTTGTTGTAAATTTCTTGTCTTTGGTTCTTTCTATGATTTGCACTTTTTGTATTTCCATAAAACAATCTTATGCTTTGTCTCATGAGTGGGTTGGAGTTCCAAAGAGTGAATATGGTGAACAATTATGGGATAGAAAAAGTATAAAAAGGAATGAAGATGGTTCTGTTAGGGTATTGAGCAAATTTATTCCAAAAACTAAAAGTGAAATAACACAAGATATTCTCTATACAATGGATATAAACTGTTTTGAGAAATCTTTTAGAGATGTTGATGTTTTCACAGATGAGGAAAATAGTCGTTTAAATAATCTTGCTGATTGGCAAGATCCAAATGAAGACCAACTTATTTTAGGTGTGATTGGTCAAGTATGTAGATTTAATAACTAAAAATTTAAATTTGACAAATAAATCATTTAAAACCCTTTCTATGAAAGAGTTTGAAGGTGCCAGGACCCAGATTTGAACTGGGGACACGGCGATTTTCAGTCGCCTGCTCTACCAACTGAGCTATCCCGGCTCTAACTTATATACTCTAAATTAAGATGTGTAGTTTGTGAAACCCCTTTCATTAAATTTTTATAACTTGATTAAAGATTTAATGAATGAAATATATTATTTTGCATTAATTGCTAATAAAGCAGTCCCAAATGAAGTTGTTTTTTTGCGTGAAATTATCGGGATATTAATAATCCGTTCTCTTATTGCTCTCCACTGAGGATTTTTTGAACCTCCACCAGTAGTAACAATCCTTTTTGGGAGTGAACCTGTTAGCTCATATAGTTTTTCCCATCCTTTTAATTCAATTCTTGCTAATCCCTCGAACAATCCATGTAAAAAAAGTGAGTCGCTTACTGGCCTAGGACTAAGAATTGGCTCCAAAAAAGGATTGTTAATAGGAAATCTCTCACCCCTACAATTGAGTGGTAGAAGATTTAGGGAAGTTTTTTTTGATGTATTTATTTGTCTGCTAAGTTCTTTTATTTCTAAATCAGAAAAAAATTGAGATAAAATTCCACAGCCAGCGTTTGATGCCCCTCCACATATCCATTCTTCACTTATTCGATGGGTTGTAATTCCCTTTTCTTTGATTGGGGTTTTATTAAATTTCTTAACTACGATGGTGGTTCCTAAAACTGTTAGGCCTTCTTCTTTTCCCAAACCTGCAGCTAAAAAAGCTGCATTTGAATCAGTTGTCCCCGAGACTAAAAGTATTTTTTTATTTAACTTGAACCTTTCGGCTAATTCATTATCTATTTGACCTAATATTTTGCCACTTTTAATTATTTGAGGTAAGCATTTTTGCCATGAAGTATTGAGATAACTTTTTGGCCAAGATTCTTTTATTAGATCCCAACCAAGTTTGATATTATTGCCTTCTTCTCCATATGTCCAATCTTTCAAAAACCAGCCAGTTATCAAGTCAGATTGATGTCTTAAAAGAATATCTTCCCCAAATTTATCTATTAGTTTTAATGCTTTAGCCAGACTACTGTATGGGGTTTGTAAATGGTCTTCTCCAACCGTTATCGATTCAATAAGGATTTTATTCTCATCACATGCCTGGTCATAAGGTATGGCTTCTCCTATTGGATTCCCTCTTAAATCACATGCCGTTAAAGTTCCAGAAGTGCCAGAGATTGCCAAATTAACAATATTGTTTTTTATATAAAGAGGTAAACTATCTAGAAGATTTTCACAAGAATTAATCCAAGAGGTGGGATTTTTAAAACCATATCGATAGGGGACTGAATTAGAGTATTTTAATTCCTTTTTCAAATTAATTATGGATATTCTTGCACCACTAGTTCCAAAATCTAACCCCCCAAAAAAATCATCTGGCATAAATATTTAGAAAAAGTTTTTGGAGTCCTCAATTAATTGGACTGATTTTTCTTCGACACTTTCCCAAGGAAGCTTTAGATCATTTCTACCAAAGTGACCATAAGATGCAGTTTTCCTAAAAAATTCCCCACCCATTTTGTTTGGTAGATTTCTTAAATCAAATTCTTTTATTATTGCTGCAGGCCTTAAATCAAAGTTGTTTTTAATTAGTTCTTTCAAATTATCTTGAGAAATAACACCAGTACCAAAAGTTTCAACAAGGATTGAAATTGGTTTAGCAACCCCAATGGCGTAGCTTAATTGTACTTCTGCCTTTTTTGCTAATTTTGCTTTAACAATACTTTTAGCCACATAACGTGCTGCATATGCAGCTGATCTGTCAACTTTAGTAGGATCTTTACCAGAGAATGCACCACCTCCATGCCTTGCATATCCTCCATAAGTATCTACAATTATTTTTCTTCCAGTAAGCCCTGCATCGCCTTGAGGTCCTCCAACAACAAATTTACCTGTGGGGTTTACCAAGAATCTTGTCTTTTGACTTGATGGTTGGATTTCTAAATCTTCTGTTGCTGGTAATACAACATTGATCCATAAATCTTCTTTTATCTTTTGACGAATTTCTTCTTCATTTGAAAGTCCATTAATCTCAGCCGTATGCTGAGTTGAAATTAGAATAGTATTTATTGAAACTGGGACCCCTTTTTTGTAATCAATACTTACTTGAGTTTTTCCATCAGGTAGAAGATAATCAAGAATTTTTTCATGTCTTACTTTTGCAAGTTGTATTGCTAATCTGTGAGCCAAGCTAATTGGTAATGGCATTAATTCAGGAGTTTCATCACATGCATAGCCAAACATTATCCCCTGGTCACCAGCCCCAGTATTGTTTTCCAAATCCTCGTTCACATCATCTGCTTCGTTTACTCCTTGGGAAATATCAGGTGATTGCTCATCAAGAGCCACTAAAACGGCACAGCTATTTGAGTCAAAACCTCCAGCTTTTGAACCTTCATATCCAATATCTTTAATTACTTTCCTGACAAGTTTTATATAATCAACCTTTGCTCTGGAAGTTATTTCACCAGTAAGTAAGCAAAGACCAGTGTTGACTACTGTTTCACAGGCTACTCTACTTTCAGGGTCTTCAGTCAATAAAGCATCTAAAACAGCGTCACTGATTTGATCACATATCTTGTCAGGATGACCTTCAGTTACAGATTCAGAAGTAAAAATAAAATCACTCATTTATAAATAATTAAGGAATATTCATAATCCTAAATTAAATTATAAATATTAATCAATAGTTATTAAGCTGAACTTATAATTATTTCTTTAATTATAAAATTAAACTATTTATTAAGTAATTAAAAATTAAAATAAATTTTAATCGCTCTCTGTAATCTCAGTTGGTTGCTCTTCGTTTTCATCAGTCTGCTCAAGTAACATTTGCTTATATTTTGCAGCCATTTCTTCAGCTTTATTAAAAACTTTTTGTGGGTCAGTTAGCATATCGCCTGGTTCTGGTTCCAGAGCTTTGGTTGATAACGAGATTCTTCCTCTCTCGGAATCTAAGTCTATTATCATCACCTTCATCTGATCATTTACATTTAAAACATTATGAGGTGTTTCAATATGTTCATGACTAATTTCGGAAATATGCAGAAGACCACTCACCCCCCCTATATCAATAAAAGCACCATAAGGTTTTATTCCCTTTACGGAACCTACAACAACTTCTCCAACTTCAAGTCTATTCATTTTTTTCTCAACTAATGCCCTTCTATGACTTAAGACTAATCTGTTTCTTTCTTCATCCACCTCAAGAAATTTTAGAGGTAAATATTCACCTTCCAAATCTTCTTTTATTTTTCTTGCACTAATATGAGATCCAGGGATAAAGCCTCTCAATCCTTCAACTCTGACTAAAGCCCCACCTCTATTAGTTGCAAAAACTTCGGAATATATAGTCGCATCCTCTTTTTGTAATTGTCTTACTCTTTCCCATGCTCTTTGATACTCTATTCTTCTAATTGATAAAGCTAACTGGCCATCTTCATTCTCCTCACTCATTATAAAAAATTCTCTACTTTCTGAAGGTTGCAAAACATCACTTAGTCCTTCAACTCTATTTATAGAAACTTCTTGCATAGGCATAAAAGCTGCAGTCTTAGCTCCTATATCTATCATCGCTCCTTTAGGCTCTAAAGCAAAAACTGTACCTTTTACAAGATCACCAGGTTTAAAGTTATAATCATATTTACCTAATAATGATGCAAACTCTTCTTGAGTAAATCCTGCAGTGTCCAAGTCACTATTTCGTCTGCTTGAAGAAGAATCTGCAGAGGGAATATCTTTAGTTTCAAATGATAGATCTTCCTCTTTTGGAATGTCTGAAGTATTTTCTTCTACGATTGAATTTTCAATTTCTTTTTCGTCTGAAATTTCTTTTACAGTTTGGGAAGAATTTTCGATCATTTGTTAAAACGCAGTCCACCTAAGGTGGTTAGAAAGGAATACTTTTAGCCTGCAAACTTAAAAGCATATTTATTGTACGTAACATTCTACACTTTAATATGCTGAATTTATAAAATTGAAGCTAATTCGTTTTTTGAACATCCTTTAAGGGATTCAAGAGTTGAAACAAAATCTTTTACACCGTTAAACTTTTTATAGACTGATGCATATCTTATATAGGCAACTTCGTTTTCTTTTCTTAAATCTTTGAGAATTAATTCTCCAATTTGTGAAGATTTTATATCTTTATTTGAATTTTGTATGATTTTCGATTCAATTCCATCAACAAAATTTATAATAGCTTCTCTCGAGAAAGTTGTTTTTTCGCATGCTCTGGATATTCCAGTAATTAATTTTTCTTTATTAAATAACTCTCTGCTGCCATCATTTTTAAGAACGGATATAGGCATTGTCTCAACTCTTTCATAAGTAGTAAATCTAAAACTGCAATTTAAACACTCTCTTCTTCTTCTTACACTTTTACCAGTATCAGCAGATCTTGATTCTAAAACTCTGCTGTCTGTGTTTTGACAGGTAGGACACTGCATATAGTCAAATAATACAATCTGTACCCCTAATAGTAGATTAATATCTTGATAATGAAAAGTAGCAAAAAAAAACCCCCCTATTTGTAGGAGGGTTTTTTTACTTTATTTTCTATCGAATTTAGGTGGATCTCTAAAGGCGACTGCAAAAAATAAAGTAACAACTGCGAGAGTTAAAATAAGAACGTAGGCAAAAGCTTCCATGAGAAAAAATAATAAAGTTTGAATTAAACCCTTCCTGGGATCCTTCTGGTGGTTTCGTCTCCAAGTTTCTTAAAGAGACCAAATTCAACTTGATCACCTATCTCGGAGTCAATACCAGCAAAGGAGTCTTTGTAAAGTGTTCTTGAAGCATGCCACCAATGACCAAATAGGAATAATAATCCGAAACATAAATGTGCATAAGTAAACCAAGCTCTTGGAGAACTTCGGAATACTCCATCTGATTTATAAGTTTCTCTATCAAACTTGAATGCTTCACCAAGTTGTGCTTTCCTAGCTAATCGTTTAACAACAGCAGGATCTGTAAATGTTTGACCATTAAGATCACCCCCGTAAATAGTTGCTGTGATACCAGTTTGTTCGAATGAATACTTTGCTTCAGCTCTTCTAAAGGGGATATCAGCTCTTACATTCCCTTCTTTATCTTCCAAAATAACTGGGAAGTTTTCAAAGAAGTTTGGAATCCTTCTAACTTCTAAGTCATTGCCCTCTTTATCTGTAAAAGCAATATGCCCTTGCCAACCTGTTGGTAAACCATCTCCATTTACAAGAGCTCCAACCCTAAATAATCCTCCTTTCGCAGGGCTGTTTCCTACATAATCGTAGAAGGCAAGTTTTTCTGGAATTGAAGCGTATGCCTCTTCCCTAGTCGCTCCATTATCAATAGCTGTTTGAACTCTCCTATTTATTTCAGTTTTGAAGTAACCAGAATCCCATTGATATCTTGTTGGTCCAAACAATTCAACAGGGGTGGTCGCAGAGCCGTACCACATTGTTCCTGCCACAACAAAAGATACAAAAAGAACGGCGGCTAGGGCACTAGCTAATACTCCCTCCAAACTTCCAAGTTTAAGGGCTCTATAAAGCCTTTCCCCTGGCCTATTTGTGATATGAAATATTCCACCGATAATACCTAAAAGGCCAGCCGCAATATGATTTGCAACTATTCCACCAGGATTAAATGGATTAAATCCATCTGCGCCCCATGATGGAGCAACCGGTTCGACATGACCAGTTAAACCATAGGGATCTGAAACCCAAATGCCGACATTCGCGCAATGAAAAGCTCCAAATCCAAAGCAAGTTATTCCTGCTAAAAGAAGGTGAATTCCAAATATTCTTGGGAGATCAAGAGCAGGTTCTCCAGTTCTTTCATCTTCCCATAAATCTAAATCCCAATATGTCCAATGCCAGATTGAAGCAAGCATTAAAAGTCCACTAAAAACAATGTGAGCGGCTGCAACACCTTCAAAGCTCCAAAATCCTGGATCAACTCCAGTAGCACCAGTAATATCCCATCCGTTCCAACTACTTGTGATCCCTAATCTCGCCATGAAAGGCATGACATACATTCCCTGTCTCCACATTGGATTGAGAACAGCGTCTGAAGGATCAAAAATGGCTAATTCATATAAAGCCATAGAACCGGCCCAGCCGGCTAATAATGCAGTATGCATGAGATGCACAGCTAGTAGTCGACCGGGGTCGTTGATAACTACTGTGTGAACTCTATACCAAGGCAATCCCATCGGTTAAATTCTTGTGACGATGCTGAATAAACAGCTAAACATCATGATAGTAAGGGTTTTTTGGGCATTGAGAGAGTTTTGTAAATAAATTAATTTTCTTCCTAAAACTGGTCAGATACCTTTGTATCATTATAATCTCAGGGAATTGTTAACAAAAATATGTTAATATTTTGGTCACAATTCTCAAAGTAAAGCGCCAAAATATATAAAAAATAACAAAAAAATGGCAACTATTAGATTCATCCGTGAAGGATTAGACATCGAATGCAAAACTGGAGAAAATTTGAGAGAGTTAGTAATTAAAGAGAAATTACAACTTTATGGATTAAAGGGCATATTAGGTAATTGCGGTGGCGTGGGGCAATGTAGTACTTGTTTTGTTTCTGTTGAGGGTGGAGGTAGAAACTCGCTAAGTCCCATCACTGTTGTCGAGGAAGAAAAACTCAAAAATAGACCTGATAACTGGAGACTTGCCTGTCAAACCCTCATCAATTCATCTGCGATAATACTTACTAAGCCTCAATCTCCTCCTTCAAATTTGAAGGATTTGAAAGAATCTGCTGAAAACAAAAAATTACCTAGATAAATTGTTTAAGACTGTTAATGAGTAAGTCAACTTTTTGATTTTTTTCACTTAATTCCTATTTTGATGTCTATAGTCTTATTATTATTGAATTTGTATTTTTAAATGGAAACAACAAATTTTGGTTTTGTAGCAAGTCTTCTTTTTGTAGGAGTACCAACAATCTTTCTCATTGGGTTGTTTATTTCGACCCAAGATGGAGAAAAATCAAGCTTTTATTCAGATTCAAGTAAGGGTAAACTTGGCCCAAAACGCTAAGTTGATTATTTAATGTTTGTAATTTCTGCTGAAGAATTTTCATTGTGGAAAAAAAAACAAATATTGAAAGGAGGAGATAACAATTCTCTCAATCTTCTGATTGATTCATTAGCTGGATTATCAAATAAAGATTTAAACTTACTTAAAATAAAATCTGATGAAAATATTAATTTAAAAATAAATTTAGATTTGCTCGAGATTTTTTGGGATAAACATCTTAAAACGTCTATACCCATACAACATTTAAGTGGAATTTCTTTTTGGAGGAATCTCAAATTAGAAGTTTCCAATAAAGTTCTTATCCCTCGCCCAGAAACAGAACTTGTAATTGAAATAATTGCAGGCATATTTCAAAATAAGGAAGAAAAAATAACCTTTGTAGATCTAGGTACTGGTTCAGGTGCAATTAGCATAGCCTTAGCATTGGCTAATCCAAATTGGAATGGAATTGCAACTGATATTGATGAAAACGCAATTGAGATTGCATCGAGAAATTTTGCCAATAATTCTAATAAATCTAATTTAAAATTTATTAATGGTAATTGGTGGGACCCTCTTGCGAATTACAAAGGGAAAATAGATTTAGCAGTAGTAAATCCTCCATATATTCCGCAAGATACTTATGAAGTATTACCATTAGAAGTAAAGAACTTCGAACCTAAAAATGCTCTTTTGGGAGGGAAAGAAGGCCTAGATCATATAAATGAAATAGTTAAAAATGCCCCTATTTTTTTAAAACATAGAGGGTGGTTATTAATTGAGAATCATTTTGATCAAGGTGACAGAGTTAAACAATTATTTCTTGAAAACAGATTTACTTCTATAAAAGTATTAAAAGATTTTTCTGGGATTGGAAGATTCACATTAGGAAGATATAAATAAATTGTTGATTAGTAATTAAAATGAACGTTATAGATCAAAAATTAGCTTTAGAAAAACTAAATGGAGGTTATCCTATAGTTTTTCAGACTGATACTTTACCTGCGATTGGATGCTTACCAAAGTTTTCAGAAATGATTTATAAGATAAAAAAAAGAGATAATAAAAAACCTTTAATTTTAATGGGAGCTGAAAATTTCCAATTTAATGATTTTGTTCATGAATCGGCGTTAGATGATTTCAAATATATTGCTTCTTGTTATTGGCCAGGTCCATTAACAATAGTTATTCCAAGCTCTGAAAAAAGAAGATCATTTTCGTCTACCAGCAACTTTACATTGGGTTTACGAATACCAAACTCAAAAATGGCTAAATCCCTCTTAAAGGAAAGTGGACCATTACTGACCTCAAGTGCAAATTTATCAGGTTATCCTACCGCTAATAGTGCAAAAGAAATTTCGATTAATTTACCTAATGTTAATATTTTAGGACCAATTCCCTGGGAAAAATGTAGTGGTAAGGCAAGTACCATAATTTCTTGGGTGAATCGTGGTAAATGGAAAATAATAAGAGAGGGAGAAGTCTCAATCCCAGGTATATATTGATGTTTCTACTTATATTTTTTATTTTTTTAACACAAATTTTTTGTTACTGGATTTTTGAGCCTTTCACTTCATTTTTAACCGATCTATTTGAGATAAAATTTTTGCCGATTATTCTTTTATCCCTCTTTATTTTTCTATTTTCGACCAAGAAAGAGGAATCAAATATGAAATTGTAAAAATGCCGGCTAACAGATTTGAACTGATGACCTTCGCTTTACAAAAGCGCTGCTCTACCGCTGAGCTAAGCCGGCATTAATTTATTTTACATACAGCTAGGTGTTATTTGATAATTTATTAATTTGGATTTTTTAAAATTTTATTTCTTTTTAAGGGTGTCATCATTTTTTTTAAATTCAATTTCTCCTGTAAGAGTTCTTTTGATAGGAAGGTTTGCGACTAATGCAGTCATTCTATCTTCGGTTTCTAAACTAACGGCTACTTCCTCAAAATCAATCTCAACATATTTAGCAACCACATCAAGTATTTCTTTTCTCATTTTATCCAAAAGATCAGTTGTTAATGAGCTCATGTCAACTCTGTCATGAGCTAAAACTAATTGCAATCTCTCTCTGGCAGTATTAGCACTGGCAGTTTCTCTGCCTAGCAATTTGTTTATAAGGTCTCTGAGAGTCATCATTTTTTAAAAAATCTTTGTTTGCATTAATCTCATGAATTTATCTTTAAGGCTTTTTCCTTCTTTCTTTGGATCGATAATTGGAATATCTTTGCCTGTAAGCCTTTGAGATACATTTAAATAGCATTTTTTAGCAGGAGATTTACTATCAGAAAGAGTAAGAGGCTCTCCTCTGTTTGTACTTATTATTACTTGTTCATCCTCTAAAACAATACCCAGCAAAGGCAATGAAAGGATACTTTGGACATCTTCTATAGATAGCATTTCTTGATTAGCCATCATATTAGGACGAACTCTATTAATAACTAATTGTATTGGCTTGATATCAGAAGTATTTAAAATTCCTATGACTCTGTCTGCGTCACGAACTGCAGATAATTCAGGATTCGTAACTACTATTGCTTCTTTGCAAGCTGAAAGAGCATTTTTAAAACCATCTTCAACTCCCGCGGGACAATCTACTAAAACGTAATCAAACTTCTCACTGAGTAATTTACTAATTTGTTTCATATCTTCAGGCTTCATCCAATCAAGCATCCTAGGATCACCAGCTGGTAATAAAGCTAAATTAGGCTCCTTTTTATGTCTAACTAATGCTTGTTCAAGACGACAATTCTTATCAAGAACATCTTGAGCTGTATAAATAATACGATTTTCTAAACCCAAGAGAAGATCTAAGTTTCTCAATCCAAAATCAGCATCTAGAACAGCTGTTGAAGCCCCACTATTTGCTAGGGCAATGCCAAGGTTTGCAGTTAGGGTGGTTTTGCCAACCCCTCCTTTACCGGAACAGATTAATATGGTGCGAGTATTCTTCGACACAAAAAATAAATAATTTTATAAATAATAAGATAGATTTAAAAGGTAAAATTTTATAAAAGTTAAGTAATTCTTAAATTTAGGACTTATTAATTAATTTATTTCAAAATATTTATTTATTTTAAGTTGCTTTTTAAAAGATATGGTTTGATAATTATTTTATTTTCTTCCAAAATTGCAACTTCGGGATATTGATTCTTGGGCTTATCTTTTGGGCCTATCGCTACAATATCGCAGATTCTTAATTGCAGAGGATTTAGATAAAGTGAGGCAATAGAAGCATTTTTATTCCCATTTTTTCCTGCAAATGCGATACCAAGTAATTTCCCCCAAACATAAATGTTATTATTTGCAGAAATA
Organism: Prochlorococcus sp. AG-679-M10; assembly: GCA_003210655.1. Classification (GTDB taxonomy): domain Bacteria; phylum Cyanobacteriota; class Cyanobacteriia; order PCC-6307; family Cyanobiaceae; genus Prochlorococcus_A. Next base: position 5,372 of record QCUQ01000005.1, on the reverse strand, counting down.
ATAGCTCCTGGATTAACGTCACCCATAATAAAAAGATCACCATTTGAAGATATTCGATCCCCTGATCTAACGGTCCCTTTGTGAAGAATGTCCTTTTGTTGACATGAAGGGCCTTGAGGTAATTTATTTTTAATGTCTTTAACATTTATAAATGAAGAGTTGATTTTTAAAGACTTTCCACTTAAGACTGTTTCTCTATTATTTGAATAAATATTTGCAAATATAATATTTTGTTTTTCAAGGATAAGTTTTAATTTTGCCAATTCGTGGGAATTAATTTTTTCATTTTCTGTAATTAGATTTGCTGCAACTGGAGCTTCGACAGTAATTAATTTGTCTGAAAAATTTTGATAAAGCTCAAAATTTTTGAAAGAAAGTGATTTTATAAATTCATTAGCAATATTTCTTAAAATTAACTGCATTTATACATTAGCTCTCTCTATTGCGATCTGATCTTCTATATCTTTTCGAAACTCGCCTGGATAGATGATTAGTGAGGTATTCTTCGAAGACATCAATGTATTTATTAATTCTGATTGATTTTCTAATTGGCTTTGATAGGTTCCATCCCATATTTTTAGAGAATTATCAGACTTAAAACCTTTAAAAGATCTTTCTTTAATTCCGCAAAATATCTCTGAATCATAATTATTAAATTTACATTTTTTTCTTGCAAAAGCTAAGATTTCTAGCCTTTTTAATTTTGTGAGAAAACTAATATCAGATGCTTTTAGTAAGTTTCTATCGATAAACATCTTACAAAGAGTCTCTAAAGGTTCAAAAGATTCATCTTTCCATTTCATTAAATGGAAATAAAAAACTATGTCATCATTCGCAAGGAAGTCTTTAATCTCAAGTTGGTTTGGAGAAAATATCCATCTGCGCATGCTTTCATCTAGCCATAAGTCTTTTTTTGCGGAATTATTTTTGATAATTTGAATAATTTTTTCTAAAATCCAAGTAGAAATTTCATTAATTCTGTGGTTATAAATAGTTCTATACATCATGTTCCTTAGAACTAAAAAATGTTCAATAGCTATCACTCCTTTTGGTTTGATTGCGATATTCCCATCAGGAGAAAAAGTAAGAGCTGAAATAATTCTTTCTAAGTCTACTAATCCATATTTTGTTCCAGTGTTGTAACTATCACGAAGCAAATAATCAAGTCGATCACAATCTATTTCACTACTAATTAATGTTTTTAAAGGTCTTGAGAATAAGTTTTTAGTTGTAAATAAGTCTCCAATTTGATTAGGTAATTCGGTTCCAAAATTCTGAAGAATTGAAGTGATAGGTGAATAGTTCTTAACTAAATTTTTAGACCATAACTCATGATCATGAGAAAATATAACCTCACTTGTATGACTTAAGGGACCATGTCCTAAATCATGTAAAAGAGCAGCACCAAAAAGTATAAATTTATTTTGTCTAAACCCGGGCTTTATTTCTATTAGTTTTCTATAAATCTTCCTCGCAACACAGAATACACCAATTGAATGTGTGAATCTGCTTGATTCTGCGCCATGGAAAAGAAGAGAGGCCGCACCTAATTGTTTTATCCTTCTTAATCTCTGAAAGGCTAAAGTATCAATTAGCTGCATAATCATTAATTCTTCTGGTTTGTCTGAATCAATGATTATTTCTTTATGTATTGGATCATGAAAAATTCTTTTATTATTCATAACTTAGAAATTATCTATATAAAAAATATTTTTTTAATTTTTAATGTCTTTGTTTTCTAATTCATTTACTTTTTCTTCGACTTCATTTTCATCAAACAAAGCGTTTAAGTATATCTCTGCATTTTTTACCCATTTATCTTCAGAATTGCCATAATCCCTAGCCTCGGGGAGATCTAAAATCTTATCAGGAGTTATTCCCTTACCCTGAATATTATTGCCCTGAGGTGTTAAATAACTAGCAACAGTAATAGCAATACCACTTTCCTCACCTAAACTTTTTAAAGACTGAATAAGTCCTTTCCCATAAGTTTGTTCACCCATTAAAGTTGATCTCTTATTATCTTGTAGGGATCCTGCAAGGATTTCACTTGCGCTTGCAGTACCTTTATTTACTAAAGTTACCATTGGGCCATCATAAAAAGTATTTTCCTGAGAAATTATTGCATCCTTAATGCCATTTTTATCTTTTGTTTCTACGATTGGTTGTTCGCTTAAAAATGAGTCTGCTACTGCTATTCCAGAACTTACTAACCCTCCAGAGTTGTTTCTTAAATCAAGTATTACTCCCTCAACTTCTTTATCTTTGAGTTCCTGTAGAGCCTCTTCAATTTTTTTAGGTACACTTTCACTAAATTGAGTTATTCTTAAGTATCCAATGGTATGAGAGTCATCTCTCAATCTCTTTGTTCTTACTGGTCTAAGGTCAACTGATCTTCTTTCTAAATCAATTTCTTTAGTCTCATTAGACATGGATTTAATTTGAACAAGAACCTTTGTTCCCGATGCTCCTCTAAGTTTTGATGCAGTATTTGCAAGACCTAAATCGGAACAAGATATTCCATCAACCTTATCTATTTGATCTCCACTAATTATCCCTGCTTCTTCGGCAGGTGATCCTGCTAACGTTGAAATAACTTTGATTTCTTTAGTCATTTCATCTTCTCCTAATTGAAGTCCTACCCCATTTATTTCGCTTCCAAAATTGCTTGTTTTCAGAAGTTCATAATCTTTTGGCCTTAAGATTCTTGTAAAAGGATCTTCAAGAGGTTTCAACATATCTTCAATTGCAGAATAAGCCTCATCACTTGTTTCAATTTGTTTCTGTAATGTTTTTTGTCTAATCCTCTTCCATTGGATTTCATCAAGCCTTTCTGGATCATAATATCCCTCATTTACTAACGTCCAAGCGTCAAGTACAAATTGCTTGCTATCACTAAGCGCATTAACGCTTGGAATATACAAAAAATTGGTAGAAAAAATACAGATCATCATGATTATGATCCATTTTTTAAATATTAAAAATTTGTTAAAAGATAAATTCATTGGGTTAAGTGTTAACACCAAGTAAGTGAATTGTAAGTAAGCTCTTTATATCAAAGCTATTTTTTTTTGGATGTCTGATTCCTCTTCTGTTTATGACTGGTTTCAAGAGAGACTTGAAATCCAAGACATAACTGACGACGTAACTTCCAAGTACGTACCCCCTCATGTAAATATTTTTTACTGTTTAGGAGGCATAACTTTAGTATGCTTCCTAATTCAATTTGCAACAGGTTTTGCAATGACTTTTTATTATAAGCCGACTGTTACCCAAGCTTATAATTCTGTTAGCTACCTAATGACTGATGTTAGTTTTGGATGGTTAATCAGATCTGTTCATAGATGGAGTGCCTCTATGATGGTATTAATGTTAATCCTTCATGTGTTTAGGGTATACCTTACTGGAGGATTTAAAAGGCCAAGAGAATTAACATGGGTAACGGGTGTTGTTATGGCAGTTATAACTGTTGCTTTCGGAGTCACTGGTTATTCACTTCCATGGGACCAAGTTGGATACTGGGCAGTAAAAATAGTTTCAGGTGTTCCTGCTGCAATACCGATTATTGGCGATTTTATGGTAGAACTTCTTCGAGGTGGAGAAAGTGTTGGTCAATCTACTCTAACTAGATTTTATAGCCTCCATACTTTTGTTCTACCTTGGTCTCTAGCTGTATTCATGCTTATGCATTTTCTTATGATTCGTAAACAAGGTATTTCAGGGCCGTTATAAACCCTTATAATTTTAACAACTGAACATTCTGAATTATTGTATATGTCTACTTTAAAAAAACCTGATTTATCTGATCCTAAATTAAGAGCTAAGTTAGCTAAAGGTATGGGCCATAATTATTATGGTGAGCCTGCATGGCCGAACGATCTGTTATATATTTTCCCAGTTGTAATACTTGGCACTATTGCTTGTGTAGTTGGCCTTGCTGTCCTAGATCCGGCAATGTTGGGAGACAAAGCTAATCCATTTGCTACCCCTTTGGAAATTCTGCCTGAGTGGTATCTCTATCCAGTATTTCAAATTCTTAGGGTTGTTCCAAATAAGTTACTTGGAATTGCTCTTCAAACATTAATTCCTCTTGGGTTAATGATTTTACCTTTTATTGAAAATGTAAATAAATTCTCTAATCCTTTTAGAAGACCAGTTGCGATGTCAGTCTTTCTTTTTGGAACTTTTTTAACTATTTATTTAGGAATTGGTGCTTGCTTACCTATAGATAAATCTCTTACTTTGGGATTATTTTAAAGGTCTTCAAAGATTAAACATTTCTAAGTCATTATTACTTTCTCTTAGAAAGTGATGCATCAATAAAAATCCGACTATTGTCCATGTCTGATAAGTTCTTGACTGCTGTCCAACCCATGTACCAGTAGGTCCGTCAAAATATTCTGCCCATTCTTGTTTTGGTAATTGATTAAGTTGACACCAATAGGATTCTTCTATCAAAGATCTCATCTCTTCCATTAAAATCACATCTTCAGTAGGAAATCTTTTTTGATGTAAAAGAACAGAAGCTCCAAAATACCAAAGTAAACTTGGCCAATGACCTCCGTTGTGATAACTCCAAGGCCAGTTTTTAGGATCCGCCCCTGTTTTATTCTGCCACTCCTCTATATCCATGTGAGGGTGACATATTCTCATAGGCATTTGTGCCATGAGATGCTGTCTGTTGTGTAGGACTAGTCTAAAAAGTGCTCTTTGTTCTTCAGATGGGAGAATTCCAAACATGCACGCTAAAGAGTTACCTAAGCTATAAAATCTAAAGTCAGGTCTCCCAGTTCTAATATTGCCTATTAAATACCCACCTCTGTTCTCTAGCCAGTCTTGTAACCATGAAGGTACTACCTGAGGTTGAACATTAAATTCATTAAAATGTTGGTCATCGCCGTATTGTTCTGTTGGCCTTCTTCTTAAAATTTGCATTGTTTGGCTTGTAACCCAATAATGTTTTAATAGAAAACCTCTTAAATCCTCAACCCATTGACTGGTAAGGATAAGTCTTTGGTCTAATAATCTACTAACGTGATCTTCACGGCTCAATTCCATTAGATTTATGCAACTTTTTAAACATCCATGAAGTAATACCTCCACTTCCAAAGGTGCGCCCCATACATCCATTGGTCTATCAATCATAAATGCACAGTCTGGAACGAAAAGAACAGGTGTCCCCTCAAATGTTGGATGTAAAACTAAATCTAGTAAAAGTTGAATCCCTCTCTGAACACTTTGGCTTTTACCAAATGAATGATCACCACTCTTGTTGACATAAAACCAACATAATATTGGCCACCATAAACTTGCATCAGCAGAAGTAATTCTTCCTATTGATCTCTGACCATAGTCGCCAATTAATCTTCCTT